>JAITWS010000033.1 GCA_031285185.1 Methylobacillus sp.
CGATTTTCTGCTCGGCGAAAAATTTTCCCGCGCCTCGTGGATGAAAATTCTCGATGATCCCACGCTGCTCGAAATGCACGGTAATCGCGTGCTGCTCACACACGGCGACCAACTTTGCACCGACGACGTGAAATACCAGAAATTCCGCGCACGCGTGCGCGGACGCGGCTTGCAAAGAATTTTTCTCGCCCTGCCGCGTGTCGTGCGCCGGGTTGTTTTTCAATCCGTGCGCCATCGCAGCGAATCGGAAAAATTCGCCAAATCTGAAACCATCATGGATGTGAATGCCGACGCGGTGATCGCGCTCATCCGCCAATTTCACCATCCCGACCTGCTGATTCACGGCCACACCCACCGCCCCGCCGCGCATGAAATCACGGACGAAGGCAAACACACCGTCCGTCATGTGCTCGCCGACTGGTACGAAACCGGCAGCTATTTGCGGCTGACGGATGCGGGCTGCGAAGCGCTAAGTATTGCTTAGGCGTTTTCCGAAGAATAAAACCGCAAATTTCAAACAGCCTCTTGAAATATCGGAGGACTATCCCTATCATTAGCACTCGAAAGGCAAGAGTGCTAACAACCTTGCTCTCAATTCCCCCAATTTTGGATTTACTTAAAGGAGAACCCTATGAAAATTCGTCCCTTGCATGATCGCGTGATCGTCAAGCGCGTCGAAGAAGAGCGTATGACCGCTTCCGGCATCGTCATTCCCGACACCGCCGCCGAAAAACCCGACCAAGGCGAAATCGTCGCCGTGGGCAACGGCAAGGTGCTGGAAGACGGCTCCGTTCGCAAACTTGAACTCAAGGTCGGCGACAAGGTGCTGTTCGGCAAGTATTCCGGCCAGACCGTCAAGGTTTCCGGCGAAGAGCTGCTGGTGATGCGCGAAGAAGACATCATGGGTGTCATCGAAGCCTGACGGCATCGGCATCCCCACTACCGCAAAGATTTTAGGAGAATTTGATAATGGCTGCTAAAGATGTACGTTTCGGCGACGAAGTTCGCCAAAAAATGGTCAACGGCGTGAACGTTCTCGCCAATGCCGTCAAGGTTACGCTGGGTCCCAAGGGGCGCAACGTGGTTCTGGAGCGCTCCTTCGGCGCGCCGACCATCACCAAGGACGGCGTTTCCGTTGCCAAGGAAATCGAACTGAAGGACAAGTTTGAAAACATGGGCGCGCAAATGGTCAAGGAAGTGGCTTCCAAGACTTCCGATATCGCCGGTGACGGAACCACCACCGCGACCGTGCTGGCGCAAGCCATCATCCGCGAAGGCATGAAATCCGTCGCGACAGGCATGAACCCGATGGATTTGAAGCGCGGCATAGACAAGGCGGTGGAAGTCGCCACCAGCGAACTCAAGGGACTTTCCAAGCCCTGCACCACCAGCAAGGAAATCGCGCAAGTCGGTTCCATTTCCGCCAACTCCGATGCCTCCATCGGCCAGATCATCGCCGACGCGATGGACAAGGTGGGCAAGGAAGGCGTGATTACCGTGGAAGACGGTTCCGGCCTGCAAAACGAGCTGGACGTGGTGGAAGGTATGCAATTCGACCGCGGTTATCTGTCGCCCTATTTCATCAACAATCAGGAACGCCAGATCGCTCTGCTGGACAATCCCTTCGTGCTGCTTTACGACAAAAAGGTTTCCAACATCCGCGATCTGCTGCCCGCGCTGGAGCAAGTCGCCAAGGCCGGTCGTCCGCTGCTGATCGTGGCGGAAGACATCGAAGGCGAGGCACTGGCAACGCTGGTGGTCAACAACATTCGCGGCATTCTCAAGACATGCGCGGTCAAGGCACCGGGCTTCGGCGACCGCCGCAAGGCCATGCTGGAAGATATCGCCATCCTGACCGGCGGAACCGTGATCGCCGAGGAACTGGGTCTCAAGCTCGAAAACGTCAAGCTGGAAGATCTCGGTCAGGCCAAGCGCATTGAAGTGGGCAAGGAAAACACCATCCTCATTGACGGCGCGGGCAACGAAACCAACATCAAGGCGCGCATTGACCAGATCAAGAAACAGGTCGAGGAATCCACCAGCGACTATGACCGCGAAAAGCTGCAAGAGCGCGTGGCCAAGCTCGCGGGCGGCGTGGCCGTCATCAAGGTCGGCGCAGCCACCGAAGTTGAAATGAAGGAAAAGAAAGCGCGTGTGGAAGACGCGCTGCACGCAACCCGCGCCGCTGTTGAAGAAGGCATCGTGGCGGGCGGCGGCGTGGCATTGCTGCGCGCGCGCGCCGTGATCGCCAAGACCAAGGGCGACAACCACGATCAGGACGCCGGTATCGGCATCGTGCTGCGCGCGATCGAAGAGCCGCTGCGCCAGATCGTCGCCAACGCGGGCGCCGAGGCTTCCGTGGTCGTCAACAAGGTGCTGGAAGGCAAGGGCAATTACGGTTACAACGCGGCCAACGACACCTATGGCGACATGGTGGAAATGGGCGTGCTGGATCCGACCAAGGTCACCCGTTCCGCGCTGCAAAACGCCGCTTCCATCGCCGGTCTCATGCTGACCACCGATTGCATGGTGGCGGAACAGCCCAAGGACGAAGCTCCGGCCATGCCGGGCGGGATGGGCGGAATGGGCGGCATGGACATGATGTAAGTTTCGCGCCCAGCTTCGGGCGGTCTGCGGCGTTGCAAATGCTCGCCATACATTTTGTAGTGCTGCGCGTTGCGCCGTGCATCCCATCCCGAATCTGGACGCGCATTCATACAGAGCTTCCAAGTCTTGTCTGCTTTTTGCAACATGTTGTAAAAATCCCCGCTTCGGCGGGGATTTTTTTGTGACATTCCGGCAAACATCGGCATATACTGCGACCAACAACTCCCGAATACTCTGAGTTACAGGCAAAAAAAGGCCCCGGCTAAAGGGGATTAAACCGGGGCGCAAGTTGCCTTATGGAGATAAGGCGCCCGCTCAGGGAGGAGAAGCGGGAGACGCATAACATCGTCTAAGGGATAAGATCGGGCAAACCCGACTTAGTTCCCGCCAAATTCAAATTTTTTTGATGCGCGTAACCAACCGGGTACGCGCATTTTTATTTTGCAGATATGACCGACATCCTCGCAGGACTCAACGACAAGCAACTCGAAGCCGTCACCCTGCCGCCGCAATCCGCGCTCATCATCGCGGGCGCGGGCAGCGGCAAGACGCGCGTGCTCACCACGCGCATCGCATGGCTTATCCAGACCGGCCAGATCAGCCCGCAGGGGCTGCTCGCCGTGACCTTTACCAACAAGGCCGCCAGGGAAATGTTGTCGCGCCTTTCCGCGATGCTGCCGATCAACACGCGCGGCATGTGGGTCGGCACGTTTCACGGTCTGTGCAACCGCTTTTTGCGCGCGCACCATCGTGAAGCCAATCTGCCCGCGACCTTCCAGATTCTCGATTCCGCCGACCAGCTTTCCGCGATCAAGCGCGTGATGCGGGCGCTCAATATTGACGACGAAAAATATCCGCCCAAGCAGGCGCAAAATTACATCAACAATGCCAAGGAGGAAGGCTTGCGCGCGACGCGGATGGAGGCTTACGATAAGTATTCCGAAACCCTGCGCGATCTTTACGCCGAATATGACGCGCAATGTCAGCGCGAAGGCGTGGCGGATTTCGCCGAATTGCTGCTGCGCTGCTACGAAACCCTGTCGCGCGAAACCGCTTTGCGCGAGCATTATCAAACGCGTTTCCGGCACATTCTGGTGGATGAATTTCAGGATACCAACCGCCTGCAATATCAGTGGCTCAAGCTGCTGGCCGGGCAAGGCAGCGCGATGTTCGCGGTGGGCGACGACGACCAATCCATCTACGCTTTTCGCGGCGCGCGCGTCGGCAACATGCTGGAGTTTGAAAAGGATTTTCAGGTCAAAAACCTCATCAAGCTCGAACAAAATTACCGCTCGCACAGCAACATCCTCGATGCCGCGAACGCGATCATCACGCACAACCGCAACCGTCTCGGCAAAAATCTCTGGACTGCCGACGGCGCGGGCGAACCCATCCGCGTGTTTGAGGCATACAACGATCAGGACGAAGCGCATTACATCGTCGAAGAAATAAAAATGCTGCACAACGAAGGGCAATCGCTGGGTGAAATCGCGCTGCTTTACCGCTCCAACGCGCAATCGCGCGTGCTGGAACACGCGCTTTTCACCGCCGGATTGCCGTATCGCGTGTATGGCGGGCTGCGCTTTTTTGAGCGCGCCGAAATCAAACACGCGCTCGCTTATCTGCGCCTTGTCGCCAACCCGGACGACGACACCGCGCTGTTGCGCGTCATCAATTTTCCCACGCGCGGCATAGGCGCGCGCAGTCTGGAACAGTTGCAGGAAATCGCGCGCGGCCAAAACAGCAGTTTGTGGCAGGCCGCCGTCGCAAAATCCGGCGCACAACCCAAACCGGGGCGCGGCATTGAAGGCTTTGTCGCGCTGCTGCGTCTGTTGCGCGACGGTTGCGTCGGCCTCACGCTGCCGGAAATGATAGATCAGATCACCACGCACTCCGGCCTGCGTTCGCATTATCAAAACGAAAAAGAAGGCGAAGACCGCATCGCCAATCTGGATGAACTCGTCAACGCCGCCATCGCCTTCACGCAGGAACACGGCGGCGATTTCGCGGAATCTTCCGGCGGCGATCCGCAACAACAATTGCTGACCGCCTTTCTCAGTTTCGCCAGTCTTGAAGCGGGCGAACATCAGGCCGACCCAGGCCGCGACGCGCTGCAACTGATGACGGTACACGCCGCCAAGGGGCTGGAATTCAACACCGTATTTATCAGCGGACTGGAAGAAGGCCTGTTCCCGCACGAGCAAAGTATGCTCGAAACCAACGGGCTGGAAGAAGAACGGCGGCTGATGTATGTCGCCATCACCCGCGCGCGGCGGCGCTTGCATTTCTGCCACGCGCAAAGCCGCTTGCTGCACGGGCAGGTGCGCTACAACATCCCGTCCCGCTTTCTCGACGAAATCCCCGATGCGCTGCTGAAACGCATCAACACCCGCGCCGAAAGCAAAGCGCCGACAAGCGCGCCGCGCTCACAAACCGCCGCCCATCCCTGGCGCATCGGCCAGGCCGTAACCCATCAGAAATTCGGACAAGGCGTGGTTGTGGGCTATGAAGGCAACGCCAACGATCTTCGTGTGCAAGTCAATTTTGGCCATGCCGGAATGAAATGGTTGGCGATGGAGTATGCGAAGTTGACGGCGGTGTAGGGGGAGCTTTCGCTCATCCACGCGGAGGCGGGGATCCAGAACAAAAATCCGTTTATCCTTCGACTAGCTCAGGACGAACGGATTTTTTTGTTCTGCACCCTCACCCCAACCCTCTCCCGCAAGCGGGAGAGGGAGAACTGCAAGGGGAAATGCCGGTCACACCGCCTGATCGGTGTTTTCGATGTTGAAAACATCCTTGTAGCTGGCGTAAAGCGCGGCATTCAGAACCGGCCACAGAACCAACCAGCCCAGAAGCAACGGTAGCGTTGCGATAAATGCCAGTACAAAGGTGACGATGCCATAGACCAGCCACGGCAGGATGTTACGCAGGCAGGCGATGAAGCTCGCCTTCATTGCATCAATCGGATTCATGTCGTTAAGCACCACGAGCAGCGGCGCGTATATGTAAGCCATCATGACCGGGATCATCAGCGCGAAACCGACCAGTACGAAGAGCAACGTCACAAGAGTGCTGGCGGCCGCAGCGGTTGGGTCGGTCGCCGATGCCATTGCCGCGCCCATGCCTATGGTCATCACGGCTATGATAACAAACACGATGGTGATCGCCATCATAACCGCGAGATAAATCGCTCCGACCGCGATCAGTTGCCCCGCCTTGGTCTGAAATCCGGCGAACAGATGTTCGATTTTCAGTTCCTCGCCGTTTTCCAGCGCGCGGCAGCCCAGCATGAGACCGCCCAAAAATACCGGCGCGATCAGGGTGATCGCGATATTGGCGAGCATTCCGAGCAGCGGGATCATTGAGAAAATCGCCAGAACCAGCATTATGGCGAAATAGATGAGCATTATCACAATCCAGATTCCCGGGTTTTTCCTGAACAGATCAAACCCGCTGACGATCCATTCCCAGCCGTTGCCGGCGCTGACTTTGCGTGCTTCCATAAGAATTGCCCCCTTCGGTTATTTACGAAATTAAAAATTGACGCGGACTTTGCGAATCGCGTCGCTTCAGCCCATGTTTCCGTCGTTAAAAACGTCTGTGTAGCTGCGGTAAGTCGAGGTCAGCGCGATGGGAACCACCACGAGCATGACCAGGGCGAGCGCCGCCAAAAACAGTACCGTTATCAGTTGCTGGCCGAGGATGGCCGCGAGGAGGGCGAACAGCACGCCTCCCGCAAACGCCAGCACAAAGCAGATGATAAAGACAATGACGCAATAAACCAGCCACGGCAGAATGTTACGCAAGCAGGTGACAAAGCTCCATGCCATCGCATTGAGCGCGCTCATGTTGCCCAGCATCACCAACGCGGGCGCATACACATAAAGCATCATCAACGGAATCAACATGAGCAGCATGAGCAGATAGGCTTGCAGTATCGCTTGAGCCAAAGCCGGGTCGAGTTCCGGCGACTGCTGTTGCTCCAGCAGCACTTGCGCGTTGGCCATCCCGGAAACTTTCATGATGAGGAAATAGCCCAGGCCGAAAATCACGCCGACGATGGCCAATTGCCCCAGACGGCCACTCGGAAAAGCGGCGAAAAGATGGGCGACTTTCAGCGGCTCGCCTTTATCCAGCGCGCGACAGCCCAGAATTTGCCCGCCTACCAGCATCACGCCCAACACCCCGACGATAAAGCCGCCGACACCGGGCATGGTGGATTTCAGCGCATATTCCAGCCCGAATATCATGGGCATTGTGATTGCGAAATAGAGAAAAACCATCGCCATCCAGACGGGCGGATTTTTCATAAACAGGCGCGCGCCGCCGCTGAGCCAATGCCATCCGCTGCCGGCGCTTACCGAACGTGCTTGCATCATTGTCACCCCTCCCGATTTGTTTACGTTGCTACCCAAATTTCCCGCGCCATTTCACGCTGCGCGATTCTGTCCGCCAGAATCCGCCGAAAATGTCCCGGGTCTTTGGCGTGTGTGATTTCACCCGCGAGCGGATAGTGAAGATCATACAGGCGCGACAGCCAGAAGCGCAATGCGGCGGCGCGGAGCAGCGTCGGCCAGGCAGCGTGTTCTGCGGCGGTGAGCGGGCGTTCCGCGTGATAAGCGGCCAGCATCGCGCGCAGACGCGGCTCGTCCAGCCGCCCATCGGCATGGACGCACCAATCGTTGACGGTGATCGCGAGATCGTAGGCGAGCACGTCTTCGCAGGCGTAGTAAAAATCAATGAGGCCGGTCAGTCGCGCGTCGTCGAACAGCGCGTTGTCGCGGAACATGTCGCCGTGGATCACGCCGCGCGGCAAATCGGCAGCGCGAAATTCGGCCTGATGCGCGAGTTCCGTTTCCAGCAGGGCGCGGTCTGCGGCATCAAGAAAGGGCAGCACGGCTTCGGCGGTCACACGCCACCAGTGCGGGCCGCGCGGATTTTCCATGCTTGCGTCGAACGATGATCCCGCCTTGTGCATTTGCGCGAGCACGCGCCCCATCTCGGCGCAATGTTCGGGCGCGGGCGATTCGACGGAGCCGCCGCGCAGACAGGTGACGAGCGCGGCGGGTTTGCCGTTCAATTCGCCCAGATAATGCCCGTTGGCATTGGCCACCGGATGCGGGCAGGGAATGCCGCGATCGGCCAGATGCGCCATCAGATCGAGAAACCACGGCAACTCGTCCGCCGCGTTGCGCTCGAACAGCGTGAGCACATAGCGGCCTGATTCCGTGGTCACGAAGTAGTTGGTGTTGGTGATGCCGGAGGCGATGCCTTTGAGTTCGCGCAGTGAACCCAGCGAAAAATTTCGCAGCCAGTCGGCCAGTTGCTCGGGAGTGACGGAGGTATATACGGACATGAATATGAAAGAGGGTCGGAAACCGACCCTCTCGCGTCGTTTATCAGGTTAGAAACGGAACAAAATCCATTGCGGAACCGAGAGCGGCTCGCCCGGCCCATTCTGGCGCACCCAGCCGCCGGCGGCGGATTCCTTGACGAGATAATACGATTTGCCGTGCGCGGGCGTGACTTTCATCATGTACAACTCGTTGGCGATGCGATACTCCTCGATGGTATCCGTGCCGCGCTTGATGATGGTCACTTGCGGCTCGGTCGCCGCGTCGGGTTCGTCTATGGTCTCCATTTGCGGCGGCGCTTCCAGTTCCGGCGACGGCGGCGGCGCATCGGCGGCCACCGCAAAAAGCGGCGCGCTCAGAATCAGTAAAATCAGGCTGCGGCGGCAAAACATGATGATCTCTCGCTTGGGTGTTTCATCCGGGTATTTTAGCAGTATGCCATAATTCAAAAATGAAAACTTTATTGCTGGTGGACGGTTCGTCCTATCTTTACCGCGCGGTCCACGCCCTGCCCGATTTGCGTAACAAGCATCAGGAGCCGACCGGCGCCGTTTACGGCGTGCTCAACATGTTGCGCCGTTTGCACAAGGATTATCCGTCGGATTACAGCGCCTGCGTGTTCGACGCAAAGGGCAAAACATTCCGCGATGCCATCTACCCGGAATACAAGGCGAATCGCCCGCCCATGCCGCCCGATCTCGCCAGCCAGATCGCGCCCTTGCTGGAAGCAATACGCGGCCTGGGCTGGCCGCTGCTCATGGTCGAGGGCGTGGAAGCCGACGATGTGATCGGCGCGCTCGCGCGCGAGGCCGAGCGCGAAAACATGCGTACCGTCATTTCCACCGGCGACAAGGACATCGCGCAACTTGTGAATGCCAACATCACGCTCGTCAACACCATGAGCAACGAGACGCTGGATGTGGCGGGCGTGAAACGCAAATTCGGCCTGCCGCCCGAGCGCATCGTGGATTACCTCACGCTGGTGGGCGACAGCGTGGACAATGTGCCGGGCGTGCACAAGGTGGGGCCGAAAACCGCCGTCAAATGGCTCATGCAATACGGCACGCTGGATAATCTCGTCGCGCGCGCCGACGAAATGACGGGCGTGGTCGGCGAAAATTTACGCAAGGCTTTGGACTGGTTACCGACCGCGCGTGAATTGCTGACCATCAAATGCGATGTGGATTTGCCCGTGCATCTGCCCGAACTCACACAGCAAAAACAGGATACGGACGCGCTGATCGCGCTGTACGAACGGCTGGAATTCAAAGCCTGGCTGCGCGAACTGACCGCGCGCGAAACGCCGCCCGCACCTGCGCCCGCGCCGGGGCAAGCCGGTTTGTTCGATCAGCCGCAACCGGCTTTGTTCGGCGCGCCGCAAACGCGCGATTACGAAACCATTTTGAGCGAAGACGCGCTGCAACGCTGGATGGAAAAAATCGCCTCCGCCGCGCTGGTGTGCTTCGACACCGAAACCACCGGCCTCGATCCCATGACCGCGCGCATCGTCGGGATGTCGTTCGCGGTGGAAACGGGCGCGGCGGCGTATCTGCCGCTCGCGCACGATTATGCGGATGCGCCGCAACAACTGCCGTTCGCCGCAACGCTGGAGAAAATGAAACCGTTGCTGGAAAATCCGGCGATACGCAAAGTCGGGCAAAACCTCAAATACGACAAACACATACTCGCCAATCACGACATCGCGCTTAACGGCATCGCGCACGACACGCTGCTGCAAAGCTATGTGCTGGAAAGCCACCGCCAGCGCAGCATGGACGATCTCGCGCTGCGGCATCTCGGCGCGCGCACGATCACTTACGAGGAAATCACCGGCAAGGGCGTGAAGCAAATGCCCTTCAGCCAGGTCGCGCTCGCGCAGGCCGCGGAATACGCCGCCGAGGACGCGGATATCACGCTGCAATTGCACGAGAGCATGTATCCCAGAATCGCGGCCAACGCGAAACTCGACCATGTTTATCGCAACATTGAAATGCCGGTGCTGGAAATTTTGTTCCGCATGGAACGCGCCGGTGTGTTGCTCAACGGCGCGATGCTGCAAACGCAAAGCCACGAACTCGGATGCAAACTGCTCGCGCTCGAACAACAGGCGCACGAACTCGCCGGACAACCGTTCAACCTCGGCTCGACCAAACAATTGCAGGAAATTCTGTTCGGCAAACTTGGCATCAAGCCGCTCAAAAAAACGCCCGGCGGCACGCCTTCCACCGACGAGGACGTGTTGCAGGAACTCGCGCTCGACCATCCGCTGCCCAAGGTGCTGCTGGAATATCGCGGCCTTTCCAAACTCAAATCCACCTACACCGACAAGCTGCCTAAAATGGTCAACCCGGCCACCGGGCGCGTGCATACCAATTACAGTCAGGCCGTCGCGGTCACGGGACGGCTGGCGAGCAACGATCCCAATCTGCAAAACATTCCGGTGCGTACCGCCGAAGGTCGCCGCATCCGCGAAGCATTCATCGCGCCGCCGGATCATGTCATCGTCTCCGCCGACTATTCGCAGATTGAGCTGCGTATCATGGCGCACTTGTCGCAGGATGCGAGCCTGCTCGCCGCATTCGCCGCCGGAGAAGACATCCACCGCGCCACCGCCGCGGAAATTTTCGCCTGCGACCGCGTGGAAGTCAGCCACGAACAACGCCGCTACGCCAAAGTCATCAACTTCGGCCTCATCTACGGCATGTCCGCCTTCGGCCTCGCAAGCACACTCAACATCGAACGCGCCGCCGCGCAAAGTTACATCGAACGCTATTTCGCGCGCTACCCCGGCGTGCGCGCCTACATGGACGAAACCCGTATGCTGGCGCGCCAGCAAGGCTATGTCGAAACCGTTTTCGGACGGCGTTTGTGGGTTTCCGAAATCAACAGCCCCAACGTCATGCGCCGCCAGGCCGCCGAACGCGCCGCGATCAACGCCCCCATGCAGGGAACCGCCGCCGACCTCATCAAACTCGCGATGATCGCCGTGGACAACTGGCTGCGCGAACAAAAAATCGCCGCCAGAATGGTGATGCAAGTCCACGACGAACTGGTGCTCGAAGTCCCGCAAACCGAACTCGCGCTCATCCAAACCGAATTGCCGCGCCTCATGTCCGGCGTCGCCCAACTGGACGTGCCGCTCGAAGTGGAAATCGGCACCGGCGCGAATTGGGAAAGCGCGCATTGAGATGACGGCCAAAATTTTGAAAGCCCCCTCTCCCCTCGCGGGAGAGGGGTGGGGGAGAGGGGGTAAACAAAAAACCGTTCGTCCTGAGCTTGTCGAAGGACGAGCGCACATCTTAGCAAAGCCACCTTGCTTTGGTCGGGTCTCGCCCCGACAGGCGAGTTACTTTCTTTTGCTTGTCCAAAAGAAAGTAACCAAAGAAAACGACCCCCTGCTCCCGCGGCGCTTCGCGCTCCCTTGCGCTGCTCACCGATCCGGGCGGCTCGCTGAACTCGCACCGGCTTCGCCAGTGCTCAGACAGACGCTCGCCGAAATCCCC
>JAITWS010000043.1 GCA_031285185.1 Methylobacillus sp.
AAAGCATGCCGCCAGCGTTCAATCTGAGCCAGGATCAAACTCTTCAGTTTAATTCCGACTATTACTTGTTGCCTCTAAATAGAGGCCAATCGCTTTGGCTTAAATTCTCAAATGAACCAATACGGTTCTTTGAAAGTGTAAGCACTTGGTTCTTGAGCGGTCTTCCGGCCTAAACCAGAATGACCCGCCCTGCCACCACGCGCCCACACTTATCGGTTGTTCATCTTGTTAAAGAGCAAGGTTCACTTCCAAAAGACCGCTCCGCGCCGTGCACAGAACAACCCCAGGAAATGAATGAGCCGCGCATTATACAGCGCGGCCAAGTTTCGTCAACTGCGGAATTTAGTTGGTTGCGGGGACAGGATTTGAACCTGTGACCTTCGGGTTATGAGCCCGACGAGCTGCCAGACTGCTCCACCCCGCGTCCGATTCGTCGCTTTGCAAAGTTCGCATTGCGTCGAGAGGCGAGACTATAGCAAGTTTGCGGACAGGCTGTCAAGAAGGAAATGCGTTTTTACCGCGCGACGATGTTCAAACGCTCACGTTGAACAGGTGTCCTATCATCGCGCTGAGCGCCATTGCCAACGCGCTCCAGAAACAAACGCGCGATGCGCCTTTAAGCATGGAAGCGCCGCCGCTGCGCGCGGCCACAGCGCCCAGCAATGCGAGGGAAATCAGCGCGACGACGGCCAATCCCCATGTGAGCCTGTTGAACGGCAATGCCAGAACCGCGAGCAAAGGCAGGGCGGCACCGGCGGTGAAGGCAAACGCGGAGGCAAAGGCGGCTTGCAGCGGGCGCGCCTTGCCGCTATCGGTGATGCCGATTTCATCGCGCGCATGGGCTTCGAGCGCGTTATGCGCCATGAGTTGACGCGCTACTTCCGCCGCCAGGTCACGTTGCAATCCGCGACTCTCGTAAATATCGCGCAACTCTGCGAATTCCTCTTCGGGGTGATCGCGCAATGCGGCGCTTTCCTGCGCGAGATCCGCCGCTTCGATATCGGCTTGCGAGCAAACAGACACATACTCGCCCGTCGCCATTGACATCGCGCCCGCCACCAGCGCCGCCACGCCCGCCAGCAAAATCGCATGAATATCGCTTCCGGCGGCGGCCACGCCGATCAGCAAGGAAGCGGTGGAGACGATGCCGTCATTGGCGCCGAGCACGGCGGCGCGCAGCCAGTTGCTGCGATGCAAACGATGATGTTCGATATGGGGCATTGCGACTCCTGATGGCGGTCGGAGGATTCCGGTTCGCGCCGTCATCATAATACTTTCACGACTTTCGTAGTACCATTGAAGATCATAACTCCACAGAAGGAAATACCATGGCAACCCAAATGAAAGCCGCTGTTTTTGTCGAACCCGGTCGTATCGAACTCGTCTCCAAACCCATCCCCGATGTCGGCCCGAACGATGCGCTGATCCGCATCACCACCACCACGATTTGCGGCACGGATGTGCACATTCTCAAGGGCGAATATCCGGTGGCGAAAGGCTTGACGGTCGGCCACGAACCCGTTGGCGTGATCGAAAAACTCGGCAGCGCGGTGGTGGGTTACACGGAAGGTCAGCGCGTGATCGCCGGCGCGATTTGTCCCAACTTCAACTCCTACGCGGCGCAAGACGGCGCGCCATCGCAGGACGGCAGTTATCTCGTCCCCTCCGGTCGCTGCGCCTGCCACGGTTACAAAGCCACGGCGGGCTGGCGCTTTGGCAATCTGATTGACGGCACGCAGGCGGAATATGTGCTGGTTCCCGACGCGCAAGCCAACCTCGCACCCATTCCCGATGGATTGACCGACGAACAAGTGTTGATGTGCCCGGACATCATGTCCACCGGATTCGCGGGCGCAGAAAACGCCAACATCCGCATCGGCGATACCGTGGTCGTATTCGCGCAAGGACCGATCGGCCTGTGCGCCACGGCGGGCGCGAAATTGCGTGGCGCGACCACCATCATCGCGGTGGACGGCAACGATCACCGGCTCGGCATCGCCAAGCAACTGGGCGCGGATGTAACGCTGAATTTCAAAAACTGCGATGTCGTGGATGAAGTGCTGAAACTCACCGGCGGCAAGGGCGCTGATTCCGCCATTGAAGCCTTGGGCACACAAGCCACATTTGAATCCGCGCTGCGCGTCATCCGACCGGGCGGCACACTCTCCAGCCTGGGCGTGTATTCCGAAGATTTGAAAATTCCGCTGTCCGCATTCGCGGCAGGCTTGGGCGACCACAAAATCAACACCGCGCTCTGCCCCGGCGGCAAGGAACGTATGCGCCGCTTGATGAACGTGCTGGCTTCCGAACGACTGAACCTGGAATTGCTGGTCACGCATCACTACAAACTGAACGACATCACGGCAGCGTATGATTTGTTTTCACACCAGCGCGATGGCGTGTTGAAGGTGGCGATCAAGCCGTAAGCCTCATTCCCGTTCATTCCCGCGCAGACGGGAATGAACGGGAAGACCGGGGTATTCTGTATTCACTCAATCATCCAAGGAAACCATCATGCTGGACTGGAACGCTTATCGTGCCGAACTCGTCGGGCGCATCGGAGAAATCGCCAAATTATCGCCCGACACCGTGCGCGGATATCAAACCCTGTCGGGCGCGGCAGTGAAAAACGGGCGACTGGATGCCAAGACCGCCGAACTCATCGCGCTTGCCGTCGCCGTCACCACGCGCTGCGACGGCTGCATCACCGTGCACGCAAAAGCCGCGCTCGATCACGGCGCGACGCTTGAAGAAATCACCGATGCGCTGGGTGTTGCCGTCGCGCTGAACGCAGGCGCGGCTCTGGTCTATTCGGCGCGCGCGCTGGATGCGGTCGCCGCGACTGTGGCCAAGGGGTAGGCGGTTACTGCTCAAAAATACATTACTCTCCTTTAAAAACCGGCTCCCCGTTTTCTTGGGGATGAAGGAGCCGAAGATGGGCAGAAATGCAAGTTACGCCAAGGAATGTTCTTTGAGCCACTCACGCAATGCGGCATTCATGCGTGTCTGTCAGCCTGGCTCGCTGACGCGAAAAACGTCCATCCCGCAAAACTTCCAAGTAAAATGTCACCCCATGACTCCCACTTTGCAACTTGCGATTGATCTGCTTGCCTGCCGTTCGCTCACGCCGGATGATGCGGGCTGTCAGGAGATCATGATCGCGCGGCTGGAAAAGCTCGGTTTCAGCATTGAGCGTATGCGTTTCAACGGCGTGGATAATTTCTGGGCGCGGCGTGGCGCGGAAAATCCCTTGCTGGTGTTCGCGGGGCATACCGATGTGGTTCCGACCGGCCCGCTTGATCTGTGGCACAGCGAACCTTTCACGCCCACCGTGCGCGACGGCATGTTGTACGCGCGCGGCGCGGCGGATATGAAAACTTCGTGCGCGGCTTTCATCACCGCGATCGAGGATTTCGTCGCGGCGCATCCCCATCATCCCGGCTCCATCGGTTTGCTGATTACCTCGGACGAGGAGGGCATCGCGACGGACGGCACGGCGCGCGTGGTCGAGGCGTTGCGGGCGCGCAGCGAGTTGATTGATTATTGCATCGTCGGCGAGCCGACTTCCAACCGGCGCGTGGGCGACATGATAAAAAATGGCCGACGCGGTTCGCTTTCGGGCAGGCTCATCGCCAAAGGTGTGCAAGGCCACATCGCCTATCCGCATCTGGTGAAAAATCCCATCCACATCGTCGCGCCCGCCATCGCCGAACTTGCAGGCACGGTGTGGGACGAAGGCAACGAATATTTTCCGCCGACTTCGTGGCAAATTTCCAACATCAACGGCGGAACCGGCGCGACCAATGTCGTGCCGGGCACGGTGGAAATCCTGTTCAATTTCCGCTTTTCCACTGCCAGCACGGTCGGGGAACTGCAACAAAAAACACGCGCGATACTCGACAAACACGGTGTCGAATACGAACTGGAATGGGAGCATTCCCAACCCTATCTCACGCCGCGCGGCGAACTGGTGGACGCGATCAGCGGCGCGATCGAAAAAATCTACGGCATCACGCCCGAACTTTCCACGAGTGGCGGCACTTCGGACGGGCGCTTCATCGCCGACATCTGTCCGCAAATCATCGAATTTGGTCCGCTCAACGCGACCATACACAAACTCAACGAATGCGTGGCCGTCGCGGATATCGAGCCGCTCAAGGATGTCTATCGCATCACGCTGGAAACGTTGTTGTTGAAATAATGGAATTTCTGCTGATATTCATCGTCGGCGGCATCATCATCGCCGCGCTGGTTTGGGCGGCACGCGGGCGCGACAAAAACGACGGAGACGAAACATGAATCCCAACGAAGCGGCAAACCAGCTTTACACATTGCGCGACTGGCTGCGCTACGCGGTTTCGCGTTTCGAGGAAGGCGGTATTTTCTTCGGCCACGGCACGCAAAACAGCGTGGATGAAGCCGCATGGCTGATCCTCTCCGCGCTGCATCTGCCGCACGACACGCTGGAAACGTTTCTCGACGCAGTGCTCACCGAAACCGAGCGCCGTGCGCTCGCGCATCTCATCGAGCGCCGCGTCACCGAACGCATTCCCACCGCCTATTTGCTACGCGAAGCCTGGCTGGGCGATTTCAAATTTTATGTGGATGAGCGCGTCATCGTGCCGCGTTCCTTCATCGCCGAACTGCTGCGCGAGCGGCTGGAACCGTGGATCGCCAATCCCGAAGAAGTCACCGCCGTGGCCGACATCTGCACCGGCAGCGGCTGCCTTGCCGTGCTCGCCGCGCACGCCTTCCCCAATGCGGAAGTGGATGCCGTGGACATTTCCGCCGACGCGCTCACCGTCGCCGCCAAAAATATCGCCGATTACGCGCTGCAAGATCACGTTCACCTGCTGCAATCCGATTTGCTGGACGCGCTCGCCGGATGCCGCTACGACATCATCCTGAGCAACCCGCCCTATGTTGATGCGTCCGCGATGCAGGCGCTGCCACAGGAATATCGCAACGAACCCGACCTCGCGCTCGCAAGCGGCCAGGACGGCCTGCATCACACCCGCGCCCTCCTCGCCCTCGCCGCAGAACACCTGCATCCCGGCGGCCTGCTCATCGTCGAAATCGGCCACAACCGCGACGCGCTCGAAACCGCTTTCCCGCATTTGCCCTTCACCTGGCTGGAGGTCAGCGGCGGCGATCAGTTTGTGTTCATGCTGACGCGGGAACAGTTGGGGTGAGGATAGGGTGGATAAGCCGCAAAGCGGTGCAATCCACCGTTTTTGTTTGAATCGAAGTTGATGATGTTGGATGATGGCCTTCGGCCTTATCCAACCTGCCTTCCTACATCCTGGCTTCGTCGAAGGAAAATCCCCCAAATCCCAACGCGCCCTGCTCCGGCGCGTGAAATTCGCGTGACTCATTTTCATCCATCAGCGTTCCGACGCGCACGCCGAGCAGGCGGATGCGTTCGTCGAGGGCGATGCGTTTCAGGCATTCGCCTGCGCTGCGGCGGATGACGGCGGCGTCTTGCGTGGGCGCGGGCAGGCTGATGTCGCGCGTGACGGTGCGGAAATCGCGGAAGCGGAGTTTGATGCCTATGGTGCGCCCTGCATAACCTTTGCGTTGCAGGTCTTGCGCCACGCGGCGGCACAGGTCGGTGAAAATTTCCGAGAGTTGCGCGCGGTCGTGTTTGGCGTGCAGATCGCGCTCGAAAGTGGTTTCGCGGCTTACGGATTTGGGCGTGGATTCTGTTTCGACGGGGCGTTCGTCGCGACCATGCGCGACTTCGACGAGCCAATGCGCGTAGCTTAATCCAAAATGTTTTTGCAGCAGCGCGGGCGCGGCGTGGGCAAGATCGCGTATCGTCATGATGCCCAGCCCCGCGAGTTTTTGCGCGGCTTTGGGGCCGATGCCGTTGATTTTTCGCGCGGCGAGCGGCCAGATGCGCGCGGGGATGTCGGTCGCGTCCAATAATGTGAGTCCGTCGGGTTTGTCGAGATCGGAACCGATCTTGGCGAGCAGTTTGTTGGGCGCGACGCAGATCGAACACGACAGGCCGGTGGCGCTCCGTACCGCGTCCTTGATGCGTTGCGCCAATGCGCGGCTGTCTTCCGCGTGGCGGGTGAGGTCAAGGTAAATTTCGTCTATGCCCCTGTCCTCGATTTCCGGCGCGATCGCGGCGGCGGCTTGTTTGAACAAGCGCGAATAATGTTTATACGCCTCGAAATTGGCCGGGAGCAAAATCGCCTCCGGCGCGAGCTGTGCGGCCTTCATCATGCCCATCGCGGAAAACACGCCGAGCG
The DNA here is from genome assembly GCA_031285185.1 of Methylobacillus sp. Taxonomy (GTDB): domain Bacteria; phylum Pseudomonadota; class Gammaproteobacteria; order Burkholderiales; family Methylophilaceae; genus MM2. The sequence continues at coordinate 6,258 of JAITWS010000043.1, forward strand.
CGCGCGCCTCATAAGTGGAAGTCGTCACCACGCCGCGCCCCGCGTATTCCTTGAGCCGGTGAAAACGCCGCGTGCCGTCCGCCAATATTTCCGGCGCATCCACCGAACGCCCGCCCACCACCATCGCCTGCCCGCGCAACTCGGGGTAATGCAGCAACTCGACGCCCGCGAAAAACATATCCATATCGAGATGGGCAATGCGGCGCGGAGCGGGAGTGTCGGGCGGATTCATAATGCGCGTTGCTTGGGAATTTTGTGATTTTACTATGCGGCAAACAAACTGGATTGCTTCGCTGCGCTCGCAATGACGATAGTGAAATGACAAATCCGACAAACTTATTGACAAATTCAGGCGCGTATTAAATCATAAAGGCGCTTCCGGGGACGTTGTTCATTACATCTAAATAATGAGATCAACTTGCAGGAGATTAAGATTGTGAAAAATCATGCGACAAGTTACCCCCCCCCCCACAACCCATTGTAAACATTCATTTTTTTCTAGATTTTTCGCCGTTTTTTACGGCGCTGGCCGGGGGTTTCTCTTCCGCTGAAGGGAGAAAATCATGAACGACCACAGCCTGCGTTTTTCCACCGACAACATCCCCGAAAAAGATCGTATGCCGTACTGGCGCGAGGTTTTCGGACGATGCATTGTCCGCGCCGACATTCAGCCGCTCACCGATGCGCCGTTTCACGGCGAGGCGGTGTTGGCAGCCATGCCTGATCTCCGTCTCATGCACGCCCATGGATCGAATCTCCGCGGTACACGCACGCGCGCGCTGGCCGCGGACGGCAACGACGATGTCATTTTGTTTGTTTTTGGAAGCGGCTCGGGCACAGGCCTGTTCGGCGGGCGGGAGATCACTATGCAGCCCGGTGACGCGGTGCTGTACTCGTCGGCGGAATTTGGTTTTATGAATGCGGCACAGGCGAGCACGTTCAGCATTCCGCTGGCTCTGATGAAAGCGATGGTGCCGACGGTGGAAGACCTGTTCGGCAAATGCGTCGCGCGCGACAACCCCGTTTTGCGCCTGCTGACGGATTATGCCGGACGTCCGCCGGATGCGCTTGCCGCCACACCTGAACTGGCGCAGGCCGTGTCGTTGCACATCCGCGATCTTGTCGCGCTCGCGCTGGGCGCGGCTACGCGCGATGCCACTGAAACCGCGCTCGGTCGCGGTGTGCGGGCGGCGCGATTGCGCGCGATCAAAAACGATATTCTGAATCTGCTCGACCGCCACGCGCTTTCGATAGACGATGCCGTGAAGCGCCACGGCCTTTCCGAACCTTATATCCGCAAACTGTTTGCCGCCGAGGGGACGAGCTTTACCGAGTATGTGACGCAGCAGCGGCTGAATCGCGCCTGGCGCATGTTGCGCGATCCGCGTTTGCAGAAATTGTCCATCAGTCTCATCGCCTATGATGCCGGGTTCCATGATCTTTCGTATTTCAATCGCGTGTTCCGCAAACGGTATGGCATGACGCCTTCGGATGCGCGGGCGGGACGGACGTAGGGGCGGGTTTCAAACCCGCCCTACCCTCACCTCGTCATTGCGAGTATAGCAGCGGCTGCACCGTTGGGCATCACGGATGCCTGTCCTGAGCTTGTCGAAGTGGCTCAGCCCAACCTGCGAACTGGATTGCCACGCTACGCTCGCAATGACGGCGCATAAGTTGCCGTTTCTGCGCGAAATGCCTCGCCGTTTTCCCTTCCCAAAAAACATACTAACCAGTATGCTTTTTGTGGCATACTAGCCCGAAATTTGTATAAACTATTCCGTCCGCGTCACGCGGAACAAAATCACAGAGCTGAGGAGACAAGAGTGAGTTCAAGCGACAGCCGGCTGGCTGACTGGCGCGATCAGGCGCTGAAACTGGAATCCGAAATCAACAAGGTTGTGGTCGGTCAGCAAAAGCCGATCCGGCTTATCACGACCGCGATTTTCGCGCGCGGGCATGTGTTGCTGGAGGGCGATGTCGGCGTGGGCAAGACCACGTTGTTGCGCGCGTTCACGCGCGGCATCGGCGGCGGATACGAGCGCATCGAGGGCACGATAGATTTGATGCCCAACGATCTGGTTTACCACACTTATCTCGGCGAGGACGGGCGACCGCATGTGGATGCGGGTCCCTTGCTGCGCTGCGGCGAATCGCTCGCCGTGTTCTTTTTCAACGAGATCAACCGCGCGCGTCCGCAGGTGCATTCGCTGTTGTTGCGCGTGATGGCGGAGCGCACCTTGTCCGCGTTCAACAAGGAACATCACTTTCCGCACATGCTGGTGTTCGCCGACCGCAATCAGGTGGAAAAAGAGGAAACATTCGATATTCCTTCCGCCGCGCGTGACCGTTTCATGATGGAAATTCCCATCGCCGTGCCGAACAATGCCGACATCATGCAGTCGCTGATTTTCGACACGCGCTTTCACAATGCCGACAAGCTGGTCGAAAACGTGCAGCCGGATGTGCTGCATTTCGACAAGCTCAACGAAATCGCCGTGGCCTTGCAAAATCATGTGCAGGCGAGTCCGGCGCTGTGCAAATACGCGCTCGATCTGTGGCTCGCGACGCGCAACCCGGCGCAGTTCGGCATCACAATAGATAATGTGGACATCAACCGCCTCGTGCTCGCGGGCGCGAGTCCGCGCGGTGTTTCCATGATGGTGCGCGCGGCGCGCGTCAATGCGTGGCTCAACAGCCGCGACGCGGTGCTGCCCGAGGATATTCACGCGGTGTTCCACGAAACCATCGCGCACCGGCTCGTGTTCAGCCCGGTGTATGAGATGCGCCGCACGGAGATCGCGCGCGATCTTTTGTCCGGCATCGTGAACGCCGTTTCCGCTCCCTGAGCCGGATCATGGTCGAAGGCCAAATCAAGGAATTCACCTACCAGGTCGGCTGGCGCTCGCGCGGTCGTCATCCCGGTCGCCATGCGAGCGCGCAGCGCGGACTCGGCATGGAGTTTCGCGGTCACGCGCCGCTCATTTCCTATCCCGATCCGCGCCGCATTGATTTGCGCCAGACCTTGCGCGATCCATTCGATCAGGTGTGGGTGCGGATTTTCAACCAGAAAAGTTCGGTTCCGGTGTTCGTGGTGTGCGATCTTTCCGGCTCGATGAGCTTTTCGGGGCACATGCGAAAACTGGAAATCGCGGCGGAAATCGCCGCCTCCGCCGCGTATTCGGCGTTTCGCGTCAACGATCCCTTCGGCTTCATCGGCTACGACGAAATCATCCGCGACGACTGGGTATTCACCTCGACCACCAAAGTCCACGGCGCATTCGATCTGACCGAACGCCTCGCGAATTATCGTCCCGCCCATGTCGCTGCGACGGCGCTGGGCGATGTCGCGCAACTGTTGCCGCGCGAACGTTCGCTGGTGCTGCTGATTTCGGATTTCCACACGCCGCTGCCACAATTGGCCGACCAACTCGGCACGCTCGCGCGTCATCACGTTGTGCCGCTCGTGCTGTGGGATGCGGCGGAATACCGCAGTCTGCCGGAATTCGGCATCGCGGGCGTCGCCGATTGCGAAACCGGCGCGCGACGTACACTGTTTTTACGCAAGCACTACCGCGCGCGCATTTTGCAGGCGTTTGAAGACCGCCGCGCCGCGCTTGAAAAACTTTTCATGAGCGTGGACATGCCGCCGCTTTTTATCGAAGACCGTTTCGAACCTGACGATTTGACCGAATACTTTTACCAGTTTGTGGCCGCCTGATATGCGATTTCTCATTGCCCTGCTTTTACTGACCGCCCTGTCCGTCGCCCATGCCGAAGACGGCGTGGAAACCGATCCGCGCGTGAGCGTACAAACCGTGGAACCCGCGCGCGATGTCGGCTACACCGTGGGCGACGTGCTGGAACGCACGATCATTCTCGAAGCGAAAAAACCCTGGCAACTGGTGGAAACCTCGCTGCCCATCGTCGGCAACGAACAAAAACGCAAGAACAAGGGCAACGGCATTGAAGTGCGCGAAGTGCGGCTGGAAAAATCGGCAGGCATCAACACCACCACCTACACGCTGCATCTTTCCTATCAGGTGTTCACCAACAATGTCGTCTCCAAACCCGCCGTGCTGCCCGCGGAAATGGTGAAGTTCGGCAACGGCAGCGGCGAGAATTTCGAGGTGCGCGTGCCGAGCTGGAGTTTCCGCATTTCGCCGCTCGCGGTTTATGGCTCTGTCGTGGTCGAGCGCGACATGAGCGGTTTTCGCGGGCCGATCACGCTGGATGCGAAACGCGAGGTGCTGACGCTGCGCGTCGCGCTGGTCGTGTTTGCCTTGTCGCTGATCGGCCTGTTATATGTGCTGGGTTCGCGCGCGTGGCTGCCGCGCATGGGTCGCCCGTTTGCGCGTGCCTTGCGCGATCTCAAAAAACTTTCGGATACGCCCGAAGATTTGTCGCGCGGCGTCGCGCGCGTGCATGAGGCGATCAACGCCACGGCGGGCAACAGTGTATTCGATGCAAGCGGCCTGTTGCGGCGCAAACCAAATTTCGCGCCGGTCGCCGCCGGGCTGGATCAATTTTTCGCTCTGTCGCGCACGGTGTTTTTCGAGCCTTCCGCGCCGCACGACGCAGGCGAAAATCCGCTCGCGTGGCTGCGCCAATTCTGCCGCCGCTGCCGCGATTGCGAACGCGGAATGAAGTAGGCAAGCCGTGCTGTTCAACACTTACTGGATATTGTTTCTGCTCCCGCTCGCGGCGTTGCCGCTGCTGCTGGAACGCGCGCACAGCCGCGCTTATTCGTGGACGGGAATGCTGCCGCGCGATGCGTTGTCGGAGTTGATCGGGCTGCTGCTCAAGATACTCGCCGCGCTCGCGCTGCTGTTCATCATCCTCGGCATCGCGTCGCCGCACACCGCCGCGCAAAAAGTCGAACGCATCGGCGAAGGCGCGCAGATCGTGCTCACCATAGACCGCAGCGCGAGCATGGATGAGCCGTTCTCAGGCGCGGAAGCCAGCGGCCACGCGGGGGAGGCGAAATCGGGCGCGTCGCGGCGGCTCATCACGAATTTCATCAAGCAGCGCAAGAACGACATGTTCGGCATGGTGACGTTCAGCAACTCGGCGATGTATGTGATGCCGCTCACGCAAAGCCGCGAGGCGATACTCGCCGCGGTGGATGCGGCGGGCGGGCCGGGATTGTTCCAGACCAACATCGGCAGCGGCCTCACCACCGCGCTCGGCATGTTCGACCACGCACCCGATTCCGGTTCGCGCGCGATCATATTGTTGTCGGACGGCGCAGGTCGCGTGAGCGATAACGTGCAGCAAAAAATCCGCGACTGGCTCGCGCGTCAGCACATCACGCTGTACTGGATCGTGCTGCGTCAACCGAATGAACTCAGCATTTTCGATACCGAATACAAACCGCCCGAAGATCAGCCGCTGCCGCCCTCCATCGAGCTGCACCGTTTTTTCAAAACCCTGCGTTCCGGCTACCAGCCTTATGAGGCGGACGATCCGCAATCGCTCGCGCGGGCGATCGAGGACATCAACGCCAAGGAAAAAAAACCAATCCGCTATCTGGAACAAATTCCGGGGCGCGATTTCACCACGCACTGCTTTGCAATCGCGGCGCTGCTCATCGCGGCGCTGCTGGGAATAAAACTGCTGGAGGTCAAATCATGGCGCTGAGCGCGAAAAAACTGACTGCGGGATTTTTGCTCGTCGCGCTGGCTGCGGGCGCGACTGCCGTTTATGAAGCCAATCGCATCCGGCAAATCGAAAATTTCAACACTGCGGTGCTGGCCGGAAAAACGCCGGTGACGGATACGCAATCGTGGGAAGCGAAATTTTCCGCCGCCTTCTGGCTGGCCAAAAGCGGGCGTTATCAGGATGCGACGCTGCTCTTTCTGCAACTCGCGGAAGGCGGCACGCCCGGCCAGCGTTCGGCGATTCAATACAACATCGGCAACATTTTTTTCCTGCGCGGACTTGCGATCAACGGAACCGATCTCACGGTGCGCGAAGAAGCCATCTACATGCTCACCAATGCCAAGACCGCCTACATGCAATCGCTGCGGCTGGACAGCAAACACTGGGACGCGCGCCACAATCTGGATCGCATCCTCACCATGCTGCCCGCAGAAGTGACGCCGGGCGTGGGCGAATCCGATTCGCCGGGGCTGATTATGGGCAACATTCCGGTGGGGCTGCCTTGAAGTGAGCAAGATGCGCCGCTTTCTGGAATATCTCAAACACCACCGCGATTTCGCGCTGCTGGGCGGCGCGATGTTGCTGCTGCTGGCCGCCCTGCTGCGCCCCGCCGTGCAGGTGCAGCGCGACATCTACACTTATCTTTTGGTCGTGGACATCACGCAAAGCATGAACACCAAGGATATGACGCTGGAAGGCAAACCCGCGAGCCGCCTCGATTACACGCGCCGACTGCTGCATGATCTGGTCGCGGGAATGCCGTGCGGCACGCGCGTAAGCATGGCGTTTTTCGCGGGAACCAACGCCGCGCTGCAATACGGCCCGATCGAAGTCTGCGCCAATTTCAACGCGATTCAGGACAACATCGCCCACATGGAATGGCGCATGGCTTGGTCGGGCAACACGCGCCTGCGTCAGGGCGCGCAATCCATCGCGCACCTCACCCGCACGCTGGGCGAACCGTCGCAAGTCGTCTTTTTCACCGACGGCGAAGAAGCGCCGCGACTGCACGCCTTCAACACCCTCAGCCTCGACGGATTCCAGGGCGGCAAAGGCTGGCTCATCGTCGGTATCGGCGACGAAAAAGGCGCGCCCATTCCAAAATACGACGAAAACAACAAACTGCTCGGCTACTGGTCGGAAGAAAGTTTCCAGATGCAACCCGGCGTCGCGCAAATTTCGCAGGAAAACATAGGCGCGCGCGACGAAGGCGTGGCGATGCTCGACAGCTCGCGCTATTACTCAAAACTGGACGGGGAATACCTCAAAAAATACTCCGCCGAAATCGGCAGTGACTACATCCCCGGCGACAGCATCATGCGCGTGCAACACGCCATCACCGCCCTCAACCCCGCCCGCCACGACATCGCCCCCATGGAAATCAATCGCATCCTCGCCGCCATCGCCGGGCTGCTCCTGATCGCGGCATACTTCAGCCATCACCCGTGGCGGATGTTGAGGCGCAAGCTGCATCGCGGAAGATGATTTCCCTTCTCTTCTTCACAGGCTGGAATAAGTGTGGCGCAAGCCCATGAAAAATGGAGATACAAGCTGCCCACAAAAACAAAACCCCGCGATGCGGGGTTTTGTTTTGTTGTGTTGCGGGAAAGGACTTGTTACTTGGAATCCGTTACTGCGGCGACTTCGCCCGGTGTTTCCGCGCTGCTGTCTTCCCAATGATCTTGCGGCGCGTTGTCGTTTTCTTCGCCGTGTATCTGGCGGTCGCGGCGTTGCAGATAAGCGTCGCGCATGAAGGCATACGGGTCGAGCGCGGCTTCGTCCAGCAGGTCGCTCGCGGGCAGGTATTGCGAGCGGCGGTCAACGAATTTGACGGCCAGCGAGGTGTTACGCGTGGGGACGTGATCCACATAGTAAATCGGATCGAACGCGTAGCTGTCCACCGCGAGGCCGCCCGCATCGCGTACCGTGCTGGGGCCGAGGAAGGGAAGCACGAGGTAGGCGCTGTTTTCCCAGCCCCAGACGGCCAGTGTCTGGCCGAAATCGTTGTTGTTCTTTTCAACGCCGTCCATTGAGGCCACGTCGAAAATACCGGCGATGCCGAAGGTGGAGTTGATGACGAAGCGGCCTGCATCGTTCATGGCAGCGCCGAGCTTGAACTGGAGCAGATCGTTGATGACCGTGACCACTGTGCCGAGGTTGGTGAAGAAATTGTTCACGCCGGTGCGGATCGGGCTGGGGACGACGGCTTTGTACGCGCCTGCCACCGGCTTGATGGCGGCGTTGTCCACCGTGTCGTTGAATTTGTAGATACCGCGATTCATGCTTTCCAGCGGATCGCGGTTGCCTTGCGTGGCGCAGCCGCTCAATAGGGTGAGCAGCATGGTGCCGACGAGTAAAAGTTTCCCTGTTGTATTCATGCACAAACCTCTGAAATTTATTGTTGGCCGACGCAATTTGCGCCAGTACATCCCAATCCAGAATGCACTGTAATGTAAGGCTATCGCCCTTGTCCAGTGCTTTTATGGGGGGCGGCGCGCGGGCGTGCTAGAATTTGTGGTAAATATGTAACAGTTTTGAAATGGAAAGATGACCATGAGCGGACTGACCCTTACCCAATTCCTTATCGAAGAACAGCGGCGACACGCGCAGGCGACGGGGGAATTTACCCTGCTGCTCAACGATGTGGTTTCCGCCTGCAAACGCATCGCCAACCAGGTCAACAAAGGCGCGCTGCTCGGAACCATGGGCAGCCTGGAATCCGAAAATGTGCAGGGCGAGGTGCAAAAGCAACTGGATGTCATCACCAATGATATTTTCATCGCCTCGCTGGATTGGTCGGGGCATCTCGCGGGCATGGCTTCGGAGGAGATGGAAGACCCTTACGACATTCCGCGCCAATATCCGCTCGGCAAATATCTGATTCTGTTCGACCCGCTCGACGGCTCCTCCAACGTCAACATCAACATTTCGGTCGGAACCATCTTCTCCATCCTGCGCGCGCCCGCAGGCGCGACCCGCCCCAAGCCGGAAGATTTTCTGCAACCGGGAACGCAACAAGTGTGCGCGGGCTACGCCTTGTACGGCTCTTCCACCATGTTCGTGCTCACCACTGGCCACGGCGTCAACGGCTTCACGCTGGATCGCGAAGTGGGCGAGTTTTATCTCACCCATCCCGACATGCAAATCCCCGCCGACACGCACGAATTTGCCGTCAACACCTCCAACCAGCGCCTCTGGGAAGCTCCGGTGCAACGCTATGTGCGCGAATGTCTGCAAGGCAAGGAAGGCGTGCGCGGACGCGATTTCAACATGCGCTGGGTCGCCTCCATGGTGGCCGAAGTCCACCGCATCCTCGTGCGCGGCGGCGTATTCATGTACCCGCTCGACAGCAAACTCAAGGATCAGGGCGGCAAGCTGCGCCTGCTGTACGAAGCCAATCCCATGAGCTTCATCGTGGAACAGGCGGGCGGACTCAGCTCCACCGGCTATCGCCGCATCCTCGACCTCCAGCCCGAAGCCCTGCACCAGCGCGTGCCCGTGATTCTCGGCTCGAAAAACGAAGTCGAACGCATCGTCGCTTATCATCGCGAGTAAGGAAACACCATGCCCGCCCCGACCGAAGAACTCAAACGCGCCGCCCAAGCCGCGCTCGACGGCGAATGGGACAAGTCGCACAAAATCGTGCAGGAATACAACGACCCCACCGCCTGCCGCATCCACGCCGTCCTGCACAAAATTGAAGGCGACGCCTGGAACAGCCGCTACTGGTACGCACGAACAACGCACCAATACGAGGAATACGCCGACCCGCAGGAGGAGTTGCGGGAGATTTTGCGGGAATTGGAGAAGTAAATATTCCTGCCGCATTGAAGTGAAGTTGACCCCGAAGAGGTGGAGTCTGTTTCCCCTTTTCTCTCCGAAGCGACGGGACTGAAGGAATTCAGCCCCCTGCCCCCTTTGACAATCTCAGAACGAACAGTTTTTTTGTTCTAAACCCCCGCCTGCGCGGAGATGAACGGAAAGTATGCGCCCTTCAAGGCCCGTAAATCACCGGCTCGACCTCCGGGATTTGTCGGCGATAGGCGGTTGGGGCGAGGCCGGTGACTTTTTGGAAGCTGCGGCAGAAGTGTGCCTGGTCGGAGAATCCGCAGAGCAGCGCGACGTTGGCGACGGATTGGCGGGTTCGGGAGAGCAGGCTGCGCGCGCGGCGAATGCGGGCGTGGATGATGTATTGGTAGGGCGTTTCCTTGAGCGAGAGTTTGAAGCCATGGATGAACATGGTGCGGCTCAGGTTGGCGATGTCCGCGAGTTCGTTGAGCGAGATTTCCGAGGCAAGATGGGTGTGGATGTGGCTGGTGACGCGCCGGATTTGTTGCACGTTCAAGCGCCGCCCCTGATGCGGCGCGGGTTCGCGGCGCGACGCGGAAAGATATTTGACCAGCACGTCAACGCCCAGCGCGCGCGCGAGGTATTCGACCTTGAGCGCGGAGTGTTCGGCGGGTTCGTGCAGCGCGCGTTGCAGCAGATGGAGCATGTCGGCGATGTCGGGATCTTCGATGCCGAATCGGGATTTGATCTCCATGTCGCTGACATCGTGGTCAAACAGGTCGCCCATCACCTTGCTCAGCAGTTTTCTTTTGAGGAAAACATGGAGGATGCGGGAGTTGTTTTTGTCCAGCGTCCCGAATACCGAGCGCGGCGGGTGGATGCAAATCTGGTTGGGGCGAAGATTGTAGTGGTATTCCTTGTGATCGAGGATGAACGAGGTGTTCACCGGCGACAAGGCCATGCTGATCCAAAGCTCGTCCCCGCCGCCGTGCATCCGTTCATGGTCGTGCGGTCTGGAATCAACGATGCTGAGATTCAGGTTCGGCCAGCCCAGGCCGTCGCTGGTTTTGAAAATGGTCGCGCCATGGTCGAGGTTGATCGCCATGTCGTCCAACAACATTCCGCTCTCGCTTCTCTGTTCAAAAAATTCATGCGAGAAAATAGATGGCCAGTTCGATTTTTTCATGGTTTGACTTTGCACATACTTCCGTTGCCGATACTGCCGCCGTTTCCGAATCGGTTTGACCGCCTTCCGGCGGGTCGTCGGAGACTGCGACACTCCCTTGTTTGCATCCGACCGATGCACAGCTTTTCGACGGTCAAAATTGCAGTGTCAAGTCTAGGCAAGAGTCATGCGGAGGGATTGCATATTCAGTTGAATATTTTTTTGGCGATCAACGCTGTTTCCAAGGCTCCGGTCATGCCGCTTCAAAGCACGGAAGCGCGCCCGATCCCATGCCGGAAGCCTCGCGCGGCGTATGCCCCGCAGCGGAGGCACGACGGATGAAAGACGGCGCGTGCCTTGGGATGGCATGGACAAAACTACAAAGATTAGTGAGAAATCAATATCGGAGGACGCGCTCGGTGATTTGTTCGCAAATTTCGATGCGCCATGCGGCTTTACAAAACCCATGGGCTTTTTGCAAAAATATGACCTAATGTTCAATTATGGCGCGCCGGAATCGGGCATAGTGCCAAACAACACGGGTTTCCCGGACGATTTTTCAAAATTTCGGGAACATCATGCAACACAAGCGGTCTGATGCAAGAGGGCAGTAATTTTACATTATTGGATTTTTAGCAAATCGAGAGGAGACGGCCATGTTATTAAGCGAAACTTCGATCAATATCAGCAATCCGAACATTTCCGTCTATAAATCGAGTGATGGGTTCGGGTGGCCGAATTTGAACGTCAGCATCATAGATTCCAAACCCTATGAGGCCGAAATTACGCACGGGGGCGGGAGCAATCTCTGGATGAGCATGGCGATGGCGCCGCTGGACATGTCCATCACCACTGGCCGCAAGGAGTTTCCGCTGAGTCTGCCCACCGACCAGATTTGCATACACGCGCCGCGCGCGGTGCTGGGAACCATACGCAAAAACGACGCGCGTCTGCTGCATGTGAGCCTGAGAAGGGAGCTGATCTCCGAGGTTCTGGGCGAGCTGTACGACTACGATGCCGATAATCTGGAAATCGAATCCAAGTTCGGCATTGACGATCCCGGCATGACCGAAACCATCCGCATGTTGGGGCGCTCGCTGTTTGAGCCGGCGGGAAATTCCGCGCTCAAGGTCGAATATCTTTCGCGCGCGCTGGCCGTGGATGTGTTCACCAAGCACATCGCCTCGTCGCGCCCCGAAAGCGCGCTGGAGCCGCACAAACGCGGCCTGACGGTTCCGCAGATTCGCCGGGTCATCAACTATATCCACGAAAATCTTTCGGCGGAAATTATGCTGAATGATCTGGCAAACGTCGCGGGCATGAGCCGCACGCTGTTCATTCAGTGCTTCAAGGCATCGTTCAGCGAAACGCCGTACCAGTACATCATCCACGCCCGCATCCGGCGCTCGCAAAGCATGTTGGCCGGCTCCCGCACGCCGCTCGTGGAAATCGCGTTGCTGTGCGGCTTTGCCGACCAGGCGCACTTTTGCCGCAGCTTTCAGAAAAGCACCGGCATGACGCCGACGCGGTATCGCCGGGAAACGCAGTAAGAAGGCTCTTGTGTAACCGCCCGGGGAAACTTGGGCGGTTTTTGTTTGCATCCATGGGCGGGTTTCAAACCCGTCCCTACCCTCATTGCTCCGTCATTGCGAGAACCCACGCACAACTCACAACCCGCTCAACACCTTGATATGCGTCTGCGCGCTGCGACCCAGCGCATCCAGATCGTAGCCGCCTTCGAGCGCCGACACGATGCGGCTTTGCGCGTGACGGGCGGCGATGACTTTGAGTTGCTCCGTCACCCAGGCGTAATCGGGTTCCAGCAGGTTGAGATAAGCCATGTCGTCCTCGCGGTGCGCGTCGAAACCGGCGGAGATGAACAGCATTTCCGGGCGGAAACGTTCCAGCGCGGGCAGCCAATGTTCGGCTACTGCCGCGCGGAACGCTTCGCCGCCACTGCCCGCGGGGAGCGGCGTGTTGATGATGTGCTCGTTGCCGCTGTCCGCGCCGGAGTGGGGATAAAAGGGATGCTGGAAACTTGAGCACAGCATCACGCGCTTATCGTCGCGAAAAATTTCCTCGGTTCCGTTGCCGTGATGCACGTCGAAATCGGCAATGGCGATGCGCGTGAGCGGATATTTCGCCAGCGCGTGCGCCACGCCGACCGCGATATTGTTGAAGATGCAAAAGCCCATCGCGCGCGCCGATTCTGCGTGATGCCCGGGCGGACGCACGGCGCAAAACGCGTTTTCCACCTGCTTTTCCAGCACCAGTTCCGTCGCCCGCACCACCGCGCCCGCCGCATGGAGCGCGGCTTCCAGCGAATGCGGATTCATCGCCGTATCCGGGTCGAGCTGAATCGTCCCCCGTGTCGGCGCGCTTGCGCGTATGCCCGCGACGTACTCGCGCGTATGCACGCGCGTGAGTTGCTCGTCGGTGGCGGGCGGCGCTTCTTCCTTGCGTAAATAATCCATCAGGCCGGATGCGATCAGCCGATCTTCGATCGCACCCAGCCGCGCCGGAGATTCGGGATGCAGCAAACCCATGTCGTGCAGACGACAGGCGGGATGCGTGATGTAGGCGGTTTGCATGGGATAATAATAACGTCATCAAAAGCTGTTGTTATATTCAACCCTAACTATAAGGAGTGCAAGTGCCATGGCCGCGCATTATCTCAAATCATTGTTTTCTCCCGGATCCGTTGCGGTGATCGGCGCGAGCGACCGTCCCGAATCGGTCGGCGGCATTGTGTTCAAAAACATGCGCGAGAGCGGCTTCAGCGGCGCGTTGTATGCGGTCAATCCGAAACATGCGGAGGTGCAGGGGCAACGCGCGTATGCGTCCATTGAGGAAATTCCCGGGGCGGTGGAGCTTGCGGTGATCTGCACGCCCGCGCCCACCGTGCCGGACATCATAGATGCCTGCGGTCATCACGGCACGCGCGCGGCGGTGGTATTGTCGGCGGGATTCGGCGAAACGGGCGCGGCGGGCGCGGCGATTGAGCGCGACATGCTGGCGCGCGCAAAAGCGCATGGTGTGCGTATCATCGGGCCGAATTGTCTGGGCGTGATGCGGCCTCTCAGCGGTTTGAACGCGACGTTTTTCAAGGGCAACGTCAAGCCCGGCAATCTCGCGCTGGTGTCGCAATCGGGCGCGTTGTGCACGGCGATTCTGGATTACGCGCCGCCGAACGACATCGGTTTTTCCAGCGTGGTGTCGGTGGGCGCGTCGAGCGATGTGGATTTCGGCGAAATTCTCGATTACCTCGCCACCGATCCGCAGACGCAAAGCATTTTGATCTACGTCGAAGGCATACACAAATCGCGCAGCTTCATGAGCGCCCTGCGCGCGGCGGCGCGCAGCAAGCCGGTGTTCGCAATCAAGGTCGGTCGCCACGCCGCCGCCTCCAAAGCCGTGCAGTCGCACACCGGCGCGCTGGTCGGTTCGGATGATGTGTTCGATGCCGCGCTGCGTCGCGCGGGCGTGGTGCGTGTGCCGTCCATCGGCCAATTGTTCGCCGCCGCGAAATCGCTCGCGTCCAACCGGCGCTTCGGCGGCGATCGGCTCGCCATCATCACCAACGGCGGCGGCCCCGGCATCATGGCGGTGGATCGCGCGGTGGATCTCAAGGTCGGCGTGGCGAATTTGTCCGCGCAAACGCTGGAAAAACTGAATCAGGTTTTGCCACCCACCTGGTCGCGCAACAATCCCGTTGACATCATCGGCGACGCGCCCGCGCAACGCTACCGCGACGCGGTGACGATCTGCATGGAGGACGAAGCCATAGACGGCGTGCTGGTGATCCTCACGCCGCAAGCGATGACGCAGCCGACCGAAGTCGCGCAGGCCTTGACCGACATCGCCGGAAAATTCAAAAAACCGCTGCTCACCTGCTGGATGGGCGCGGTGCAAATCCGCGAGGCGCGCGAAGCCTTCGCGCAAGCCCGCATCCCGACTTTCCGCACACCGGAAGCGGCGGTCGAGGCGTTCTCCTGCATCACCGCGTTTTCGCGCAACCAGCGTTTGCTGGCGCAAGTCCCCGGCCCGCTCGCGCACCGCGAAGCGCCGGATATTGACGGCGCGCGCATGTTGATCGAAACCGCGTTGAGCGAACGGCGCAAAGTGTTGTCGGAAATGGAATCCAAGGCGCTGCTCGCCGCCTTCCGCATTCCGGTCGCCAGCACCGTGGTCGCGCGTTCGCCTTCCGAAGCGTTGATGCTCGCGCAGCAACTCGGCTATCCCGTCGCGATGAAAATCAACTCGCCCGACATCACGCACAAATCCGACGCGGGCGGCGTGCGGCTCAATCTCACGGATGCCGCCACCGTGCGCGCCGCGTATCACGAGATTCTCGAAGCGGTGAAAAAAAATCGCCCCGAAGCGCGGCTGGACGGCATCGCGATTCAACCCATGGTGGTCAAACCGAACGGGCGCGAACTCATGCTGGGCGTCACCACCGACCCGGTGTTCGGCCCCGTGATTACCTTCGGCGCGGGCGGCATCGCGGTGGAAATCATGGGCGATCGCGCCGTGGCGCTGCCGCCGCTCAACAGTTTTCTCGCGCGTGAATTGATCGCGGAAACGCGCGTTTCCAAACTGCTCGGCAAATTCCGCCACATGCCCGCGATTGACATGAACGCGCTCGAAAGCCTGCTGCTGCGCGTTTCCGAAATGACGTGCGAACTGCCGTGGCTGAAGGAAATGGACATCAATCCGCTGATTGTGGACGAACACGGCGCGCTCGCCGCCGACGCGCGCGTGATGATAGACCACGCGCCCGCATCAGGCCGCTACGCGCACATGGCGATCCACCCCTATCCCACGCACCTCGTCATGCGCTGGCAATTGCCGGACGGAACCGACATCACCCTGCGCCCGATCCGCCCGGAAGACGCGCAAATCGAGCAGGATTTTGTGCGTGGATTGTCGGAGGAAACCAAATATCTGCGCTTCATGAACGCCATGCACGAGCTTTCCGACACCATGCTGGAACGCTTCACGCAGATTGATTACGACCGCGAAATGGCGCTCATCGCCACGGTCGAGGAAAACGGCGCGGAAGTGCAGATCGGCGTGTGCCGCTACACCATCAACCCCGACGGCAACTCATGCGAATTCGCGCTCGTGGTCGGCGACCGCTGGCAACACAAGGCGGTCGGCTACAAACTCATGGAATGCCTCATGGACGCCGCGCGCGACAAGGGGCTGAAAACAATGGAAGGCGAAGTCCTCGCGCGCAACCACGCCATGCTCAAACTCGTCACTACGCTGGGCTTCAGCATCAAGCCAAGCGCGGAAGACCCGGCCTTGCAAAAAGTGGTCAAGGTGTTAAACCGACCATAAAAAAACCCGCCGAAAGGCGGGTTTTTTGTTTCGATGACAGCGGGTTATCTGCGATTGCCCAGTACTGCCATGAGAATGTTCAGCAGGTGAACAAACAGGTTGTAGATGTCCAGATAGAGTTTCAGCGTCGCCATCACATAATTGGTCTCGCCGCCATGAACGATGCGGCTCACATCATACAAAATGTAGCCGGAAAACAGCAGCACGGCCACACCGGAAATCGCCAGCGAAAACGCCGGAATCTGGAAGAAGATATTGGCAAGCATCGCCACAAAAACCAGAATCAACCCCACGAACAAAAACTTGCCCATGAAGCTGAAATCGCGCTTGGTCGTGGAAGCGATGGTGGCCAGCGAGAGAAAGATGATACTGGTTCCGCCCGCCGCGAGCGTGATGATTTCAATACCGTTACTCAAATGCAGCGCATATTGCAAAATGGGGCCGAGCGCCCAGCCCATGAACCCGGTCAGCGCCAGCAACAGAACCACGCTCATCGAAGAATTTCGCGTGGCTTGAATGGCAAACATCAGCCCCCACGCCCCGCCCAGGAAAACCAGCGGAAACAGCCAGCGGCTTCCCATCGCCCATGTGAAATCCATATGTGTGCCAATCAACGCACCCAGTATGGTCGGTATCATCGTGATGCCCAGCAACATATAAGTGTTACGCAGCACACGGTTCTGGATGGAAACATCAACGTTGGCGGGATTAACGGATTGATAGTCAGGTTGCATATCGAATAAACCTCATGTGGTTGAAACTTTCGGTAAGACTATCGCAAGACGCAGGAAGTTTCAAGGCCGGGAATCGGTTTGCGCCGGAAACTTCAGCGCCCCTTCTTTCACGCCGATCTCCGCCAGCGCGTGCAGCGCACGCAGGTATTCCGCGTTTTCGTGCAGCGCGACTGTGGTGGGCGGATTGGGTTTGCCGTGCATACGGGCGAGGCGGGCGAGGCTGACGGCGGGGATGTTCCATTCGAGTTTTTCCAGCAACTCGTCCGCAAGATCGGGGCGATTGCACAGAAGCGCCATGTCGCATCCGGCGTTGAGCGCGGCGAGCGCGCGTTGCATCACATCGCCCGCGACGACGGCTCCTTCCATCGCGAGGTCGTCGCTGAAAATCACGCCGTTGAATTCCAGCCGTTGCCGCAACACTTTTTGCAGCCAGCGTTCGGAAAATCCCGCCGGTTTGTCGTCCACCTGCGGATAGATCACATGCGCGGGCATGATGGCGGCGAGGCCGTCGTCTATCATGCGGCGGAAGGGTTGCATGTCCTCTCCGGCGATGCGGTCAAACTCGCGCTCATCCACCGGAATCGCGACGTGCGAATCGGCGGCGACGAAACCATGTCCGGGAAAATGTTTGCCGACTGCGGCCATGCCGCCTTTACGCAGACCGCGCATGAGCGCGTCGGCGAGTTCGGCGATGGCTTGCGGGTTGCGGTGAAACGCGCGGTCGCCGATCACGCCGCTGTTGCCGTAATCAATGTCGAGCACCGGCGTGAAACTGAAATCCACGCCGTGCGCGCGCAGTTCCGCCGCGAGCACCCAGCCCGCGTCTTCCGCCAACTGACGCGCTTTGCGCGGGTTGTGATCCCAGATTTTTCCAAATTCGCGCATAGGCGGAATGCGCGTGAAGCCTTCGCGGAAACGCTGCACACGCCCGCCTTCGTGATCCACCGCGATCAGGAGCGGCGGCTGGCGCGCCTTGTGGATGGCCGCCGTGAGCGCCTTGAGTTGCGCGGGCGATTGATAATTGCGCGTGAATAAAATAATGCCGCCCACGAGCGGATGTTGCAGGCGACGAACATCGTCGGCATTGAGTTCCGTGCCTTCAATGTCCAGCATGATAGGGCCGAGCGACATGTTTTTTTACCTTTTCACGTCCAAGTTATCACGCAGTGTATCGCCCAACACGTTGACCGCCAATACCAGCGACATCAGGCTCAAACCCACCGCGAGCACATAATGCGGCGCGACCAGCAGATAGCGCGCGCCGTCGCGCAGCATCGCACCCCAGGAGGCGTGCGGCGGCTGGATGCCGAGTCCGAGAAAAGACAAACCGGCTTCCGCGACGACGAGGCTGGCGATGCTGAATGTGGCCTCAACCAGCAAGGCGGGCGCGAGCAGCGGCAGCATGTGGCGCAGCAGAATGCGCGGCGTGGACGCGCCCAGCGCCTGCGCTGCCTGCACATGCTGGCGACCGCGCAAGGAAAGCGCCTGCGCGCGCGTGAGCCGCGCATAGCCCACCCACGAAGTCAGACACAGCGCGAGAATGAGATTGTCCACGCCCGCGCCCAGCACGGCGGCAAACGCGATTGCGAGCAGAATGCCGGGGAAGGCGAGAAACACATCCGTGATGTGCATGAGCACGCGATCCACCCAGCCGCCGTGATAACCCGCGACGAGGCCGAGCGTGGTTCCTATCGTGAACGTCACCAGCGTGACCACGCCCGCCACCGTGAGCGACACGCCCGCGCCCGCGATCAGGCGCGCGAAGATGTCGCGCCCGAGGTCATCCGCGCCCAACAAAAAAGTCAGGGACGGCGCATCGAGAATATGCGCGAGATCAATCGCATCCGGCTGAAAACCCAGCCAGGGCGCGACCACGGCCAGCGCGAGCCAGAACAGCAAAACACATTGCGGCCACTTTTTCATGCCGCAAACCGCACACGCGGATCGAGCCGCGCATAGACAAGATCGGTCAGCAGATTGACCGCCACATAGGTCAGCGCGATCACCAGCACGCACGCCTGCAACACGGGGTAATCGCGCTTTTCGATGGATTCCACAAGCAAGCGCCCCAGCCCTTCCCAGCCGAATACGGTTTCGGTAATCACCGTGCCCGCGAGCAACGAGCCGAGTTGCAAACCGACCACCGTCACCACCGGCAACAACGCCGCCTTGAGCGCGTGACGCAAAATCACCACGCGCTCCGGCAAACCTTTGGCGCGCGCGGTACGCACAAAATCCTCGTTCAACACTTCCAACATGCTCGCGCGCGTCATGCGCGTGAGTATCGCCGCGAGACCGCTCGCAAGCGTGAGCGCGGGCAGCGCGATGGACGATGCGCCTTCCATGCCGCTCACCGGCAACCAACCCAGCCACAGCGCGAACACCAGCATGAGCAAGGGTCCCAGCCAGAAATTCGGCATGGCCGAAAGCGTCAACGCGGAAAGTGTCGCAAGACGATCCGGCCAACGCCGGTGGCGCAACGCCGCGATGATGCCGAGCGGCAAACCAACCGCAATCGCGATTACCAGCGACAACAACGCAAGCCGCGCCGTCGCGGGAATGCGCTGCGCGAGCAGATGCGAAATGGCCTCGTGACTGTGTATGGACGCGCCGAAATCGCCCCGCGCGAGCTTGCCCAGATAACGGACAAATTGCGCCGCCAACGGCTGATCCAAACCCAGCTCCGCGCGCAACGCGCTGCGATCAGCCGCCGTCGCGGATTCGCCCAGCATCACCTCCACCGGATCGCCGGGAATAAGATGCGCCAACAAAAAAGTAAGCAGCAACACGCCGAATATCACGGGGATGATGCCGAGCAGGCGTTTCAGCATCAGCGGATGACCACCATCGTGCCGACCGCGACGCGCTCGAACAATTCGAGCACGTCGGCGTTCCGCATCCGCACGCAGCCGTGGGAACACGCGATGCCCATGGGTTCGATGTCGGGCGTGCCGTGGATGTAGATGTAGCGTTGCATGGTATCCACCGCGCCCAGCCGGTTCACGCCGACTTCGCAGCCGGACAGCCACAGGATGCGCGTGAGGATGAAATCGCGTTCGGGATTTTCGGCGGCGAGTCGCGGCGACCAGATTTCGCCCGTGGGACGACGGCTGATAAACACACTGCCCGACGGTTCGCCCGCGCCGATTTTGGCGCGGATGATGTGTTTGCCGCGCGGCGTGCAGCCGCTGTTTTTTTGTTCGCCCGCGCCGTTTTTCGCGGTCGAAATCGCATATTCAGCCAGCACTGCATCCGCATCGTCGAGCAGACGCAATTTTTGTTCGGCGATGGAAATTTCGATTTTCAAATTTTGCTCATTGGCGAAAAAATTTTCCTCACTTGACCGCCGAAAACTCAAACGCATTTCCGTCCGGGTCGCGGCAGAACAGCGCGGCGCGACCGGAGCGGCTCATGGTGTAGGGTACTCCGGCGGCATCCAGCGCGGCGCGCACGGGGGCGACATCGTCCACCGAAAACGCGATGTGCATGTCGCGTCCGCCGTGTTCGGGACGCGCGATATTTTCGTAGGGATTGGGCACAACCATGAGATGCACCTGATTCGCGCCGATGTCGTACCACACGCCCGGAAAGCCGAAATCGGGGCGGTTGGGGTTGGGCGTGAAGCCGAGCAAATCTTCGTAAAATTTCCGCGACCGCGCGAGGTCTTTCACGACGAGTCCGGTGTGCATCATGCAGTTGATCTTTATCATTGCTCACTCCTTTTTTTGATGGTCGCCAGCGCGTCCCAATTGCCGTCGGGCGCGGGCGCGTAATCCGTCACATCGCGGCGCATCGCCGCGAACTGGCCTTCGTACCACAGCGAAACATAAGGCAGCAGCGCATCCACGCGCGCCGTCACCGCCTGCCAATCCTGCCGGTCTATCAACGCATCCAGTTCCGCGTCCTGCAAATGTCCGCGATTGGCGCCGACCGGCGGCGCATGATCGCCGCGAAACGCGAAACGGTAAATCTCGGGCGTTTTGATGCCCACCCAGGTCAGGCCGTAGAGCTGGAATTTACCATGTTTGACATCGTCGTAGAACGTGCCCCAATCCAGACTGCGAATTTCCAATTCTATTCCCGCAGGCCGCATTTGCGCCTGCATGATCGTGGCGAGCCGCACGCGCTGCGCGTCGGTGGACGTTTTGTAAACCAGACGCAGCGGCAATTTCACGCCGGCTTGCGTCAACAGCGCGCGCGCGATTTCCGGCTCGTAGGGCGCGGGTTTGAGCGCGGCATTGCCCGCCCAATGTTCGGGCGGCAAAATCGCCGTCGCGGAACGGCTGCCGCCCACCAGCACCTGACGCGCAATGGCTTCGCGGTCAATCGCGAGCGTCACCGCGCGACGCACGTTCACATCGCGCAGCACCGGATCTTGCATGTTGAAACCGAGATAGGAATAGTTGGTTCCGGGCGATTCCAACACGCGCGTTTCAGGGCGCGTTTTCAGATCGGCCACCAGCTCCGGCGGCAGATCGCCCTGCAACAAATCGGCCTCGCCGCGCAGCAACTTCAACACGCGCACCGTGGGATCGCGCACCTCTTCAAGCGTGATGCGCTGCCCATCCGCGACGCGCTCCAGCGTGAGCGCGCGCTTCCACGCGACGAATTTCAACGCGCCGCTGCCGACCGGATGCCGCGCGAAATCGTGATTCCGCGCAATCAATCCGGCGGGCAAAATGCCGATGATGAGCCGCGCCGGAAACTGGCTGTCCGCGGATTTCAACGTGAAATCCACCGTGTTTTCATCAACAGCCTTGACCTCCGCGATATTCGCGAACTCCGCCGCCAAAGGCGTATCCTTGAGCGCGCGCAAAGAGTTGTAAGTCGCCGCCACATCCTCCGCCGTCAAGCGCGTTCCGTCGTGAAATTTTCGCCCGTCCTCGCCCAGGGTAAAACGACAATGCGCGTCATCCGCGCACACCCACGTCGCCAACGCAGGCGCAGCCCGAAACTGCGCGTCGAAATCCACCAGCGACCGATAAATCACCCGATTAACCCGCGCCGAAGCCGCATCCGTGGCATAACGCGGATCCAGCGTAATGGGCGCCTGCGCGACCGCGAAACGAATGTCGGCGCGATTATCAGATTGGGTGCAGGCGGTGAGAATGACGGCGAATAAAATGGCCGAAAAAATGGAAAATGTCGCGCGTAGCGCACGCAGCCCCTCTCCCCTCGCAGTTCTCCCTCTCCCGCTTGCGGGAGAGGGTTGGGGTGAGGGTGTCAAAACAAAATCGCGCGTAGCGCACAACGCCGCTTTTAAATTCCCTTCTGCCGCGCTGAGCAGCGCAGCCGAGCCGGGGGATTTCGGCTCGCAACTGTTTGAGCTTTGGCGCAGCCAAAGCGAGTTCTTGCGAGCCGCCCGGATCGGCGAGCAGCGCAAGGGAGCGCGAAGCGCCGCGGGAGCAGGGGGTCGTGTTCTTTGGTTACTTTCTTTTGGACAAGCAAAAGAAAGTAACTCGCCCGTCGGGGCGAGACCCGACCAACCCAAATTTGCTTTGCCGGGATGTGCGTTCATCCTTCGACTGGCTCAGGACGAACGGGTTTTTGTTTGACACCCTCACCCCAACCCTCTCCCGCAAGCGGGAGAGGGAGAACTGCTAGATCCCCGCCTTTCCCGCCTTCGCGGGAATGATCGGGTCGGGGATGCGCGGAAGGTATGCCTCCCCCTCTCTCTTGAAACGTAAGGAAAATCATCCGCGCCACCCTCATATTTTCTCAAACATCGCCATGGATTCCACATGCGCCGTATGCGGAAACATGTTGACCACGCCTGCCGCGACCATGCGATAACCTTTGACTTGCGTGAGCAGACCCGCGTCGCGCGCGAGGGTCGCAGGGTTGCAGGAGACATAGACGATGCGTTGCGGCGCGGTTGTTTCCTCGATGGCTTTTATCAACTCCATCGCGCCGTCGCGCGGCGGGTCTATCAGCCATTTGTCGAAGTGACCGAGCGCGGCCAAGCTTTCGGCGGTTTTTTCAAACAGGTTGGCTTCACGAAATTCAACGGCCTGCGACAAGCCGTTGATCTCCGCGCTTTCTTTCGCGCGGCGCACGAGCGCAGCCGCGCCTTCCAGCCCCAGCACGGTCGCGCCCATGCGCGCGATGGGCAGCGTGAAATTGCCGAGTCCGCAGAAAAAATCGGCGATGCGCTCGCCCGGTTTTGCGTCCAGCATCCGCATCGCGCGACGCACGAGCACGCGGTTGATGTGCGGATTGACCTGCGTGAATTCGGTCGGCATGAAGGGATAGCGGAGATTAAATTCGGGCAGCGTGTAGCTGAGGCCGGGCGCGTCCAGAGGATGAAATGGCGTCGCCGTTTCCGGACCTTTGCTCTGCGTCCAGATTTGCACGCCGTGCCGCTCGGCGAACGCACGCAACGGCGTTTCGTCCGCGCGCGCAAGCGGTTCGAGTATGCGGAGCACCAGCACCGTGACATGCTCGCCGATGGCGACTTCAATCTGCGGAATGCGCTCTTTGATCGTGAGTTGCGCGAGCAGTTCCTGCAAGGGAACGATCAGCGCCGACATGGACGGCGGCAGCACATGGCACTCGCCCATCACTGCAACATAGCTGCTCGCTTTTTCGTTGAAGCCGACCAGCACGCGATTTTTCGCCGACACGAAACGCGCGCGCAAACGCGCCTTGTGACGATAGCCCCAAAGCGGACCGATAATCGGCGGCAACATCGTTTCAGGCCGCACGCGACCGATATGCCACAAATCGTCCTCCAACATGCGCTGCTTGGCCGCCACCTGCGCCGCCGCGTCGAGATGCTGCATCGCGCAACCACCGCACACGCCGAAATGCGGACATTGCGGCGTGACGCGCATGGGCGAAGATTTGAGAATGCGTTCCAGCTTGCCGATTTCGTAACTTGCCTTGCTGCGCGTGGCGCGATAAGCCACGGTTTCGCCGGTCAGCGCGCCGTCAATGAAAACAACTTTTCCCTCAACGCGCCCGACACCCCGGCCTTCCTGATCGAGCGAATCAATGTGTGTGATATTGGTGGTCGTCATAAGCCCGTGATTTTACCGCAAGCGGGCGAATTGCTTGGTGTTTACCGTCACGAAAAAAAGGCACGACACCGAAGTGTCGCGCCTTGTACTGGTGACTGCGACTTTTACTTCGCCATACCCTTGTCAACCGCGCAACTGTTTTTATCCAGTGCGTAGTTGCCACGCGTTTTTTCGGTGGCGTCGCTCTTTTTGCCCAGCCAGCCGTGGGATTTCACGGTGTAGGCTTGACCGTCGCGGATGCCGCTTTCCTGCAGGAAGTATTCGCGCGTTTCGGGGTTGAACGAGAGTTCCGTGTATGCGCCGGTTTTGGGGTCGGTTACGCCGAAGTGTTTCACGCCGCCGCCGCTGTCCTTGAGCGGGAGTTGGCGTTCGATCAATCCGTCTTGCGTGTGCAGGCGCACGAAGGCTTGTTTTTGATCGGCGCTGATTTCCACATAATCCAGCATGGCGTTGCACCAGAGCGGGAGGATGCCGGTATCGCTGGTCAGGGCTTGCGGTGTTTGCAGCGCCCATGTTTCGCCGGAGTCGCTTGCGAGGAAGGCGATCAATCCGCCGACCGCAGCTGCGCCTGCTGCCACGCCTGCGCCGCTTCCGCCGCCGTCGTCACCGTTATCGGCAGGAGGCGTGATTTGCGGCAAAACGCTGATGCCGCAATCCACCAGTTCGTTGCGGCAGGTTATGAATACGCTGCTGGCATCGGTGGTGGCGCTGGCGGGCGTGTCCAGATTTTTGCTGCCGCTGGTGTCGAAACCGTAGATCGCGGTTGCGCTGTCCATCGAAATATTCACTTCGCTGCCGGAGCCAAAAATCAGGCCGTCCGCGTAGGCCGATGCGTTGCCGAATACGGTGAGGCTGCTGTCGTTTTTGGTTGCGGCGGAGCCGTTGAAAAACATGCCAACGTTTGTTTCGGAATTGCCGGTGATGCCGGTCGCGCTGCCGCCGTTTGTGGTGATGCTGCCCTCGTCAAACTCCACGCCGAAGCCGCTTGTCGAATTGCCGGTGACGGTTGCTTTGGAGCCATTGTTTATGAGGATGTCGGAAATAAGCGCGACACCGCTGCCGCTGTCGGAAACGCCGTTGACCTTGAGCGTGGCATCGTCCACCGCGACATAGCCGAAGAACGCCACACCCACCACGTCGCCGCCGTTGCCGTCGAAGCTGATCGCGCTGCCGTGGGCGGCGCTGGTCGCGGCTTCCACAGCAACACCATAGCGGCTTGAGATGCCGATGATGTCGAGCGCGGAATCGCTGCCGTCGGCCACGAGTTGACCACGCGCATAAACCCCGACGAGACCGCCATCTCCGTTGAGCGCGATCGCGCCGCCGCCGGATGCGTTGAACGCCGATGTGGAATCCGCATAAACGCCATATTTGCCACCCGTGCCGTTCACGTTAATAACGGAATCGCTGCCGTCGGAGGAAAAATTTCTGGAAATGACGACACCCATCGTGATTGCGCCGACCGCATTGCCCCGGATGAAAATTTCAGCGCCGTGCGCGACGCTTGCATTGGTAACGGTCACGCCGGTGCCGTTCGCGCCGCCGCTGCCGATCACATTGATCGTGGAATCGCTGCCATCCGCGACGAGAGAGCCGACGGCGTGTACGCCGATATAGTCATCCGAACTGCCGTCGAGGACGATTTCGGCGCCGTGGGTGGCGACGATGTTGACCGGCGTGGGCGCTGCTGCGGCGGCGATGCCATAGCTGTTGATCGAGTGGCCTGTCACGTGAATCGCCGACACATTGCCATTGATTCCGACGCCATCGGCCAAAACCTTGCTGCCGGAGGAGAGCTTCACGCCCTCGCCCAACTTGCCGTAACCACTGCCGTTGAGAACGATCTCGCCGCCCTGGCTGGCGTTCAGCGTGACGACCATGGAAATTCCGCTGTCATTCCCCGAACTGCCGGAGATATTGACGAGCGACGATATGCCGTCCGTGCCGTTGCCGACGGATTGAATGACGCCGACGGAACCATCAACCTTCACGCCCACGCCAGCCGCAGCGCTGCCGTTAAGGACGATTTCGCCGCCGCCGCTGGCGTTCAGCGTGCTGTTGAATATGGAGATTGCGTCACCGGCAGTGGTGTTCGTGTTTTTTCCGCTGAGGGTGATGACGGAATTGTCGCCGTCGGCCACAAAACTGGCGTTGTTGGTGCTCACCGTCGGCGAAAGACCCAAGGAAGTTCCGCTCAGTTGAATCGTGCCGCCGTCCGTGGCGCTCACGACGTTGTTCACACGGAGTGCGGTTCCGCTTGTCGAAGTGCCGGTCACCGTGGCGATGCCGCTGCCGGATACCGTCAAGTTGCCATAGAAGACCACGCCAAAATTGGCATTCGAGTTGCCGATGATCGTGAGATGACCGCCGTCGCCCACGCCCCAATCCTTGCCCAGCGAAACACCGGCTCCTTTATTTGCAGAACCCGTGAGCGTGCCATTGCCGACATTCACCACGTCCCCGGAAAACGAGACCGCAGAAGTGCTCGTGGTGAGATTTGTGGTATCGCCGGAAGCCGTGAGATTGCCGCCGTTGAGGTTGATCGTGGAAGTGGAGCTTTGACTCACCGCGCCATTACCGTTGTGTGCCGCGTCCGCCGCAAGGTTGAGATCGCCGCCGCCCAACGTGATGTTGCCTTGAATCGAGATATTGCCCGCCGCTTCCAGCGTGAGATTGTGGGTACTGATGGTCGCGATCTCCACCGTGGATGCCAGCGTGATGTTGCCCGCCTGGGTTCCCGTACTGCCCAATGTTGTGATGAGAACATCCATCGTGTCCAGCGCTGATGCAATCGTGCCGTTGTTGACGTTCGCAGCCGCAGCGGCAACCGGCTTGAATGTGCCCGCCGTGGAAGTATCCGTGTTGGCGTCTGTCGCTGCCCCCCAGATTTTAATGTCAGTCGGGTCTATCAGCCACAAACCGGCTTGACCGTTGGGCGCGGCGGCGGTGATCGTGCCGTCTATCGAAAGCGTGTTGGCGGAGGTTTCCACGAAACCGCCATCGCCATGCGCGGAACCGGCATCAATTTGCACGCCCGAATCAATCTGCGTGTAATCGGCAAGCGTGACTTCGCTGATGAGTTCTGCCGCGCCGGAGCCGGAAATTTTGTTGAGCTTGTCGCCGCCGATGATGGCAAGGCCGCCACCCGTGTCGCCGCTGACGTTGATGACGGCATCGTCAAACAAACCCACGCGATTGCCGGAGAGAACGACGGTTCCGCCTTGTCCGTTTTCATTCGACGCGTCGAGCTTGCCCGTGACGGTGATGTCGCCCGTGTTGCCCACGTCGGCAACAATGGTTCCGGCTTTCACCACGCCGGAAAGATTAATCACGGTATCAAGCAGCGTATCCTTGCCTTGCGCGGTGAGCAGCACAGAGCCGTCATTTCCGGCAACAATTCTGCCGCTATTTTCAACCAGCGCATTCGCCGTTGAGTTGGTCAGCGTAACCGAAATCCCTTGCCCGTTATCCAGCGCGACCGTCGCGCTGTCGCCTGCGGCGAGTGTGACTTGTTTGGCGTTAATGTCGCCGGTGTTTCTTACTTGATCGCCCACCAGCATTACATAACCGTGCGCCGTAATCGAGCCGTCGTTGATGATGCCCGCATTGATGCCGGTCGAGGTCAGATCGAACGAATTGCTACCCGACATAAACTGGTCAACATTGATATTTTTCGTCGTCACCAACAAGGAATTGACGTTGATCGTCGCGCCGCTGCCGAACAAAACGCCATTCGCGTTTTGGATCCAGACCTGTCCGTTGGCGAGCAATGCGCCCTGGATGTTGGATGGCACGCCGCCAACCACGCGGTTCAAAGTGATGGATTGGGAACCGGGTTGGTTGAATTGAACGGTGTAGCCGGAGCCGATGTTAAACGTGTTCCAGTTGATTGCGGCGCGTTGCGTGGACTGGTCTATCGTCATCGTGTTGCCGGATTGACCGATGCTGGCCGAGCCGCCAATGACATTGCCGCCGGTGGGAAGATCGGCGGCGTGGGCGAAAGGCGATGCAAGCAACAAGGCCATCACCGTAGGGGCGGGTTTCAAACCCGCCCGTATTCCTTGAACCCCCACCCTCACCCCAGCCCTCTCCCGCAAGCGGGAGAGGGAGAACAACGGGTGACCGGAAAGGTTGAACCCCATGCTGTTCCCTCTCCCATTTATGGGAGAGGGCAGGGTGAGGGCTGCGGTATCCGATGTACCCGGCTCCTTGCCTTGAGATTTGACGTGTTCTCCGACGGCGACGAGCGCGCCGAGGCGTTTGCTGAAAATTCGTTTGAAACGGTTGGTGTTCATGCTGCGTTCTTTCCTCCGCCGGACGGCAAGAATCACTTGCAACCCGAATAAAAATAAAAGTTATGTGACGGAGAAAAGAATAGGTAGAACGAATTTACAGGTATTTGATAATCAGTCCAATCTTTTTATATTCGATCAAAATTTTGAATTTTAGTTGCCAGGCCAGGCGGCCAGAAATTCCTGCCAGTGCGCTGCCGGATTCGCGGCCAGCGCCTCGCGCGCAAGCGCGATTTCGCGTTGATACGCGGCGGGCGTGAGCAGCCCGCGCATTTGCTGAAAGCGCAAATAAACGAGCCAGGTGTTGACCACATCGGTCTCGCAATAATTGCGGATGGCCTCGATCCCGCCCGCCTGATACGCCTCCCAAACCCTGGAGCCGTCCATGCCGAGCTTGCCGGGAAAGCCGCACAGTTGCGCGAGCTGATCCAGCGGCGCATTGCCGCGCCCCTGATACAGCGCGAGCAAATCCATGAGATCGGTGTGGCGCATGTGATAGCGGCTGATGTAATTGTTCCACTTGAAATCGCGGTCGTCGTCGCCCATGTCCCAATACGTCGCGGCGACGACGTTGTGCATGAGACCGCGATAATGCAGCACCGGCAGATCGAAACCGCCGCCGTTCCACGACACCAGCACGGGCTTGTATTTTTCAATGCCATCGTAAAACCGCTGGATGAGCGCGCCCTCGCCCTCCTCCGGCGCGCCCAGCGACCACACGCGAAAATTGTTTTCACCCTCGCGCAACACGCAGGAAATCGCAACGACTTTCTGCACATGCAAGGGCAAAAATTCGGATTGCCCGTTTTGACGACGCTGGTGAAACGCAATCTGCGCGACCTCCGCCGCCGAAGTCTCCGGCGGCAAATTCAGCAACGCGCGGAGACCATCGGTATCGGGAACGGTTTCGATATCAAAGACGAGGGTGGGGGTCATGGGGTTACCTTAAGCATCTCTCTTCGCGCAGTTCTCCCTCTCCCGCTTGCGGGAGAGGGCTGTCCTGAGCTTGTCGAAGGGGCTGGGGTGAGGGTTGGGGTTCGTCATTGCGAGCACAGCGAAGCAATCCAGAGTTGTGATTTTCTGGATTGTTTCCATTCCGGTAGTCGTGACTTTCTGGATTGCCGCGTCGCTGCGCTCCTCGCAATGACGAACCCTCACCCCTGCCCCTCTCCCACGAGTGGGAGAGGGAACTGCACACTCTTCTCCCTCTCCCGCCGGTGGAAGAAAGAACAACGAAGGAAGAGCGGCTTGCGCTGCAACATTTCGCATCAAGGTTTCTGCGCCCAGCTTCCGCCTGCGTCCTGCACCCACCAGCCGCTGTGCGCGCGGCTTGCCCAGCGTTGGGCGAAGGTGGTGCGGATTTCGGCTTCCCATTCGGGGTGGCCGTTGGCGTTGGCGACTTCCTTGTAGAGCGCGTTGCGATCCTTGTTTTCTTCCGCGACCAGCGCGTTGACGCTTTGCCTGTCCTTGAGCGGCACGGCGTTGGCGTCGCGCACGACGACGAGTCCGTTATTGCCCAAGCCCACCGCGCCGCTTTCGTACAGCGGACGCATCTGGGGAAAGCGCGCTTTGATGTTGCCGCGTATCTCCGTCACTGCGGGGGTGTTGGCCTTGAGGTCGGCCTGCGCCAGCGCGGGTGTGACCGCCGTCAGCGAAGCCAGCGCGAATAAAATCGCGATCAGGTGTTTTTTCATGGGAACCTCCTTAAGGTTGCGCCGGATCATCGGCGGGTTTTTGCTGGTCTTTGATCTGCCAGACTTCGTCAATGATTTTGTCGGCGGCTTTTTCCGCCGCCGCCGCCGGGAAATAAATGTTGATGGTGACGCAGGCCGACAATGCCAGCCCCGCCGGTAATAGCCCTATCCAGTGTTTTTTCATGGTTCGTCCTTATTTGATGACGGGCGCGGCATTGCTTTCAATCACGCCCTGAATGCGCGAGAGCAACTCGCTCCAACTCACTTTCTGATTGTACCCCAGCACCGTGATCGCCGGTATGCCGCTGCCTTTGACGATCACATAGCCGCCGGAAGTCGGCTCCACGCCTTGCATCACGCAATTGCCCTGGCGCAACTTGCACGACAGGCCGATGGCGGAATAATTGAATTGCTTGAAGAAGCGCAAAAAGCTGCGTTGCAACGCCGCCGACGCGCCCGCGCCGCCGAGCGCCGAGATGTTTTCCACCGCGCGTTGCGAAATCTTTCTGGGATATTTGCCCGGCGCGCTGCGAAACGAGGCGTCGAATTGCACCGGCTTCCAGCGCGATAGCACCATGTTTTTCACGTCGCCATCCAGCCGCCCCGTGATCGCGCCGAACGAGAACGTGTGCGTGAGCAGATCGAGATCGAGATTCCGCATGATGATGTCGCCGCGCATCCGTGGCGCGATGCCCAGCGGGTCTTGCAAAGCGAGATTGTCCAGCGTGATTGAGCCGTCGAAAATGCTGATGCCCATCGCGCCGTCCATCGTCATCGTGCCGTTGGTGTAAGTCACCATGGGAATGCCCGCCGCAAGTTTGCCGTCCATTGTCGGCCAGCCGACCGCGTGACTGAAATCGCTCATCGAAACCGGCGTCAGCGTCGCGCCCAGATGCCAGTGCCATTTTTGCTGCACGAAGGCCGCCGAAATATCGGTCAGCGTGAGCGTGCCGTCCAGCACCGGCAATTGCACGCGCGACGCGGTCAGCGCGTAGCCGTTGAGCGCCGCCGAAATTTCCGCCGCGCCCAGATTCATCTTCAACAACTCTCCGCCCGCATAACGCAAACCCGCCTGCGTCGCCTGATCGAGCGACCACGGCACATCGGCGTTGACCTTGTAAAACGCGAACGCGCCGTTTTTATCCGCCACGTCGAAATCGCGCAAGGCAACGCGAAACGCCGTGAACGCGCCGTCTTTCATGCGGACGCTTGCGTCGGCCTGCCCTTCCATTTCAAGATTGGCGAGCATGGTCTTTTCAAAAAACGGTTTGAGCAACACGCTGTAAACGCCCGCCATATCGAGACGCTGCGCCGTGACATCAAGATTTTTAATGCTGTTTTCCGGCAATGCAAGCGCCAGCGAACCTTGCGCGGAACCCACGCCGCCGATCGTCAGCACGCCCTGCTCGACCGACAACAAAGTGGGCGCGTAAACGCCGCGTCCGTCGAAAGCGACATCCATTTTGGCGAGATAAAGCGGCTGCCAGAACACTTCGCCGCCGGTGTCGGAGAGCTTGCACGACCAGTGCCATTGCCCGTTCTCGCGCGTGGCGACGGCCTGCACATGCGCAGCGATTTTTTCGCCTGCGTGCAATCCGGTTTCGTCGTTGAACGCGACATCCTTGATGAAAAATTCCCCGCGCACCTGATTGAGCGCAAGTTGCTCGCCGGAAAATTCCGCCTGCCCGCGCAGCGCGCCCTTGGTGAATGTGAACGGCAATGCAAACTCCTTGCCAAGCTGCGCCGCGTCGCCGCGCTTCAATGTTGCCTGCGCGTGCCAGCGCCCGTTCATGTCCAGCGCGCCGCTGATTTTTTCAACCTCCGCGCCAGGATGTTCGATCTTGCCGATTTGAATTTCGACGCGCTCAATCGCGCTTGCTGGCAGCGCGAAACCGCACAGAAAAAGCAAAAACAGGCGCGAGGGAAAACTCACTCCGGGAAAACTCCGGTTGACAGATACCGATCGCCACGGTCGCAGATGATGGTCACGATCACCGCGTCGCGCACTTCGCCGGAAAGCTGCATGGCCGCGCACACCGCGCCGCCGGAGGAAATGCCCGCGAAAATGCCCTCTTCTCGCGCGAGTCGCCGCGTCATTTCCTCGGCTTCCGGCTGGCCGATTTCCATCATGCGATCTATGCGCGAAAAATCGCAAATCTGCGGCAGATATTCGCGCGGCCATTTGCGTATGCCGGGAATCTGCGCGCCGTCGCGCGGCTGCACGCCTATGATTTGAACCGCCGGATTCATCTGTTTGAGATAGCGCGAAACGCCCATGATGGTTCCGGTCGTGCCCATGCTGGAAACAAAGTGCGTGATCTTGCCGCCGGTGTCGCGCCAGATTTCCGGCCCCGTGGTTTCAAAATGCGCGCGCGGATTATCCGGGTTGGCGAATTGGTCGAGAATCACGCCGCGCCCTTCGTCGCGCATTTTTTCTGCGGTGTCGCGCGCGAGTTCCATGCTGCCCGATTTTGGTGTCAGAACGAGTTCCGCGCCGAATGCTTTCATCACGCGACGACGTTCCAGACTTTGGTTGTCCGGCATCACCAATATCAGCTTGTAACCCTTGACCGCCGCCGCCATCGCAAGCGCGATTCCGGTGTTGCCGCTGGTCGCCTCGATCAGCGTATCGCCCGGCTTGATCGCGCCGCGCGCTTCCGCATGGGCGATCATGGAAAGCGCGGGACGATCCTTCACCGAACCCGCAGGATTGTGGCCTTCGAGCTTGGCGAGGATGATGTTGCCGGTCGCGCCGGGAATGCGTTGCAAACGCGCGAGCGGCGTGTTGCCGATGAATTGGTCTATGGTTTTGTAATTCATTTTTTCATGCAGGCAAGCGCGATGGCGAATATGGCGAATCCGGCAAACGCGATCAGCGAAAGTTGCGGAATGGTCAGGCCGAACCATGTCCAGTCAATTTTCGAGCATTCGCCGGTTCCGTTGAACACCCATTGCAACGCGCGTTGCATGGGGAAATTTTCAAACATGTAATCCATCCCCACGCCGCATTCCGACATTACCTTGTCCGGGTTGGCCTGTATCCACATATGGCGCAGCGCGATGCCCGCGCCGGTCGCGGCGGCGGCGAATTGCAGAAAACCGTAAATGCGCCGCCCCCATTTGCCCGGATTGTGCAGCGCGGCCACGAGGAAAATCGCGCCCAGCACCATGTAGGCGATGCGCTGGGAAATGCACAGCGGGCACGGGTCGAGATTGTTTTGCTGCTGGATGTAAAGCGCGAGACCGACCAGCCCGAACGCGACGACAAAGCCAAGCAAATAACCGGCGCGATCGCCGAGGATTCTGTTGAACATGGAAACTCACCGCTTATAATGGAATTGATGATTGTAACGGAAACCCGGATTTTCTTTGACTACCGCATCCCTTTTTGAACCGCGCCGCCCCAATGTGCTCAGCGTGAGCGCGCTCAACCGCATGGCGCGCGAAACGCTGGAACGCGGCTTTCCGCTGTTGTGGGTCGCGGGCGAAATTTCCAACCTCACCCGCGCCGCGTCGGGACATTGGTATTTCTCGCTCAAGGACGAGCACGCGCAAGTGCGCTGCGTGATGTTCCGCAACCGCAACGCCGCGCTCGATTGGGTTCCGCGCGAAGGCGATCACGTCGAAGCGCGCGCGCTGGTCACGCTGTACGAAGCGCGCGGCGATTTTCAACTCACCGTGGAAACCCTGCAACGCGCCGGATTGGGCGCATTGTTCGAAGCCTTTGAACGGCTCAAGGCCAGGCTGGAAAAAGAAGGCTTGTTCGCCCCCGCGCGCAAACGCCCGCTACCCCAACATCCGCGTCAAATCGGCATCGTCACCTCGCCCGATGCCGCCGCGTTGCGCGATGTGCTGACCACATTGCGACGACGCATGTCCGGCATTCCCATAGTGCTCTACCCCGCGCCGGTGCAAGGCAAAGGCGCGGCGGAACGCATCGCGCAAGCCATACGCGCCGCCGGTGAGCGCGGCGAATGCGATGTGCTCATCGTCTGTCGCGGCGGCGGCAGCATCGAAGATTTATGGCAATTCAACGAAGAAGTCGTCGCGCGCGCAATCGCCGAATCACCCATCCCCGTCATCTCCGGCATCGGCCACGAAACCGATTTCACCATCGCCGATTTCGTCGCGGACAGCCGCGCGCCCACCCCCACCGCCGCCGCCGAACTGGTCACACCCGACCGGCAAACATTGTTGCGTACGGCGCGTGCACTGCATCTGCGTCTGCGCCGCCAGATGCAACACCTGCTCGACAAACACATGCAGCACACGGATTTTCTCGCGCGCCGCCTCGTGCATCCGGGCGAAAAAGCGCGCCGCCAACGGGAACGGCTCGGACATTTGCAAACACGTTTGCAAACCGCGCTGCTGCGCCTCACTGACCGCGCGAACGCGCGTCTGCAAACCCTGCCGCAACGCCTGCAAACCGCCCAATCGCGCCACCTGCAACACCACCGCGAACACCTGCGCCACCTGGAACAAAACCTGCGCCACCTCAGCCCCGATTCCGCGCTCAAACGCGGCTACAGCCTCGTGCGCCAACCCGACGGCAGCCTCGTGCGCGACAGCGCGACGCTACGCCTGAAACAAACGCTGACCATCACCTTCGCGCGCGGAGAGGCGGAAGTGGAAGTAGGCAAAGTGATTGCCGGGAAATAGACCGCTCGCCTTTGCAGCAGCCCTCACAAGCAAGGAAGGGAAAACTGCAAGGAGCGGAAAAACCTTGAGCAAACCCATTTGCGTTTCCACGCTAGGCTCAATTCGCCAATAGCAGTAAAATCATGAGATTCTGTTTCCAGACTTAAGGTTTTTGATGTCTTCCGTACCCGCCCAATCCGCTCAGAAAACAAAGAATCATGTGCTTGCGCTTGCCGCGCTGGGGGTGATTTTTGGTGACATCGGCACCAGCCCGCTTTATACGATGAAAGAAGTATTCGGTGGGCATCATCAGGTGGAGGTGACGCCGGATAATGTGATGGGGGTGATCTCGCTGATTTTGTGGTCGCTCATCATGGTGGTCACGGTCAAGTATGTGATTTTCATGATGCGCGCCGACAACCGGGGCGAGGGCGGCATCATGGCGTTGATCGCGCTGGCGACGCAGCAGGCGGGGCATAGCCGACTCAAGCTGCGTTTTATCACGCTCGCGGGCATCATCGGCGCTTCCATGTTTTTCGCCGATGGCATGGTGACACCTGCGATCACCGTGCTTTCCGCGGTCGAGGGTCTGGAAGTCGCCGCGACCAAGCTGGATGCGTGGGTGATTCCGATCACGCTGACCGTGTTGCTGATTTTGTTTTCCGTGCAGCGTCACGGAACCGCGACGGTCGGCAAGTTGTTCGGGCCGGTCATGATGATCTGGTTTCTATCGCTGGGGGTGCTGGGCGTTATCAACATCGTGCACAATCCCGATATATTGTGGGCGCTCAACCCGGCTCATGCCGTGCATTTTTTCACCAACAATCACTGGCTGGCGTTTCTCACGCTGGGCGCGGTTGTGCTGTCGGTCACGGGCGGCGAGGCGCTGTATGCGGATATGGGGCACTTTGGCCGCGTGCCGATTCGTTATGCCTGGTTTGGTCTGGTGTTGCCTTGTCTCATGCTCAATTATTTCGGTCAGGGCGCGTTGTTGCTGCACGACGCGACCGCCGTGAGAAATCCCTTTTATCTGCTCGCGCCCAAGGAAATTCTGATGCCCTTGATCGTGCTGACGACGATGGCGACCGTGATCGCATCGCAGTCGGTGATTTCCGGCACATTCTCGATTTCGCGGCAGGCGTTGCAGCTTGGCTTCATGCCGCGCACGCAGGTCACGCACACCTCCGAAAGCGAGGCCGGGCAGATTTATCTGCCCAAGGTAAATTGGGCGCTCATGATCGGCGTGATGACGCTGGTGCTGTTCTTCCAGAATTCCTCCAACCTCGCCGCGGCCTACGGCATCGCGGTCACGGGCGACATGATTATCACCACGCTGCTCGCCGCGCTGGTGTTCCACAGCGTGTGGAAATGGAGTTGGGCGAAAACGCTTGCGCTGATTTCGGTGTTCCTCACCATAGACCTCGCCTTCTTCAGCGCGAATGTGCTCAAAATCCCCGCGGGCGGCTGGTTCCCGATTCTGGTGTGCATCATTCTTTTCACGCTTATGCTGACCTGGAAACGCGGACGCGAGCTGCTGTACAAGCGCCTCAAGGACGACGCGATGAGTCTGGACAGCTTTATCGAAGCCATCGCCGGACACCCGCCCGCGCGCGTTTCGGGCGCGGCGATTTTCATGACGCCCAATCCGTATGGCGTGCCGCACGCGCTGCTGCACAACCTCAAACACAACAAGGTGCTGCATGAGCAGATCGTGCTGCTGACCGTGAAATACGAAGACGTGCCGCATTCCGACCCGAACGACCGCCTCATCGTCGAAGAGTTGCCGCAAGGTTTTTACCGCGTGCAGGTGCAATACGGCTTCATGGACGAGCCGAACCTGCCCAAAGCCTTGGAACGCTGCGCCGAAAAGGGCTTGCCGCTGGACATGATGGATACCTCCTTCTTCATCGGCAAGGAAATCCTCATCGCGCGGCGCGGCGCGCCTTTCGCCTTCTGGCGTCAAAAACTGTTTATCGGCATGTTCCGCAACGCGAGCAGCGTCACCGACCACCTCAAATTGCCGCCCAACCGCGTAGTCGAGCTGGGATCGCAACTTACGCTTTAACCCAAACCATGATCCGGGAGATTCTGAAATGAAAAACACATTACTAGCCCTGTTCCTCGCGCTGCTGCTCGCCGGTTGCGCCACCACGCAAACCACCAAATCCGGCGCGGTCGGCGTTGATCGCAAGCAATATGTCGGACTGGTGAGCGAAGAGGAGGCCGTGCAACAATCCGCCCTCGCCTATCAGCAAGTGGTGAAAGATGCCGACGCGAAACGTCTGCTGAACACCGACAGCGCTGAAACCAAACGTGTGCGCGTCATCGGCGAACGACTCATCGCGCAGGTCGGCACATTCCGCGAAGACGCGCTCAAGTGGGATTGGCAAATCAACGTGATGGAAAGCAAGGAAGTCAACGCCTACTGCATGGCGGGCGGAAAAATCATGGTCTATACCGGCCTGCTCGACGCGATCAAACCGACCGACGACGAGCTCGCGGCGGTGATGGGACACGAAATTTCCCATGCGCTGCGCGAACATGTGCGCGAGCAAATGTCGCGCGTCAAGGCGCAACAATACGGCCTGCTGGGGCTGGCCATCGCGGTCGGCGTCGCCACCGGCAGCGGCGATGCCGCGAGTCAGACCGCGGATGTCGGCAACCAGCTCGCCACCGTCGCGCTCACGCTGCCCAACAGCCGCACCGCCGAAAACGAAGCCGACGGCATGGGCTTGGAACTCATGGCGCGCGCCGGTTACAATCCGAATGCCGCGCTCACGCTCTGGCAAAAAATGAGTTCGCTCGGCGGCGAAAAACCCGCCGAAATCCTCAGCACCCACCCCTCCGACCAAACGCGCATGGATCACATCAAAGGACTCATCCCCAAAGTGATGCCCCTGTACGACCAAGCCAAAAATTCGAGCGCGGCCTCGGTCAGCCCCGCAAGCAACAGCCTCAAAAACAACACCACCCAGAAAAAGAAATAACAAACCGGGGGCGCGAAAGCGCCCGCCCTCACTCCAGCCCCTTCTCGCATACTGAAGAGGGCTGGGCTGTGGGTCTCGGAGGATAGCTTTCTGCTGAAAGCGGCGTAGTGGTACTATGCGTCATCCTGCAAAAAACAAAAACGAAAGGCCTATCGCGTGTTTGATCGCATCACCATTGTCAACGTTGATGGTCGCCCCGGCGATCTGCTTGAAACGCAGTTGGCGCTTGTTCACAGTGTCAGGCAGATGCCGGGCGCGCGTTGTCTGTTGCTTTCGCCGACCAAGCCCGCGAATCTCATGGAACCGATTGAGCATGTCAGAATCGCGCCCATGGGCTATCTCGAATATTCGCTTTTCGTCACTTACACCCTGCATCAGTTCATAGAGACCGACTACGCCCTGATCGTGCAGAACGATGGTTGGGTGCTCAACGGCGCATTGTTCACCAAAGACTTTTTTGAGTTTGATTACATCGGCGCGCCCATCCATCTTGCCAATGTCATCACCCCGGACGGCGAAACGCTTATGCGGAAATTTTCGTGGGTGCAGCGCGCGACGGAATTGCGGCAAACACCCGGAACCAAAATCAATTTCCTTATGAACGGCGGCTTCAGCCTTCGCAGCAAAAAGTTTCTCAAAGCGCCGTCGCAGCTTGGGCTGGATTACAAATTGCGTCCGCCGACCATGATCGTCAATCGCGCGGGCGAGCAGCAAATGCAATGGCCGGAGGGCGATGCCTGGGAGGATGTTTATCATTGCGTGGTGAATCGCGCGGCGCTGGAGTCAGCGGGCATACGCTTTCCGCCCTTGAACCTCGCGGCGAAATTCGCTTTTGAACACCTCAATCCGATTTTGCACAAGGATATGGACATCAGCAAAATTTTCGGCCATCACATGAAAGCGCGGCGGCTGGGTTCGCTTGATCCGCTGACCATACGTTTTATCTGGCTCGAACGCGAATTGCGCCCCATCCCCATGGAGGACAAGGTGATTGAAGCCTTCGAAAAACTGGGTTACAAACTGGAATTTGCGACGTGAGCGGGACGCGCCGTGTTTGACCGCATCACCATCGTCAATGTTGATGGCCGCATCGGTGATCTGCATGAAACGCAACTGGCGCTGCATTACAGCGCCACGCAAATGCCGGGCGCGCGTTGTCTGCTGCTTTCGCCGACCAAGCCGAAAAAACTCCTGCCGCTGATCGAGCATATTCCCATCGTCCCCATGGGACATCTCGAATACTCGCTTTTCGTCACCTATGCCCTGCATCAATTCATAGACACCGAGTTCGCCCTCATCGTGCAAAACGACGGCTGGGTGCTCAACGGCGCATCCTTCCTCCCGGAATTTTTTGAATATGATTATCTCGGCGCGCCGACCGGCCTCGCGGATGTCCTCACCCCGGACGGCAAAAAAACCTTCGTGCGACGGTTTACCTGGGTTCAGCGCATGTTGGAATCAAGACAAACGCCCGGCTTCAAAATCAATTATTCCATGAACGGCGGCTTCAGCCTCCGCAGCAAAAAATTCCTGCAAACGCCGTCACAACTCGGGCTGGAATATCGTCTGCGCCCGCCCACCGTGTCGCGCAACCGCGTCAGTCGCTACGCCATGCAGTGGCCTTCCGGCGACGCCTGGGAAGATGTCTATCACTGCGTCATCAACCGCGACATGTCGGACAAGGTCGGCATTCTCTTTCCGCCCTTGAGCGTCGGCCTCAAATTCGCCTTTGAACATCTCCACCCGCATCTGCACGAAGGCATGGACATCAGCAAGATATTCGGACACCACATGGGCGCGCGCCGATTGACCTCGCTCGATCCGCTGACCATACGCTTCACCTGGCTTGAGCGCGAACTGCTCACGCTGGGCATGGAAGATGTCGTCTTTCAAACATTCAAAAAGCTGGGCTACAAACTGGAATTTCCGCCGGGGTGAGGTGATTTATTCCCCTTCGGTGAAGGGGTGGCGCCGAAGGCGACGGGGTAGTTTAAAAAGAACATCGCCCCGCTGGGGCACGAATGGTTTGAAAGCGTTAATATGAGGTGCGATGCTACGCATCGCGTTTTTTTCGTGAACTACCCCGTCCGCTTCGCGTCCACCCCTTCACAGAAGGGGAATTAAAACCGCGCTTCCGCATGATATTATTTCGCCGTCCACAAAAACTTCACCGCAAAGACTTGGAAACCCACCATGAATGAAACCCGCAAATCGGCCATGCGACGCGGGCGCGAGCCATCCTTCATCCGGCATTATTTCCGGGGCGTCGGCTTGGACATCGGCGTGGAAAACGATCCCTTGAGCGCCTGCGCGCATCTTTTTCCGCTCATCGAGCGCGTGGTGGCGTGGGATCACGCCAAGGGCGACGCGCTGCAATTGCGCGGGGTCGAAGATTGCAGCCTTGATTTTGTGCATTCCATTTTCGGTCTGGCGCATTTCGACAATCCGGCGCAAGCGTTGGCGCGCTGGCTGGATGTCGTCAAACCCGGCGGTCATGTCATCGTCACCGTGCCGGACGAAGATTTGTATGGCAAGGGCGCATGGCCGAACCGCTTTGCCGCGAGCCACAAGGCGAGCTTCACCATCGCCAAATCCAAAAACGAACAACGCTTGCCGCGTTCGATCAATGTGTTCGATCTGGTGGAAGCGATGCTGCCCGTGGCCTCGTGCGAGCGCGTAGCCTTGGTGCGCGATTTCTACGACGACAAGCAGCCTGATGTTGACCAAACCGCGCAAGGCGTGGCCGAATGCGCCATCGAAATCGTGCTGCGTAAACGCGATGTGCCGTCGCTCTGGGCGCTGTTGCGCGAAGCGGCTCAAGCCGACAACGCCGAAACCGGCCTCGCCCTCTGCCGCCGCGCGCGGGAACTGTATCCCTACCGCTTCGATGCCTATCACCAATCCATGATGCAGATGTTGCGATGGGGCGTGCCGGAGCAAGAGGTGGCGATGTGGCAAGAGGCCACCACGCGCATCCCGCAGGATCACGGAGTCTGGTTATACCGCTGGCTCAGTCTGGTATTGGTCGGGCAGTTGCACGAAGGATTCAAGCTGCGCGAATCGCGCTTTATCCACGCGCCGTGGCAACGCCGCGCCAAGGTGCAGCCCCCGCAATTTATCCCGGCATGGACAGGCCAACCGCTCGCGGGAAAATCCATCGTCATCTGGAGCGAATTTGGTCTGGGCGACGAAATTTTCTTCTTCCGCTTCGCCCGCATTCTGCGCGAACAATGCGGCGCTGCCCATGTATCCGTCGTTTGCCAGCAACCCCTGCTGGAACTGTTCCGCGATTCCGGCGAAGCGGATGCCGTGGTGGATATCGAACACATCGCCGATTTGCCGCCCTGCAATTACTGGGTCTATCCCCACGCCATTCCCGCCTATCTTCCGCTGAATTTTGACGCGCTCCCGCCCACGGTTCCCTATTTGCGCGTGTCGGACGGACAAACGCTGCCTGCCGCGCTGCAACAAACTGCGCCCGGAAAGTTGAAAGTGGGCATCGTGTTCCGAGGCAACCCAACGCAAGAAAATGATGCCGCCCGCTCGCTGTCCTCGCTGTCGCGTCTGGATAGACTGTTTGAACTCGAAAACGTGGAATTTTTCAGCCTGCAAAAAGGCGAGTGCGCGGACGAAACGGCGCGATACGCGCAAGAGCGAACAAACTTCCACGACCTCGGCCCGGAGTTTCAAAACATGGCGCAAACCGCCGCCACCATCTCGGCGCTCGATCTGGTCATCGCCACCGACACTTCACTCGCCCACCTCGCGGGCGCGCTGGGCAAACCAGTATGGGTCATGGTTTCGCTGCTCTGCGATTGGCGTTATCACTACCGCCGCGAGGACAATCCGTGGTATCCCACTATGCGACTATTCCGCAATGTCTGGAACAACGGCGACCCGCGCGACTGGACGGCAGTGGTGGAGAAAATCAGGAGTGAGTTGGAAAAGTTGGCGAGGCGCTGATCTGTTTCCCAACCTCTAAACAACGATCACAAGATCCGTGTACCCGGCAAGTATCGGGTCGTGCGTGACCAGCGCCAGCGGCTCCGTCATGGCTTGGGCAATCAGCAGACGATCAAACGGATCGCGATGAATATGCGGAAGATCGCGGAGGCGGACTGCGTGTAATGCGCGCACCGGGAGTTCGGAAAAGCCGCTTTTCGTGATTTCCCCGATCAGCAGGTTCACATCCACATCCAGCTTGCCCAGTCCTGCCTTGATGGATGCCTCCCAAATGCTCGCGCTGCTGACGAATACCTCATCCGCATCAAGGATGCGTTTGCGCGCCTCCCCGGACAATCTCTTATCGTCCGAGACCGCCCACAAGAACACATGCGTATCAAGCAAAAGCCGCATCAACGCCCCTCAAATTCCGCGAGCACATCCTCCGGCAACGGCGCATCAAAATCATCGGCAATGCGTATTTTGCCTTTCAGACCGCCGAAACGACGCGCGACTTTCGGGCGCTCGACCGACACCAACCGGGCAGTCGGAACCCCGGCTTTGGCAATCAAAATTTCCTCCCCGTTCGCGGCGGCATCAACCAAGCGGGAAAAATGCGTTTTCGCCTCGTGGATATTTACGGTTTGCATCATGCGGCTCCTGCGATGAAGTTGAGCTATGTTAGTCCAGGTTAGTCCTTGACGCAAACACTCCCTGAAACCACCGC
>JAITWS010000114.1 GCA_031285185.1 Methylobacillus sp.
TGGAAGGCGTGAAACAGGGCGGCGCGGACGCGGTGCTCGCGGCCAGCATTTTCCACTTCGGCGAATATTCGGTGGATCAGGCCAAGCGTTACATGGCCGACCACGGCATTGAGGTGCGGATGCAATGACAACAAACTGGCTGGATGAAATCCGCTGGACGGAGGACGGGTTGGTTCCCGTCATCACGCGCGAAGCCGGGTCGGGCGATGCGCTCATGTTCGCGTGGATGAACCGTGAGGCGCTGCGCCTGACCGTGGAAACCGGCCACGCGGTTTATTGGTCGCGCTCGCGCGGAAAGCTGTGGAAGAAGGGCGAGGAATCCGGTCACACGCAAATCGTCAGGGAAATCCGGCTCGACTGCGACGAAGATGTCATCCTGCTCACCGTGGAACAGATTGGCGGCATCGCCTGTCACACCGGACGGCATAGCTGTTTTTTCCGCAAACTGGAAAACGGCCACTGGGTGACGGATGCGCCCGTCATCAAAAATCCCGAGGAGATTTATCGCCATGAATGACACGCTTGCCCGACTCGCCGAAATGCTGGAAAGCCGCAAAACCGCCGATCCGCAATCTTCCTACGTCGCCAAACTTTACGCAAAAGGCATGGACGGCATACTCAAAAAAATCGGCGAAGAGGCTGCGGAAACTATCATCGCCGCCAAGGACGGCGACCGCGAAAAAATCATCCACGAAACCGCCGATCTCTGGTTTCACACGCTGGTGATGCTCGCGCATACAGGCTTGCGCCCGCAGGATGTGCTGAATGAACTGGCGCGGCGCGAAGGGCTTTCCGGGCTGGCGGAGAAGGCGGCGCGGGAAAAAAATTAGGAGCATCCAATGAGCGATTGCATTTTCTGCAAGATCGTCACGGGCGAAATCCCGGGTCGCAAAATTTATGAGGACGACGAGGTGCTTGCTTTCCACGACATCCACCCGGTCGCGCCGGTGCATTTTTTGCTGATTCCCAAGCGGCATATCGTCAGCCTCGCGGAGTGCGGCGCGGGGGATCGTGATATTCTTGGACGCATGATGTTGCTGGCGCCGAAGCTGGCGCACGAGCAAGGGCTGGACGCGGGATTCCGCACGGTCATCAACACCGGGCACGGCGGCGGGCAGGAAGTGTTTCACCTGCATGTGCATGTGTTTGGCGGCGGCGCGGGCTTGCCCGGATTTTAACGAGGAGAATGATGATGGGTTTTGGCGCATGGTGGCATTGGGTGGTGGTGTTGATCGTCGTGGTGCTGGTGTTCGGAACCGGCAAGCTGCGTAACGCCGGAAAAGATTTGGGCGGCGCGGTCAAGGGGTTCAAGGATGCGATGCGGGAAGGCGAATCCGGCTCCCGGCTGGAAGATGACGCGAACAGTCGCACCGTCGAAGGCGAAGTCAAAGAAAAGTCGTCCGACTAAGCCGTGTTCGGGATTTCCTTTGGCGAGATTCTGGTCATCGCCGTGGTCGCGCTGATCGTGATCGGCCCGGAACGATTGCCCAAGGTCGCGCGAACTTTGGGATTGCTCGCGGGACGCGCGCAACGCTACGTCGCCACCGTGAAAGGCGACATCGAACGCGAACTGAAAGCCGACGAATTGCGCCGCATCCAAAATGAAATCACGCGCGAAGTCGGCGGCGAATTGCAGGAAACCGAACAACAACTGAAAACCGCGCTCGATACCAAATCCGGGGACGAGCGACCATGAACGATGCGCCGTCCGAAACCTTCATCTCCCACCTGATTGAATTGCGCGCGCGTTTGATGCGCTGCGTCATCGGCTTCGTCATCGCCTTTCTCGTCCTGTTCCCGTTCAGAAACATGCTTTACACCGCGCTCGCGCATCCCTTGGTGGCGCAGTTGCCGCAAGGCAGTCACATGCAGG
The DNA here is from genome assembly GCA_031285185.1 of Methylobacillus sp. Taxonomy (GTDB): domain Bacteria; phylum Pseudomonadota; class Gammaproteobacteria; order Burkholderiales; family Methylophilaceae; genus MM2. The sequence goes on from JAITWS010000114.1 coordinate 1,874, forward strand.
CCATCGGCGTCATCTCGCCCGTTTTCATCCCGCTGAAAGTGGCGATGATGACGGCCTTCGTCATCTCCCTGCCCTACACGCTTTACCAAATCTGGGCGTTCGTCGCGCCCGGTCTTTACCGCCACGAAAAACGCCTCGTCGCGCCGCTCGTGATCCTCAGCACTCTGCTGTTCCTGATCGGCATGGCATTCGCGTATTTTCTGGTGTTCCCCATCGTTTTCAACTACACCGCCCACGCCGCGCCGCAAGACGTGGTTAACATGCCCGACATCGGCTACTACCTCGACATCGTAACCATGCTTTTCCTCGGCTTCGGCGTATCGTTTGAAGTCCCGCTCGTGGTGTTCGCGCTCGCCCGGACAGGCATGGTGAAAATCGAAACCTTCAAGGAAATCCGCCCCTACGTGATCGTCAGCGCCTTCGTCGCCGCAGCCATTTTCACGCCCCCCGATGTACTCTCGCAATTCCTCATGGCAATCCCGATCTGTTTGCTCTACGAAGCCGGAATCCTCGCCGCGCGGGTGTTCGGGGCAAAGCAAATGTAGGGGCGGGTTTCAATTTTCCTTTGACATAAAGGGGTAGGACGGGGTGGTTCGAAAAGAAAAATCGCCCTGCAGGGGCAGCGTTGGTTTAAACGTTGAACTAAGGTGCGACGCATTTTGTCTCGATGCCACCCTCCTTCGACCAGCTCAGGACAGGCTCCACAGCAGGGAAATAAAAAAGCCCGCATTGCGGGCTTTTTCTGCTCAACTCACAAATCCTAACCCGGATTACTTGAGTTTTGCTTCCTTGTACATCACATGTTTGCGGGCGACCGGGTCGAACTTTTTGATTTCCATTTTTTCCGGCATGGTGCGCTTGTTTTTGGTTGTGGTGTAGAAGTGGCCGGTTCCGGCGCTGGATTCCAGTTTGATTTTTTCACGCATGATTTATCCCTCAGATTTTCTCGCCGTTGGCGCGCATGTCGGCGAGCACGGCATCAATGCCGTTCTTGTCTATGGTACGCAGCGCCGCGTTGGTGATGCGCATGGTGACCCAGCGGTTTTCGCTCTCGACCCAGAACTTGCGGTTTTGCAGGTTGGGCAGAAAGCGGCGCTTGGTCTTGTTGTTGGCGTGGGAAACGTTGTTGCCCACCATCGGCTTTTTGCCGGTTACCTGACAGACGCGTGCCATGGTGTCTCTCCGAATTTGAAAAAACCGACTTTATACCATGAAAACGGGGAAATAATCAATGCTTTCCTGTGCTGCCGAATCCGCCTTCGCCGCGTTCGCTGGCGGCAAATTCTTCGACCAGGTTGAATTGCGCTTGCGCGACGGGGACGATGACGAGCTGCGCGATGCGTTCCATCGGGCTGAGCAGAAAGGGGACGCGGCCACGGTTCCAGCAGGAGATGAACAATTGCCCCTGATAATCCGAATCTATCAGCCCGACCAGATTGCCGAGCACGATGCCGTGTTTGTGGCCGAGGCCGGAGCGCGGCAGGATGAGCGCGGCGTAGCCGGGGTCGGCGATATGGATCGCCATGCCGGTGGGGATGAGTTCGGTTTCGCCGGGTTGCAGCGTGAGCACATGCTCGACGCAGGCGCGCAAATCCAGCCCGGCGGAACCCGGCGAGGCGTAGGCGGGCATGTGGGCACGCAGACGTTCATCCAGAATTTTGAGGTCTATCTTGAGGCTCATGATTTTTTCCGTGAAGGTTTTTTGAGCATGTGCGCCACATGCGCCAGCAATTGCCGCGCCAATACCAGCTTGGGCGCGCGCGGCAGGGGATGCGCGCCGTTGTCGTCGAGCAAGATCAATTCGCTGTCGTCGCCGCCCAGGGCATCCTGAATGAGATTGGCGGCGAGCAGCGGCAATTTTTTGCGGCGGCGTTTTTGTTCGGCGTATTCGCGCAGATTTTCACTCTCGGCGGCAAAGCCGACGCAGAACGGCGGCTTGGGCAGCGCGGCGACCCGCGCGAGAATATCGGGATTGGGCACCAATTCCAGTGTGAGCGTTTTCGCGTTTTTTTTGATTTTCTGTTTGTTCGGATTGCGCGCGCGATAATCGGCCACCGCCGCGACGCCGATGAAAATATCGCAGCCTTTCAGATTTTCCATCACGCCATCCAGCATTTCCCGCGCCGAGGTAACAGGGATGACATTCGCGCCGCGCGGCGGTTCCAGCGCGACGCGACCGCTCACCAGCGTGACTTCCGCGCCCATTTCCAGCGCGGCGCGGGCAAGTGCGTAACCCATTTTGCCGGAGGAAAGATTGGTGATGCCGCGCACTGCGTCCAGAGCTTCAAACGTGGGGCCGGCGGTGAGCAGCACTTTTTTGCCGTGGAGCAATTTCGGTTGCTGGCTGGCCTCCAGCATCTCCAGCAAGGTTTCCGGCTCCGTCATGCGCCCCGCGCCGATATCGCCGCAGGCTTGTGCGCCGTCATCCGGCCCCAGCACGATCACGCCGTCGCGTCTGAGTTGCGCGATGTTGCGTTGCGTCGCGGGGTTTTCCCACATCCGCACGTTCATCGCCGGAGCCACCAGCAAAGGGCAGGAACGCGCGAGGCAAATGTTGGTGAGCAAATCATCCGCCATACCGTGCGCGAGTTTGGCGAGAAAATCAGCGCTGGCCGGGACGATCAAAATTGCGTCAGCATCACGCGCGATTTCGATATGCGTCATGCCGTTGCCGCTGCGGTCGTCCCACAAATCGGTCAACACCGGCTTGCCCGACAAGGCTTGCAGCGTGACGGGCGTGATGAAATGACGGGCGGCCTCGGTCATCACAACTTGCGTGTCCACGCCCCGCCGCGTCAATAGCCGAGCCAACTCCGCCGCCTTGTAAGCCGCGATGCCGCCGGTGATGCCCACGATGAGTTTTTTGATGGGAGGAATGACCATGAATTTTGCCGATAACCGATTGATTCCATTCTATACGAGCTGGGGATATGATGGCGAACAAATAACAAAAGCGTGAGGAGAACAATCATGGCGATCACCGATTGGCCGGAAGGCGAGCGTCCCCGCGAAAAGCTGCTTGGGCAAGGTTCGCAAGCGTTGTCGGATGCGGAGTTGCTCGCGATTTTTTTGCGCGTGGGCGTGACGGGCAAAAGCGCCGTGGATCTGGCGCGGGATTTGCTGCGCGAATTCGGCAATCTCAACGGCATCTTCAATGCAAGCCGCGCCGCGCTCACCGCCGTGAACGGCATGGGCGACAGCAAATACGCGCAGCTTCAGGCGGTGTTTGAAATGGCGCGACGCGCGTTAAACGAACAACTGCAACAACGCGACGCGCTGACTTCGCCGCAGCAAGTGCGCGATTTTCTGCGCCTCAAACTCGGCGGGCTGACGCGCGAAGTATTCATGGTGTTGTTCCTCGACGCGAAAAACCGCGTGATCGCGCAAGAAGAATTGTTCGCCGGAACCTTGTCACACACCAACGTCTATCCGCGCGAAGTGGTGAAACGCGCGCTGCACCACAACGCCGCCGCCGTGCTGCTCGCGCACAATCACCCCTCCGGCGAGGAGGAGCCGAGCCAATCCGACAAACACCTCACGCAGGCGCTCAAAAAGGCGCTGGAACTGGTGGATGTGCGCGTGCTCGACCACTTCGTGATCGCAGGCAACGCCGTGCTTTCATTCGCGGAACGCGGGTTGATCTAGTCCGGTTCGCTCTCGCCTCGCGCTCCAATTCCAAAGCTGTACATGGGATACTTAATATAAAGAATTATTCGTATCCGCGAAAAATAATGATAAGCTACGCCGGATAATAAACATGATGCAAATCCGCTTGAAATAAGAATAAGCGGGGGATTGGACAATAACAAAAAACAAAGTTGTTAGGAGATATTATGTTGATGAGCGCTCACGCGCCCGTTGCCGCGATTCGCGTCGGCGTGGTGGAGGATGACGAGGAGATGATGCGCGCTTTTGCCGAGCATATTTCGGCGACGCAGGGTTTGAAATTGGTGTTGACCGCTGCCAACCGCGAGGAAGCCTTGCAACGGTTGGGCGAATGCGAGACGGATGTTTTGCTGGTGGATATCGGCCTACCCGACGGCAGCGGGCTTGATGTGATTGAGGCGGTGGCGGTGCGCTGGCCGAACTGCGCGATTCTGGTCAGCACGGTGTTTGGCGACGAGACCAGCGTGTTCCGCGCGATTGAGGGCGGCGCGCGCGGCTATCTGCTCAAGGACGTTGATACCGCCCAGCTTGTCAACGAGATTCGGACGGCGCACGCGGGCGGCAGCCCGATTTCCGCGCTGGTCGCCCGCAAAATTCTGGGGCGTTTGACAGGCAAAAGGGCGGAGCACGCGCCGCTGGGCGCAGTTAAACTTTCGCCGCGCGAGCAAGAGGTTCTGAGGCTCATCAGCAAAGGTTTCACGGACGAGGAAACCGCGCGGATTCTTGATTCATCCAAACACACGGTGCGAACTTTCGTGCGGCGCATTTACGGCAAACTCGAAGTAAATTCGCGCATGGATGCGGTCAACGAAGCACGCAAGCGCGGGCTGATTCCGCGTGGTTAGCCAAGTGAGTCTGCGTTGAACCCCCACCCTCACCCCAACCCTCTCCCGCAAGCGGTAGAGGGAGAACTGCAACAGCCCTCACGCGCGCGATGAAGAGACGGAGAAGAAGAGTTTCGTGCTGAATTTTCACCGCCCATTTTTCGTCTTATTCCTGCTGTTCGTCTCCGGCGCGGCGTGGGGCGATGACGCTTCTGTTGTTCACTGGCAGCACGCCGAACGCGCGTCCGAAACTGCCGCATTCGCGCCGCCCGCCACGCCGCCTGATACGCTGGTATGGACACCTGTGAACTTGCCGGACAGCAGTCCGCGCAGCGCGAGTTTGCCGACTGCCACCACATCGGCACAAGCCGATGTCGTCTGGTGGCGCTTGACCGTGCCCGAGTCGGCACGCGCGGGCAAGGATGTTCACCTTTATCTTCCGCGCTGGCAGACCGTGGGCATTGTCAGTGTTTATGCCGACGACAAGCTGATCTACCGCACGCGCGGCAGTGAAATATGGAACGGTTTCAACAACCCGCTGTGGTTGCCTCTGACGCAAGATGATGAAAGCGCGGCACCCGGCGTCATCCTGATCCGCATGGCAAGCGCGAAAGGCATAGGCGGCGCGTTGTCCACCGTCTGGGTCGGGTCTGCGGATGCGCTGAAGTGGCGTTATCGCGCGCGCCACTTCATTCAAGTGGATCTGGTGATTTGGAGCGGCGTGGCGTTTTTGGCGATCGGAGTGTTTTCCCTCATGGTCTGGTGGGTCAGGCGGCGCGAGAAAATTTATCTTGTTTTCTTCCTCATCGCGGCGTTGTATGTGGTGCGTTATCTGCACATGGGCATCGGCAGCGCGTTGCCATCCTACATCCCTGACGACTGGTTTGGCTGGATGACAATCAACGCGCTGGGCTGGATGAATCTGGGCGTTTTCTCCTTCCTGTTGCGTATCAGTGGCCGCACCTGTCCACGGTTGGAAGAAAGCCTCATCGTCGTCGGCATACTCGTGACTGTGGCGACGATGCCGGGAATCGCTTCGCTGCTGTTGTCGCCCGAAATGGCACCTGTGATCTACGGCGCATCCTGGGCGTTGCGGCTGATGCTGGTTATCATCGGGCTATGGGCGGTGTGGGGCAACCAATCCCGCATGGTCTGGGCGCTTGCGCTCCTGTCCGCCCTGATGCTGCCCATCGGCCTGCACGACATTGCCCTGGTGAGCTATCGCGTCAATATCGAAAATGTTTACCTGATGCCCTACACGGGCATCGGCCTGCTTGCAATCAGCATGACGATCATTGTGCGGCGCTACATTGATTCCCTGATTACGGTGGAAAATGTCAGTACCGATCTCGCGCAGCGGGTCGCCGAACGCGAAGCCGAACTTTCCGAAAGCTACCGGCAACTGCATCGGCTCGAAAAACAACACATGCTGGAAGAAGAGCGCCAGCGCATCATGCGCGACATGCACGACGGCATGGGATCATCACTCGTCAGCGCCCTGCGCGCGGTCGAGCGCGGCGCGATGGAACCCGCCGAAATCGCCCAGGTGCTGCGCGATTGCATTGACGATCTGAAACTGCACATTGATTCGCTCTCGCTTGCCGAGCCGGATTTGCTCGCCATACTCGCCACCCTGCGCGCCCGGCTGGAACCCCGCTTTCAACGCGGCGGCATCGAGCTGCGCTGGAACGTCGCCGATGTGCCGGAACTGCCATGGCTGGACGTGCAAAGCGCATTGCACATTCTCCGCATATTGCAGGAAGTGCTCACCAACATCCTCAAACACACGCAAGCCACCCGCATCGAATTTGTCACCGCCGCCGACGAACGAAACGTCCTTGTTCAGGTGCGCGACAACGGCGGCATCCACT
>JAITWS010000115.1 GCA_031285185.1 Methylobacillus sp.
GGCGAAGAGCGTCAGGAGCGCGCGGAACGTCCGCCGCGCCAACAGCGCCAACCCAGACCGGAGAAGGCGGAGCAGCCCGCGCTGGTCGCGGCGGAAACCACGGAAACCGGCGAATCCCAACAACGCGGCAATCGCCGTCGCGGTCGCGGCGGACGCGACCGCCAACGCGGCGAACGCAAACCGGCGGATGCGAATATCGAAACCGGCGCATTGGAAGGTCAGGCCGAGCTTAACCTGTCGCATGAGGCGGAAACTTTCGCCGAAGCCGAGCCCAAGCCCGAACGCAAACCGCGCGCGCCGCGCCGCCGCAAAAATGAGGAATCCGCAAACACGGAAAATATCGCAACGGCGGAAGATTCGTCTGCTGCAATTGAGACTATGGCAGTCGAGCCGATGATGGCCGAGCCGACGGCAGTCGAACCGGCGATTACCGTTGCTGCGCCGGTTGTCATCGCGGAGCCGGTCATCGTGCATGAACCCGTCACCGCCGAACCCGCGCCCCAACCCGCCAAACCGACGCCCACGCCCATCGTCGTCGCCGACATCGCCAGCAGCGGTCTGGAAATGGTCGAAACCAAATCCGCGCCCGCGCCCGTGATTGAGGAAGAAGCGCCCAAACAGCGCCGCGAAGGTCCCGCGCCCTGGCAGAAGAAGGAAGAAACCGGCGCTGCGGAAGAAGCGTTGGTGATGGTGGAAACGCAGAAGTAAGCACGACGCCATGAACGCAAGGGAAATCGCAGCCGACATCACAGGATTGCACCGTCTGCTGCGATTTTCCCGGCTGACCGAAATCGTTGATATCGGCGCGAACGCGATCGGCAGCCCGCCGCCTTATCATCGGATGCTGGATGCCGGGCTATGCAGAATCACCGGCTTCGAGCCGCAGCCGGAAGCGTGTGCGAAACTGCAATCGAAAAACAATCCGCATGAGCGTTATCTGCCCTATGCCGTGGGCGACGGCGGGCAGCACACTTTGTATCTCTACCGGAATACCGGCCTGGTCAGTCTGTTCAAGCTCGATCCCGAATCGCTGGAGGTTTTTCAAAATATCAAGGCCGTCTCCGCGCTGAACGGCGAAGAATCCATCGCCACGCGCAAGCTGGATGACATTGAGGAAATCGAGCATCTCGACTTTCTCAAGATTGATATTCAGGGCGGCGAGCTGGCGGTGTTCCAAAACGGCAAACGCGCGCTCGCGCAGACCGCCGTGATTCAAACCGAGGTGACGTTCGTGCCGCTCTACAAGGGGCAACCGCCCTTCGGTGAGCTGGATTGCGAGCTGCGCGCGCAGGGCTTCATTCCGCACTGCCTCGCCGAACCGATGAACTACGGAACCATCGCGCCGCTGGTGTTCGACAATAACCCGTGGAAGGGGCTGAATCAACTGGGCGAGGCGGATATCGTTTATGTGCGCGATTTCCGCAAGCCTGATGATTTGTCGAACGACGCGCTACGCAACATGGCGCTGATTACCAGCGCATGTTACGGCTCGGTTGATCTCGCGCACCGCTGCCTCATGCACCTCACGCACCGCGGCGAAATTGACAAAGATGCTTGCGCGCGATATTTGGGCGGGCAGCTTTGATTTTCCAGCATCTCAAACAAAACCACATGCGGTTTTTGTTGAGCAACTTTTCATCCTGTCTCACACCGCATCCGGCGGTTCTGCGCCGTAGAATTTTTCGCGCAGGTTTTTGAGTTCGTCGCGCAGTTTGGCGGCTTTTTCAAACTCCAGATTTTTCGCCGCTTCGTGCATGTCTTTTTCCAGCCGTTTAAGCTGTTTCAGCACCTGTTTTTCGTTCATCACATCGTAGCGGGCGAAGGTTTGCGCGGCTTGCAATTCCTTGCTTCCAGCTTCGGCATCATAAACGCCTTCGATGATGTCCTTGATGCGCTTGACCACGCCGCGCGGGGTGATGCCGCGCGCTTCGTTGAACTCCATTTGTTTTTTGCGTCGCCGCGCGGTTTCTTCCATCGCGAGTTTCATGGAGCGCGTCATCGTGTTCGCATAAAAAATCACGCGCCCGTTGAGATTGCGCGCGGCGCGTCCGGCGGTCTGGATCAGTGAGCGGGCGGAACGCAGAAAGCCTTCCTTGTCCGCGTCCAGCACGGCGACGAGCGAGACTTCGGGAATATCCAGTCCTTCGCGCAGCAGATTGATGCCGACCAGCGCGTCAAATTCGCCGAGGCGCAGATCGCGGATGATTTCCACGCGCTCCACAGTGTCTATGTCCGAATGCAGATAGCGCACCTTGACACCGTGCTCGGCGAGGTAATCGGTCAAATCTTCGGCCATGCGTTTGGTGAGCGTGGTCACGAGCACACGCTCGCCGTCGGTGACGCAGCGTTTGATTTCGGACAGCAGATCATCCACCTGCGTATCCGCCGGTTTGACGATGATTTCGGGATCAATCAGCCCGGTCGGGCGCACGAGTTGCTCCACCACCTGTTCCTGATGCGCGGCTTCGTAATCAGCGGGCGTCGCGCTCACGAAAACGCATTGCCGCATGACCTTCTCGAATTCCTCGAAACGCAAAGGGCGGTTGTCCAGCGCGGACGGCAGGCGGAAGCCGTAGTCCACGAGATTTTCCTTGCGCGAGCGGTCGCCTTTGTACATGCCGCCGATCTGCGGCACGGTGACGTGCGATTCGTCAATAATCATCAGCGCGTGTTTGGGCAGATAATCAATCAGCGTCGGCGGCGGCTCACCCGCCGCGCGGCCTGTCAGATGACGGCTGTAATTTTCGATGCCTTTGCAAAAGCCGATTTCATTGAGCATTTCGAGATCGTAACGCGTGCGCTGCTCAATGCGCTGCGCTTCCACGAGCTTGTTGTTGCTGATGAAAAAATCCACGCGCTCGCGCAGTTCCAGCTTGATGGTTTCAATCGCGCGCAAGGTTGCCTCGCGCGCCGTCACATAATGGCTGGAAGGGAAGATGCGGAAATTGTGAATCTTGTTGTAGATTTGTCCGGTGAGCGGATCGAACAAAGTGATCGCCTCAATCTCGTCGTCGAACAAACTGATACGCACCGCCGTCTCGCTGTTTTCGGAGGGGAACACATCCAGCACGTCGCCGCGCACGCGAAACACGCCGCGCGAAAAATCGAAATCGTTGCGGTCGTACTGCATCCGCGTCAGGTGCATGATGATGTCGCGCTGGCTGATCTTCATGCCCTGATGAATGTGCAGCACCATGCCGTGATATTCGCCCGGATCGCCGATGCCGTAAATCGCGGAAACCGTGGCCACCACCACGCAATCCTCGCGTTCCAGAATCGCCTTGGTCGCGGACAAGCGCATCTGCTCGATGTGGTCGTTGATGCTGGAATCCTTCTCGATGAACAGATCGCGCGACGGAACGTAGGCTTCCGGCTGGTAATAGTCGTAATAGGAAACGAAATACTCGACCGCGTTATGCGGAAAAAAATCGCGGAACTCGGAATACAACTGCGCCGCCAGCGTCTTGTTCGGCGCCATCACAATCGCAGGCCGTCCGAGCCGCGCAATCGCGTTGGCCATCGTATAAGTCTTGCCCGAGCCGGTCACGCCCAGCAAGGTCTGAAACCGCATCCCCGACCGCACGCCCTCGACCAGCTTTTCCACCGCCTCCGGCTGATCGCCCGCCGGCGCGAACGGCTGATGAAGCTGATAAAGACTGCCCGGAAAAGTGATGCAATCCGGCGGAGCGACGGTGTTGGTGGAATCGGACATGCGTTTTGCTTACAGCGCGAAGCGCTCCCGCAGAATACGGTTGACGCGCGTCTGCCAACCGTCGCCACTTGCGCGCAGCACGGCCAGCACATCGGGATCCAGTCGCAACTTGACCGCAACCTTGGTCACTTCCGCCTTCGGACGCCCCACCCGGCGCATACGTTTCATATCCGCATCAGTGAGCGGTTGCGCGTCCGGGTCAGCCATAGCTGCTGCCGTGATCGCCGCGTCTTCTTCGGGGGTGGGCAGAATCAATACGCGCCCATCGCGTGTCTTAACGGTTTCCAACATAGTCGTTCACCTCTTTCCGGTTGGCGCGGCGCAGGTTGATAATGCGGCGAATCTCACCACGATCAACAAACGCAACGTAATACAGCGTATTGGTTTCAGGAACCAGCGCAATCATGCGCGGTTCGTCATAATCGAAACGATCATCAACCCAAACCAGGGCGCCATCCCAATCCAGCACCTCAGCAAAGGACAGCGGCAAACCATGCTTGGCAAGATTCGCCGCGTTCTTGTCAGAATCAAATTCGATTTTCACGAAGATTATTGTACCCCCAATAATTCAAAAGGTGAAGAGCCGCAATAATCTCACGAAAACTTTATCAGGCGCGGATTTAGCTGTAAAATCACGCAAATTTTGCCGCTGATTCAAGGATTACGACTTTGGAACTCTCCCGCCGCGTTCAAGCCATCAAGGAATCGCCCACTCTTGCCGTCACCGCGCGCGCCGCGAAACTCAAGGCCGAGGGGCGCGACATCATCGGTCTCGGCGCGGGCGAGCCGGATTTCGATACGCCGCAACATATCAAGGACGCGGCCAAAAAAGCCATAGACGACGGCTTCACCAAATACACGCCGGTGAGCGGCATTCCCGGCCTTAAAAAAGCGGTCGTCGCCAAGTTCAAACGCGAAAACGGACTGGATTACACCGTCAACGAAGTCATCGTCGGCGTCGGCGGCAAGCAGTGCATTTTCAATCTCGCGCTGGCCGTGCTCGACGCGGGCGACGAAGTGGTCATCCCCGCGCCGTATTGGGTGTCGTATGCCGATATCGGCATCGTCGCCGAAGCCAAGCCCGTCGTGGTCGAATGCGGCATCGAGCAGGCATTCAAGATCACTCCGGCGCAGCTCGAAGCCGCGCTGACGCCGCGTACCAAAATGTTTTTCATCAATTCGCCGTCCAACCCGACCGGCTCGGTTTATACGCTGGACGAGTTGAAGGCGCTGGCCGTGGTGCTGCGAAAATTTCCGCGCGCGCTCATCGCCACCGATGATATGTATGAGCATGTGAATTTGACCGGCGCGCCGTTCGTGAACATCCTCAACGCCGCGCCGGATTTGAAAGACCGCACTGTCGTGCTCAACGGCGTTTCCAAAGCGTATTCCATGACCGGCTGGCGCATCGGCTACGCTGCGGGGCCGGCCAACATCATTAAGGCGATGGGTATTTTGCAATCGCAATCCACCTCCAACCCGACCTCGATTTCGCAAGTCGCCGCGCAAGCCGCGCTGGAAGGCGATCAAAGCTGCATCACGCCCATGCTCAAGGCATTCCGCGAACGTCACGAATTTGTGGTCAACCGCTTCAACCAGATTCCCGGTCTCACATGCCTCAAGGCGGGCGGCGCGTTCTATGCCTTCCCCGATGCGCGCGCAGCCATCGCCCATCTGCACAAAACAGGCAAGATCAAGGAAGCAACCGATCTCGCGCTGTCCGACTACCTGCTGGAATCCGTTGGCGTCGCCGTGGTTCCCGGCTCCGCCTTCGGCGCCGAAGGTTATTTCCGCATCTCGTTCGCCACCTCGATGGAAAATCTCAAAAACGCGCTGGATCGCATCGAAAAAGCACTCTCCTGATCGCAAAGCGTGTTGACCGGACGGCCTCAAGTCAGTATCATTGCGGCTTTTCCAAATTCCCCGATAGCTCAGTCGGTAGAGCAACGGACTGTTAATCCGTGTGTCCCTGGTTCGAACCCAGGTCGGGGAGCCAGATATACCAAGGCTTGCAGCGGTTTTTGCAAGCTTTGAGTTTTCCGCAAAAACAGGTTTTTTCCGCGATCCTCTCAAGCAACGACCCGCTTGATTTCTCGTTAACATTCGATTACATTAATTCCATGTTCGAGATTAAACGCACCCCCGAATTTACTGGCTGGCTGGATGGCCTGAAAGACAAGCTCACCCATGCCCGCCTTGTCCGCCGTTTGGAAAAGGCCGCAAAGGGTAATCTTGGGGACGTGGAGCCAGTGGGCGAAGGGGTGAACGAGATGCGCGAGCATTTCGGCACAGGTTGGCGCATGTACTACACCCAACGAGGTCGGACGCTGATTGTGATGCTGGGCGGGGGCGACAAGTCCACGCAAAACGCGGATATTAAACAGGCCAGAAAGCTGGCCGCGACAATGGAAGATTGAGCCATGACCAAGAAAATCAAAGTTTCCGAACTGCCTGTGTTTGATGCCACCGAGCATTTGCGCGATGAGGCGGACATTGCGGCCTATCTGACCGTGGTACTGGAAGAAAACGATCCAGCGGCACTGGCAGAAGCCTTGGGAACCGTTGCCCGCGCCCGTGGCATGACGGAGGTGGCGAAGGCTTCCGGCCTGACCCGTGAGGCGTTGTACAAAGCCTTGCGTGCCGATGCCAGCCCGCGATTTGAAACCATCTCGCGGGTTCTGGGTGCGTTTGGTTTGCGGCTCGAAGTGCGTCC
>JAITWS010000136.1 GCA_031285185.1 Methylobacillus sp.
ACATGGCACTACTCTCCTTCCACGGCATCGCGCATCCTCCATAAACATGCACGTCCGTATCTTAAAAGCGTTACCTATGTCTCCCGACAATGTGTTACCTATGTGTACCGGCTGAACACTACGCTCAACCCACCCTACCGTCGCCGCTACGCAAATATTTATTCCGCCTCCCCCACGGATAAATCGGAAACCGTCCCCGCCCAATTTGCCGTATAAATACCCGCTTCGACATCGCGATGAAAGGTTGAAAACGGCCAATCACAAACGCGCTCAACCCATCCATGCTTGACGGGGTTGATGTAACAATAATTCACATGCGCTTCATAATCCCGATCATCCCGAATAACGTGTTCCCAATACCGCCGCTGCCATATTCCACGCTCGCGTTTGCTTTGTTTTGAGGCGTGTATTTTTTCTTCTTTGGGGATGCCGCGTGAAAACCCGGCTTTGATGAGCGCCCACCGCGTGGCGCAATCGGCATCGCCTTCGGGCAACCTCCAAATGGCGTGCATGTGGTCGGGCAATACCACCCAAGCCACAATATCGAATGGATGCGTTTGTTTGACTTTGCGCACCGTTTCGCGCAAATGGTCAATGTGCTCGACCAATAATGTGCGGCGGCGGTCGGCCAGATTGACAGTGAAGAAATATGTGCCTCCGGGCATCCATAGGCGGTGATAGTTTGGCATGGATCATATCTTGCCATAAGCATGGCAGGGTGGGGCATTTGTAGGGTGGTGCTGAGCGAAGCGAAGCCCACCATTCCACCTTCCAACAAATCACAAAATCTATCACTCCCCGAATCAATGCTGGTTTCGTTTTGCGCTGGTGGTGGTGGGCTTCGCTGCGCTCAGCGCCACCCTACGATTACTTTCCAGTGTCGTCGGTGAATAGGTCGAGCAAGGTTGGCTGGATAAGGCCGAAGGCCGTCATCCAACATAATCAACTTTGATTCAAACGAAAAACGGTGGATGACGGGGCATTTTTGCGCCCATTAAATATCTATATATTTCAAAGGGTTATTTCCCATTCGCGTATGCTATAATTTCGCCCTTCATTGGCAACCCACTTCAGTATTGCGTCCATGACCACCCGTTTGCGCGAAATTCCTTATAACTACACTTCGTTTTCCGACCGCGAAATCGTGATGCGTTTTCTCGGCGCGGAATTTTGGGATGTGTTGAACGAGTTGCGCGCGGAGCGCAAGACGGGGCGTTCGGCGCGCATGTTGTTCGAGGTGTTGGGCGATTTGTGGGTGGTGTCGCGCAACCCTTATTTGCAGGATGATTTGCTTGCGAATCCCAAGCGGCTTCATGCGTTGATCGGGGCGTTGCATCATCGTCTCAAGGCGATAGACGAGCGCAGTCACGGCAATGTCAAAGTGGATCATCTGGTCGCGGCGGCGAAGAAGGCGGTGGCGGGTTTCGAGGAGGAGTTTCGCCAGACCGCGAAACTACGCAAGCAAACGCTCGCCAGGGTCGGACGCATCACGCGCAAGGACAATATCCGCTTTGACGGTCTCGCGCGCGTTTCGCATGTGACCGACGCGACCGATTGGCGCGTGGAATATCCCTTCGTGGTGATTAACCCGGATACGGAAGAGGAAGTCGCGCCGATTGTGAAGGCGTGCATCGAATTGGGATTGACGCTGATTCCGCGCGGCGGCGGCACGGGTTACACCGGCGGCGCGGTTCCGCTGACCAAGATGTCGGCGGTTATCAACACGGAAAAACTGGAAAGCCTGAGCGATGTTGAATACAAGGCGTTGCCGGGCGTGGCGATTCCCGTTCCGCTGGTGCGTTGCGGCGCGGGCGTGGTCACGCGGCGCGTGATGGATGCGGCGACGGATGCGGGGCTGGAATTCGCGGTTGATCCGACCTCGGCGGATGCTTCCTGCATCGGCGGCAATGTGGCGATGAACGCGGGCGGAAAAAAGGCGGTGCTGTGGGGCACGGCGCTGGATAATCTCGCCTCGTGGCGCATGGTGACACCCGACGCGACCTGGCTGGAAGTCGAGCGGCTCGATCACAATCTGGGCAAAATCCACGACATCGCGCTCGCGCGGTTCCGCATCAGCCGTTACGCGGCGGACGGAAAAACCCTGCAAGCTGAGCCGGAAATTCTGGAAATCCCCGGCGCGCATTTCCGCAAAACCGGCCTCGGCAAGGACGTGACCGACAAATTTCTCGCGGGTCTGCCCGGCGTGCAAAAGGAAGGCTGCGACGGCCTCATCACTTCGGCCACGTTCATTCTGCACAAAATGCCCACGCATGTGCGTACCGTGTGTCTCGAATTTTTCGGCGCGGTCGCGCTCGCGGTTCCCGCCATCGTGGAAGTGAAAAATTATCTCGACGCGCATCCGCAGGCGATTTTGGCCGGGCTGGAACATCTGGACGAGCGCTATCTCAAGGCGGTCGGCTACGCCACCAAAGCCAACCGCGTGCAGCGCCCCAAGATGGTGTTGATCGCGGATATCGCGAGCGATGACGAGAACGCCGTGGGCGAAGCCGCGTCGCAAATCGTGCGGCTTGCCAACGCGCGCGGCGGCGAAGGTTTCACCGCCGTTTCCGCCGAGGCGCGCAAAAAATTCTGGCTCGACCGCGCGCGCACCGCCGCGATCGCCGCGCATACCAACGCCTTCAAGATCAACGAGGACGTGGTGATTCCGCTGCCGCGTCTGGGCGATTATTCGGACGGCATCGAGCGCATCAACATCGAACTCTCGATCAACAACAAGTTGCGTTTGCTGATCGCGCTGGAAGAATTTCTCAACGGCGAGTTGCCGCTGTTCGAGGACGACGATACCCAGGCCGATGTGGATATGGTGGAAGTGCGTCGCCAGCAGGCGATCACGCTGGTGCGCGCAGCGCGCACGCACTGGATGAAAATTTTGCGCGGCCTCGATTCGCCGCTGCGCGAGTTCGGCAATATCACGCAGGAATTTGTCGCGCAATCCGGTCTGGGCGAGTTGCTGCCGCTGTTCCGCGCGGTGCAGGAACATCATCTGCGCGTGTCGTGGAAGCGCGAAGTGCGCAGCCCCTTGCACCAGATTTTCACGGGACGCGAATACACGCCCATCCTCGAAAAGCTCGACGACATCCACAAAACCGTGCTCAAGAGCCGCGTGTTCGTCGCGCTGCATATGCACGCGGGCGACGGCAATGTGCATACCAACATCCCCGTCAATTCCGACGATTACGCCATGTTGCAGGAGGCGAACGCGGCGGTCGAACGCATCATGAAACTCGCCACCGAACTCGGCGGCGTGATCTCGGGCGAGCACGGCATCGGCATCACCAAGATGGAATTTCTCGACCCGTCGGTGATCGCCACCTTCGCCGAATACAAGCGCAAAGTTGACCCCGAAGGCCGCTTCAACAAGGGCAAACTCATGACGGGCGGCGATTTGCGAAACGCCTACACGCCCAGCTTCGGCCTGCTGGAGCAGGAATCCATCATCATGGAACAATCGGAAATCGGCGGCATCGCCGATTCGATCAAGGATTGTCTGCGCTGCGGAAAATGCAAGCCGGTGTGCGCCACGCATGTGCCGCGCGGCAATTTGCTGTACAGCCCGCGCAACAAAATTCTGGCGACTTCATTGCTGATTGAGGCGTTTTTGTACGAGGAACAAACGCGGCGCGGTGTGTCGCTCATGCACTTCGACGAATTCAACGACGTGGCCGATCACTGCACGGTATGCCATCGGTGTTTCAACCCGTGCCCGGTGGATATTGATTTCGGTGATGTATCCATCGCGATGCGGAATTTTTTGCGGAAGCAGGGCAAAAAAACATTCAATCCCGGCTCCGCCGCGACCATGGCTTTTCTCAACGCGCGCGATCCGGCCACGATCAAGGCGCTGCGTCTCGGCATGTTGCAACTCGGTTTCAAGGCGCAGCGTCTCGCGTACAAACTCACGCGCAACCTGACCAAGCCGTTCAAAAAACATCCGCCCGCGACCACCGGAACAACGCCGATCAAGGCGCAGGTGATTCACTTCCTCAATCGTCCCATGCCCAAGGCATTGCCGACCAAAACATCGCGCGCGCTGCTGGGCGTGGAGGACGACACCGTGGTTCCGGTAATCCGCAATCCGCGCAAAGTGAGCGACGATTCGGACGCGGTGTTTTATTTCCCCGGCTGCGGTTCGGAGCGACTGTTCAGTCAGGTCGGTCTCGCCACGCAAGCGATGCTGTACGAAACCGGCGCGATCACCGTGCTGCCGCCGGGCTATATCTGCTGCGGCTATCCGCAAACCGCCGGCGGCAATCACGACAAGGGGCAGGAGATCACCGCGGAAAATCGCGTGCTGTTTCACCGCGTCGCCAACACGCTCAATTATCTCGACATCAAGACCGTGATCGTGTCCTGCGGAACCTGCATGGATCAACTTTTGAAATACGAATTCGAGAAAATTTTCCCCGGCTGCCGCCTGCTCGACATCCACGAATATCTCATGGAAAAAGGCGTGAAAATGGCGGGCGTGAGCGGCGTGAAATACATGTACCACGAGCCGTGCCACACGCCGATGAAAACCTACGCCTCGGCCAAGGTGACGCAGGCGCTCATGGGCGAGGAAGTTCCGCTCAACGACCGCTGCTGCGGCGAATCCGGCTCGTTCGCCATCGCGCGTCCCGACATTGCGACGCAAGTCAAAATGCGTAAACAGGAAGAGCTGGAAAAGGACATGAAAAAGCTCGATCTCACGCCCGGCAAACCCGAGCGCGAGGCGAAAATTCTGACCTCGTGCCCATCCTGTTTGCAAGGTCTCATGCGGTACAGCGACGACACCGGCATGGACGCCGACTACGTCGTGATTGAACTCGCCAAAAATATTCTGGGCGCGAACTGGATGGAAGATTATGTCGCCAAGGTCAACAACGGCGGCATCGAAAAAGTATTGTTGTAACTTTGCGCGGAATCCGGGAGATGAAGAAGGCTATCCAAAAAACGCCGTTCGCCCTGAGCTTGTCGAAGGGCGGATCAAACCACGGTGTTCGTTCATCCTTCAATCCTTCGACAAGCTCAGGACGAACGGCGGGATGTTGATGTAATGCCCAAAATCGTGAAATCCGACGCGGCGTGGCAGGCGCAACTCACGTCCATCCAGTACGAAGTCACGCGCCACGCCGCGACCGAACGCCCCGGCACGGGCGAATTTTTGCACCATTGCGAACGCGGCATCTACACCTGCATTTGCTGCGGCACGCCGTTGTTTGAATCCGACGCCAAATTCGATTCCGGCTGCGGCTGGCCTAGTTATTTCAAACCGCTAGTCCCCGAAAACGTGCGCGAACAACACGACACTTCGCACGGCATGGAACGCACCGAAATTCTCTGCAACACCTGCGATGCCCACCTCGGCCACGTCTTCCTCGACGGTCCGCCCCCCACCGGTTTGCGCTATTGCATCAACTCGGCGGCGCTGGGTTTTGAAGTGGAACAATGAAACGCTATCTATTCATGCGTGGTTTTACAGGATAGGTAGAGCGAGCGAATTCATTACCGCAAAACTAACAAAACACCGTTCGCCCTGAGCTTGTCGAAGGGTGAACAACGATTAGCCGGAAGTTTCCATTCATCCTTCGACAAGCTCAGGACGAACGGAGCGAGTGGATGATGGGTTTTTCTTGCGCTCCACCCATTCTGCGGTGCAATCGTCATTGCGAGCGCAGCGAAGCAATCCAGAAAGCCAATCTGTCCCGATCATTCCCGCGCAGGCGGGGAAGGTGGGAACTGGATTGCTTCGCCTTTGGCTCGCAATGACGAAGAGGCGGCTTTTTGTTGTTCCGGTTCCGCGAAAAAATCTTCGGCAGCAACGATGTTCATCAACTCTTGCTGCCAGCGTTCCATTTCCGCCTGGTCGAGGGGACGTTTTTCCTTGAGCCTGTC
>JAITWS010000103.1 GCA_031285185.1 Methylobacillus sp.
GAAGGCGCGGGATTGTCGGATGCGTTGACGGAAATTTGCGAGGCCGTCGCCATTCCGATGCCGGGCAAAATGGAATCGCTGAACGCGGCGGCTGCGGCGGCGGTTTGCTTGTTTGAAGCGGTGCGGCAGCGCGGGGCGGGGTAAGCAGCCATGCCGTTTTCCGCCTCCGAACGTGAAATTTTGCTGGCCGTCAAAGGCGTCGGCGCGACCGTGATCGCCCGGCTGGAACAGTTGGGTTTTTCGTCGCTCAAACAACTCGCCGCTGCCGATGCGAACGCCATCACGCAAGGCGCGGCGGCGCTCACCGGCTCCACCTGCTGGAAAAACAGCCCGCAAGCGCGCGCGGCGATTCAGGCGGCGATTGCGGCGGCTCGGCGGGGAAGCGATGCGTAGGGGCGGGTTTCAAATCCGCCCGCACATTTTTCCGTCAAAGTCTCGCGGCCTGAATGCAGCGCCGCAAATCATCCGCCTGCGCTTCGCTTAACACGCGGCGCGGCAACATGCTGAAGAGGCGCGACGAGTGGTAAAAAAGGAATATGTGCTGATCTTCCTCCCATCGAAACAGATCGCTCCAGGGATAGGTTGTGTGTCCGTATTTTTCGGATCGGATTTCAAGCCCTTGTTCCGTCCATGTCCAGACGTAAGGGACGTGCAGGGTTTTTTGCTCGCGAAAAATTTTGCGTACCTGATACGGGATGATGAGGAAATGAGCGATGACCAAAATGGCGATAAGGCAAACAATAAGGATGCCCAGGGTTCGCAGTAATTGTCCGGGATTCAGCGCGAAGGCGGCGATAAAGCCCAGCAAAACCAAAGCGACAATAACCGTTATGTTGATGCCGCGTCGCCCGCCCCCGAAAATCTGCCGACGCGAATGCAGACGGCTGGCCGCGAGATAGTCAGCCGGTTCGAGTTGGACGGTTACGCTGCGGTTGGGCGTGGAGAGTGTGGTCGCTGTCATGTCGGTCATGCTTTCATGTTGGGTTAAGTGGATAAATCAAAAATGTTCAGCCGATAACGCGGCGTGCTTCATTTGTCCCCTATCATTTCCTTGAAGGAAAGGCAGTGGAAATCGTCGGCGCGTTCGACCAGTGTCCTGTCCGCGCGTTTGATAATCAAACAGTTTTCTTCCGTTGTGGCGGGGTCGGGTTCCGCCAGCGCGATGCCCCAGACATCATGGGGACGACCCCAAGGCTTGCGTAATTTGGAATTTTCGGGGATGACGGTTCCGTCGGCGAGCCGGTTTCCGCGCCCCAGCGCGCATCCGTCAAAATGATAGCGTTTATCCAGCACACCGTCGTGGCGGTCGTTGTCCCGGCCAAATTCGATTTCGTCGTTGCCATTGCAAACCCAGCCGTCAACCGCTTGCTCGCCGGAAACGGTCAGCAGACTGACGGAATAAGGCCAGATCGTCGTCATCGCCGTGGCGGTGACATTGAAAATTTTGACCGGATGCGGAAACTCCGCGCGCTTGAACGAAGCGTTGTTATACGCTTCGCTCAGATCGAGTTTCGTGCCTGCGGGCAGATCGAATCCTTGTATGGTTTCAGCGTGTTCAAGCGTGATATGCCGCTCGGATTCGGGCGCGTTCATTGAGCGCGTGACCTGGATGGCGGTGTAAATCTCCAGCAGCATCGGCAGCGCAGCCAGCGCGAGCAGCGGGAATCCGATGAGGCAGCGTTTGGGATGACGTCTGAGCGCGCGGCGGAATGACGGAAGCGGCAGCAGCGCCAATCCGATGACGAGCGCGAGCGTGGCGGGGATCGAAAGCAGAAAAATGATCGTCTGCGCGGTTGACCACATCGGGAAAAAAATCATGCGCGCGTCTTTCCTTTGTCGGCGTCGTGGTCGGTCAAATACTGATCCAGCGCCTTCAACAAATGGCTGGGATGGCGGGTCAGTTTTTGCCCGGCTTCGATTTCCTGCGCGGTCATTTTTTTGCCGAGCAGCGCGAGAATATCCGACGCCGCGCCGCTTGGCGCATCCAGCGTGGACGACAAACTAAGCAGCGCATAAGCCATGATGTTGTGTTTGGGAACGCCGCGCCCGTTGGCGTAAAGCCAGCCCAGATTGACCAGCGCGCGCGCCGCGCCGCGCTTGACCGCCTTGCGATACCACTGCGCCGCCATGCTGTAATCCTGCGGAACGCCGTGACCGTTGGCGTAAAGCACGCCCAGATTGTTCAGCGCGAGCGCGACATCCTGCTCCGCCGCCCGACGATACCACTGCGCCGCCTTGCCGTTATCCTGCAACACGCCGCGCCCCTTGGCATAAAGCACGCCCAGATTATATTGCGCGCGCGCATTCCCCTGTCGCGCCGCGCGGTAATACCACTGCGCCGCGAGCGCGTAATCCTGCCGCAAACCCAGCCCCCTGGCATACAGCACGCCCAGTTGATTCTGCGCGTCCGCATCGCCCTGTTTCGCCGCTTCGACGCATTGCTGCGCCAATTTTTTGTAATCCCGCGCCATGCCTTCCCCGTGGCTCCTCGCCGTTATTTTTGTTCATTATGGGGCGCGGCGAGATAATCATCCAGCGCCTTCAGCAGATGATCGGGTTCGCGCATTTGATCGGCCAACGCCTTTCCCGCCTGAATTTCCTGCTCACTGAAATCGCGCACGCGACCAAGCGAAACAGCCAGCTCGCCTTCGGGATCCTGCTCGGCAAGCAGCGTGAAAAACGCGTAAGCCGCCACCTTGTCATGCGCGACGAAGCGGCTGTTATCCTGAAAATAAAGCATCCCCATATACGCCAACGCGCGATCATAACGTTGCGCCGCCGACTTCCGCATCCACTGCAAACCCTCGCCGGAATCGCGATTCGCGACCAAACGGACGCGATAAAGCGTGCCGCTGAGATAAAGATCGCCCAGATTATATTGCGCGCGCGCATCACCCCCGCGCGCCCCGACAAGCAAAGTTTCAAACGCGGCTTTGTCGCCCTTCTCGACACCGGACACCAACATCTCTTCCTGTTGTCGCCCGCCGGGTAGCGACTCTGCCTTGCTGCCATTCTCGA
>JAITWS010000127.1 GCA_031285185.1 Methylobacillus sp.
TGGATGATGCGGCGGTCGAGCTTGTCCATCGCCTCCGGCTTGGAATCAATTTCCATTTTGATGCGCGCGGCAGCTTCGTCTATGAGATCAATCGCCTTGTCCGGCAAAAAGCGGTCGGTGATGTAGCGGTGCGACAATTCCGCCGCCGCGACAATCGCGGGATCGGTGATTTCCACGCCGTGATGCAGCTCGTACTTTTCCTGCAAGCCACGCAGGATGGCGATGGTCGCCTCCACGCCGGGTTCCTCCACCAACACCTTCTGAAAACGGCGTTCGAGCGCGGCATCCTTCTCGATGTATTTGCGATATTCATCCAGCGTGGTCGCGCCTATGCAGTGCAACTCGCCGCGCGCCAACGCGGGTTTCAACATGTTGCCCGCGTCCATCGCGCCCTCGGCCTTGCCCGCGCCGACCATGGTGTGAATCTCGTCTATGAACACGATGTTGCGGCCTTCGTCTTTCGCCAACTCGTTCAACACGGATTTCAGACGCTCCTCAAATTCGCCGCGATATTTCGCGCCCGCGAGCAAGGCCGCCATGTCGAGCGACAACACGCGCTTGCCCTTGAGCGATTCCGGCACTTCGTCGTTGACGATGCGCTGCGCGAGACCTTCGACGATGGCGGTTTTGCCCACGCCGGGTTCGCCGATCAACACCGGATTATTTTTCGTGCGACGCTGCAACACCTGAATCGCGCGGCGGATTTCGTCGTCGCGGCCTATCACCGGATCGAGCTTGCCCAAACGCGCGCGCTCGGTGAGATCGAGCGTGAATTTTTTGAGCGCCTCGCGCTGGCCTTCGGCTTCCGCGCTTTGCACATTCTCGCCGCCGCGCACCGCGGCAATCGCCGTTTCCAGCGGCGCGCGCGCGATACCGTGCTGCTTCAACAAACGTCCGCATTCACCCTTGTCGCCGGTCAACGCGAGCAAAAAAAGCTCGCTCGCGATGAACTGGTCGCCGCGCTTTTGCGCCTCCTTGTCGGTCAGGTTGAGCACGTTGTTAAGATCGCGCCCGATCTGCACTTCGCCGCCGTGCCCCTCCACTTTCGGCAGGCGCGCAATTGCCTCGGCGAGCGCGGTTTTAAGCGCGTTCACATTGCCACCCGCGCGCGCGAGCAGCGAACCCGCGCCGCTGTCGGCATCGTTGAGCAAGGCCAGCAGCAAATGCTGCGGCTCGATGAACTGGTTGTCGCCGCCCACGGCGAGGCTTTGCGCGTCGGCGATCGCCTGTTGAAATTTGGTCGTCAGTTTGTCAAAACGCATGGTCACGCTTCCTTTGTGAAATTGTCCGATAAAACATAAATAGGGGGGAATCGGCCAATTTCAAGTCATTCAATCGGGATGCTGTTCGCGCCATTTTTGGGCGATCTGCGTCAGTTTTTTGACGCTGTTGCGGGTCTGCGCGGAAATGTCTTTTACAAAATAATTCGCGTTGCCCGCGCCCACGATGCCCGCGTTGTTCTCCAGCCGGATGCCTTTTCCCGATGTCATCAGATAGGCGATCTCGTAGCAACCTTTTTGCGGAACCAGCAACACAAACGCGCTCGTCGCCAATTTTTCCTGCTTTGCCGGGGAACACGCCGGAACACCGTCATGGTTATCCATGTAATAAATCGGCTCGGCGGAATTGTGCTGCAAAAAGGCGACGGCCTCGGTCGTGTAGTATTTCATGCCCAGCACATTGTTGCCGCTGACCACATAGCCCCAGGTGGATTGCACATCAATGGCGAAACCGTTGCATTGCACCAGTATGAGCTTGTCGCCTTTTTTCCAGCGCACGGAATTTTCCCATCCGTTGCCGGGGCAAAATGCTTTCGCCTCCGGCACGATATTCTCGTCAAAAACCGCCCCGCACTCGCCGTTGCCGTTGCACCTGACTCCGAGCAGCGGCGACGTTTCCTCCTCCGCCGTTGCGGTGGTCGCCACCAGCAACATCAAAACGCATAACATCTTTTTCATGGCACTCTCCATATCATTCAGAATGCAATATACATCAATATAAATGCCCCCTGCGACAACGTGTCGCATTCCCGCGGAGCGCAAGTTTTTCTACCATGCCGACATTGCCATCCGAAATGAAAAGTCCACCCATGTCACGCCCTGTTTTTTCACGCATCCCGCTTTGCGCCGCCCTGATTTTCGCTTATCCCGCATTTGCCGCCGAGGAAGTTTCCGCGCCGCCGGTCACGGTTGCGGAGCCGTTGTTATTTCCCTCGCCCATCGGCATGACGGCGGACGATGCCGATTTCGCGCGGCGACGTTCCTCGACCGGCGATACGGCATCGCTCTTCAGCGAAACGCCCGGCGTAAGTTTGATCGGCGCGGGCGGCGTTTCCAGTTTGCCCTCCATACACGGCCTCGCGGATGATCGCATCCGCATCAAGGTGGACGGCATGGATTTCATTTCCGCCTGCGTCAATCACATGAACCCGCCGCTCTCTTATATCGCTCCGGCCAATGTCGCGGAAGCGCAAGTTTACGCGGGAATCACGCCGGTCAGTCTGGGCGGCGACAGTATCGCGGGCACGTTGCTGGTCAACTCCGCAGCGCCAGAATTTTCGACCGACGAAACGCTGCTGACCAAGGGACAAATTTCGACTTTTTACCGCAGCAACAATCACGCGCGCGGCGTGAATCTCAGCGCCATGTTCGCGGACGATCAGGTTTCGGTGCGCTACACCGGCAGCGCCGTCAAAGCCGGAAATGCCGAGGCCGCGCGCAATTTCAAACCCGCCGGTAAAGCCGCCGCGCGGCGCGGCTGGCTGGCCGGCGACGAGATCGGCTCGACCGCGTATGAAGCGCAAAATCACGCGCTGGATATCGCGTTCAAACATGAAAATCACCTGCTCGACCTCAAGCTCGGCCTGCAACATATTCCGTATCAAGGCTTTCCCAATCAGCGCATGGACATGACGAACAACGACAGTCGGCAGATCAATTTGCGCTATGTCGGCCAATTCGACTGGGGCAATCTGGAGGCGGCGATTTTCAACGAACACACGCGCCACTCCATGCAGTTCGGCGACGACAAACGTTATTGGTACGGCGCGGCTTTCAACGTCGCGGGGATGCCGATGGATACCGAAGGCCGCAATACGGGTGTGACGCTGAAAGCCGATGTGTTGCTGTCGGAAAGCGACACGCTGCGCGTCGGCACGGAATACCGGCGCTATCGTCTCGATGACTGGTGGAGTCCGGTGGCGAATTCGGGCATGGGGCCGAACACATTCTGGAATATCCGCAACGGCCAGCGTGATCGTTACGCCGCCTACACCGAATGGGAATCGCGCTGGAACAAGGAATGGACAACGCTGATCGGCCTGCGCCACGAAACCGTCAAAATGAATACCGGTGCGATACAAGGCTACAGCGCGGGCTACGGCAATCCCAATAATCCCGCCACGATTCCCGGCGCGTTCAACGCGAGCGACCGCAGCAAAACCGATCACAATCTCGACTTCACCGTGCTCACGCGTTTCACGCCCGATGCGGAAAAAACATTCGAGGCCGGATACGCGATCAAAACGCGCTCGCCCAATTTGTACGAACGCTATGTCTGGTCGAACAACAACAGCATGGTGATGAACATGAACAACTGGGTCGGCGACGGCAACGGCTATGTCGGCAATCCCGATCTCAAACCCGAAACCGCGCACACCGTCAGCCTCGCGGCGAAATGGCAGGACGCCGAAAACAGCGCATGGAATCTGCGCGTCGCGCCCTACTACAGCTATGTGCGCGACTACATTGATGCCGCGCCCTGCACGCAAATTTACGCAACCTGCCCGACACGCGGCGACGGCTTCGTCAACCTCAGCCTCGCCAACCAAAACGCGCGGCTCTACGGCGTGGATATTTCGGGCAGACTCGCGCTCGGCAGCGTGGATTCGCTGGGTGCATTCAGCGCCACCGGCCTGCTCAACGTCACGCGCGGCAAAAACATCACCACCGGCGACGACCTCTACAACATCATGCCAACCAACGCGACGCTCGCGCTGGAACACCGCCTCGGCAACTGGAGCAACCGCCTGGAAACAAAAATGGTGAGTGCGAAAACCAGAGTGCAAGCCACGCGCAAAGAGCTGCAAACCGGCGGCTACGCGCTGCTCAACTTCACCAGCAGCTACGCATGGAAACAAGTCCGCCTCGACTTCGGCATCGAAAACCTGCTCGACAAACACTACGCCAACCCGCTCGGCGGAGCCTACCTCGGCCAAGGCGACACCATGGCCTCCGGCGCCACCGCCCCCCAACACGGAACCTCCGTGCCGGGCTGGGGTCGCTCAATCAACACCAGCGTGACGGTAATGTTTTGAGTTGTTTCGGCGCGGCGTAATCAGCCGCCCGTATCGCGCCCTTCAATAAACTTGATGGCTGGGTCGCCCCATGAGAATTTCGCTTGCGCCCCAGTTGGTCACGTTGCGGAATGCCTCGGAAGCGATGAATGCGCGATAGGCGGCCTCGTCTTTCCATTGGGAGATGATGAGATATTTTCCAGGCTCGTCGCAATCGCGGTAAAGTTTTGAAAAGTCGTGCCCTTCGGCTTTTGCAAGCGCGTTTGCCACGCCTTGAAACGCGCGCTCAAACTGGCTCTCCTTGCCGGGGATGACGTGATAATTCATGCCTATCGTAACCATAAGTTCTCCATAACAATTAGAATGGAAGCCATAACCGCTTCCCGGAATCAACAATGCAAATCATCACATCAGGCTGGTTGCGCCGCATGGTCATGAAATCCGCCGCGACGCCGATGGCGCGCATTATCGCCCTGTTCTCCATTTTGCAGGATTGGCTGGATGCGCCGGGTCTGCGCGCGCAACTTCTTGCTGCCGATTTCGACGGCGAAAGCCATCGCGCGCTTGCTGCCCTTCTGCGCTCGCTGGTTGCGGATGCCGGATTCAACGAGCCTGAAAAACTTGCCGCCCAGTTGAGCTTTATTCTGATCGGCGCGTTGAATGCCGAACTCCGCAATCCCGGATGTCAGGCCATGACACAAGCCGGGAATGCCGCCGCCGGCTTGCTCGCCGCGTCCAAACCGGCGCGAATTACCGCTCCCCGCGTTTTGGCTGCGGCCTCTGTTGCTTTTGCCGTGTTGCTGACCGGCCTGTTTTTCATTCCGCATTCCAGCCCGACTCCGCCGCCCATTTCCACAGCGCGGATTGAGGCCGCCCCGCGTCCGGTCGAAGTGGCGATCACATTCCGCCCCGATCTTCTGTCCGCCATCTACCAGATGCATGAGCGCCTGCGTTCCGGGCAATGCTCGTACCCGCAGGCGCTCATGATGGCGGCTTCGCAACGCGCCATGTTTCTGGAAGGTGTCGTCAATATCGAAAAACTGAATACGGCCACCGCCGATCTCGAAGAAGTCAGCCGACTTTATCAGCAAATCAGTTGCTCTTACGCACCCGCCGCGATGCTGCTGTAAATCACACGTTGAGCATCACCCAGCCCGCCCAGGCAAAGCCGATGGTGGAAAGCGCGAACGTGGCCGCAGTATAAATTTTCGCCCACATGAATTGCCAGAAATCCGGCTTGAGCATTGCAATCGTGAACACTGTCGGATTGGTAAATCCGCCGATGGCGATCAGCCAGCACGCTTCAACGGGAAATGTGATGTCTCCGGCCTTGGCGACGACATAGATCAAAAAATTGAGCATAGCCATCAAGACATAATCAATATGCGCTTTGATGAGCAGCCCGTAATCCTTGATAAACCCGCCATCCAGACCTTTGATCGGGAACCAGCGCGCGAACGTCCCCAGCAAGGCGCAGATCAGCGAACAGAAAATCAGCAACGCGCCCATTTTCAGATTAATTTCCATGTTGTTTCTCCTCCAGATTATTTATGAATCGCACGGCGGCAATGCCGCCACGATCTCCTCCGCATCGCCCGGCTTGACCTCATGCCAGAATCTCCCTTGCGGAAGAAGCCGGACATTCGGCCCTTTCAGGCACAATCCGAAACAGGCTATCCGCTCCACCGGAACCGACAACCCGCGCTCGGCCAGCGTCTGTTCCAGTTTCGACGCAATCTCCAAACCGCCGCCATTGCCGCATGAATGCGGGTTGGGCGCATGACGACGCATGACGCAAACATTCAATTTCATGGACATGGCAAGGTTGTTGTGAGATCATCAAACCAGATATACAGACCTGTCTAATATACAGACCTGTATAGTCTGATGCAACGTTTTTTTATGGATGTAAAAATCATGGCAAGTGACATGCGGGAACGCATACTGACCGCCGCCTCGCGGTTGTTTCAAAACAACGGGATCAACGCGACCGGGGTGGACACCATCGTCGCCGAAGCCGGAATCGCCAAGATGACGCTGTATAAATATTTCCCGGCCAAGGAAGACCTGATCCTCGAAGTCATCCGGCAACGCAGCCGGGAATTTGGCGCATGGCTCGGCAACCGGCTCGACACCGGCGCGCGCACTCCGGCCAAAAAACTGCAATTGCTGTTCGACGCGGTGGAGGAATGGATGGCAACCCCGCAATTCAGCGGACTGGCTTTCATTGAGGCCAGCGTGGAATTTCCGCAACCCGAAAGCGCCGTGAACCAGCTTTCCGCCGAGCTTTCGGCGGAATTTCGTGATTACATCACCGACCTGGCCAGACAAGCAGGAATACGCGCGCCAGAAGCGCTTGGAATGCAACTGGCGATGCTGATCGAAGGCGCGGTGCTGTCCCAACAATTATCGAAAAACAGCGCCGATCTGGAATACGCAAAGCAAGCCGCGCGGGTGTTAATCAAGTCAGCCGGGTAGCGATGCTTTGAGTTGTTCCGGCGCGTAGCTTGCGGACAATGTGCCGCTCTTTCCTTTAACCATCGCCGATCACTCCATACCCCGAAAGTGGTATGTCCCGCCTGCCAACGTGAGGAGTATGCTGTTTTCGGCAATTCAAGTTTGAGCCGGGAATGCCGCGTCCGATTCTCTGCGATGCGGGTGGTTCACTTGCCGAATCCGTATCAGTGATGAGGAGTCTCGCATGTCCGAAGCTGAAAATAAAACCGTTCGCACCACTTGTCCGCGCGATTGTTATGACTCCTGCGGCATCGTCGCTACTGTGCGTGATGGGCGCATTTCAAAAATTCGCGGCGACGCGGAGCATCATCGCGCGCGCGGCGCGCTTTGCGGAAAGTGCGCGCTGGCTTACAACGGGGTATGGCTGAATCCCGATGCGCGTCTCACGCATCCGTTGAAGCGCGCGGGGGCGAAAGGGTCGGCGCAGTTCGTGCCGGTGACTTGGGATGATGCCTTGCGCGACATTGCCGCGCGGCTCAAAACCATCGCGGCGACCCACGGCGCGCAGAGCATTTTGCAAACGCACTATACCGGCATTTGTTCCCTGATCGCGGGGAATTTTCCCAACCGTTTTTTCAATCGTCTGGGCGCGACGGAGATTGATCCCGACACGGTTTGCAACAAGGCGGGACACGATGCGCTTCGCATGATGTTCGGCAGTTCGGTGACCGGCTTTGACCCGCGCGCGGGCACGGATACGGATTGTCTGCTCATCTGGGGCGCGAACCCTTCCGCCAGCGCGCCGCACATTCACAAGCACTGGCTGCCGGAGGTACGCAGGAACGCCAAACTGATTGTGGTTGATCCGATCCGCCACGAATCCGCCGCGATGGCCGATCTTCATCTGCAACTGCGCCCCGGAACCGATGCACTGTTGGCGTTTGCGCTTTTGCATGTGATGCGGCGCGACCAACTTTTGGATGAGGAATTTTTGGCGCGTCACACACTGGGCTGGGATGAGGTCGTCGCCGACATCGCCGCGCTTGATCTCGATTCCGCCGCGAAGATAACAGGCGTTCCCCGCGCCGCCATTGAGCAGGCCGCGCGCTGGTATGGCGCGGGAAAATCATTGTTGTGGCTGGGGCAAGGCGGGCAACGGCAAATCAATGCGGGCAATATCGTTCGCAGCGTCGGCTTGTTGCCTGCGGCTACGGGAAACATGGGGCGGATCGGAACGGGTTTGTTGTATCTCAACGGCGCGGCGGCGCGCGGCGTTGATATGGACTGGCTCACCGCGGCGCACCTGCGCCCCGCGAGCAAACATCCCGCCGCCATCAGCCACATGGATCTCGCGGGCGCGCTCGAAAATCCGCGCAAATCCAGCGCGCTTTTCACATGGAACAACAACATCGCAGCCTCCAGCCCTGAGCAAAACAGGTTGCGCGAAGCGCTCAAACGCGAAGACCTGTTTCATGTCGCGCTGGATATTTTTCCCACGGACACCACCCGCTACGCGGATTATGTGCTCCCAGCAGCCTCTTTTCTTGAGTTCGACGATTTGCTGCTGCCCTATTTCGATTACACGCTCTCCGCGCAAACGCAGGTGGTCGCGCCCTTGGGTGAGAGCCTGCCCAATCAGGAAATTTTCCGGCGACTGGCCGCGGCGATCGGCTTTGACGAACCGGAACTTCATGCGTCCGATGCGTCGCTGCTCGCCGACCTCCTGACCCAAATCGGCAGCCCCATCCTCTACACCGAATTGGCGCGCAAAGGCACGATCGAATGGCGGCCTGAAAAGATCAACCCCTTCGCAAACGGCGACTTCGCAACGACTAGCGGTCGCATCGAAATCGCATCGGAACAATGGGAA
>JAITWS010000056.1 GCA_031285185.1 Methylobacillus sp.
AAACTGGTCAACATTGACATTTTTAGTGGTAACGAGCAAAGAGTTAACGTTAATCACAGACCCGCCGCTAAACAAAACTCCGTTCGCGTTCTGAATAATGATTTGTCCATTAGCAAGCAATGCGCCTTGAATGTTGGAAGGCACTCCGCCCACCACTCTATTGAGTGTGATGGACGAACTATTCGGCTGAACGAATTGAACGGTGTTGCCGGTTCCGATATTGAACGTATTCCAGTTAATCGCGCCACGCTGCGAAGTTTGCGTGATCGTCAGCGAATTATCTGTCGGTGAGCCGATGGAAATTTGACCGCCTGCGACAACACCGCCGGCAGGCAAAGATTGCGCGGAAACAGAAAGGGGATGAGTAAGAAGGAGAGAAAGAGCCAGCGCCGTGAACGGCGAAACAACCGCTAAGTCATTGATTTTTAAGGGGGGGGGGTAACACTGCTCGCCGCGCCCGGTGCCTTGCCGTCCGCCTTGGCGTTTTCCCCAACGGCCACAAGCGCATTTAAACGCTTGCTGAAAATCTTTTTGAAACTGGTTTTGTTCACGGTGATTCCCTTTCAGAAGATATAAAAAGAATAGGCGCTTCCCGGAGAGCCGAGAAACGCACCGCAACATTAATTCATAAAAAAGAGTTGGACTTGTACATTCGGGCATTTTTTGAGTGGAACCCTCACCCCAACCCTCTCCCACGAGTGGGAGAGGGAGACGGCAAAATCCCCTCGCCCCTTGTGGGAGAGGGGTGGGGGAGAGGGGGCAGATAAAAACCCGTTCGCCCTGAGCTTGTCGAAGGGTGAATAACTTCCGCTCAAACGTTCCGTCCATCCTTCGACAAGCTCAGGACGAACGGAGTATTTAGGGCGGGTTTCAAACCCGCCCCTCGTTGCCCCACCGAGGAGGAATTAAACCTGCCGGTTCTTTTGTTCAAATAATGACATTTAACCCCCACCCTCACCCCAACCCTCTCCCACGAGTGGGAGAGGGAGAACTTCCACAGCTCTCGAGAGTGGAGAGGGAGAACTTCGCCGTGCTTTGCCTTCACGGAGAGGAGAGGGGGAACACCAGCGATTCCCTCGTTCACGAGTGAGGGGGTGAATAAATCAAAAATGCGCCAAAACGCAAAATTTGCATGAACCTTCGTCCGTCTCACGCAATTTTTGCGGCATCCGAAACACATGCGCCGCGCAATGTATAATTAGAGCCTTTAAATTCATGCGCTTGGAGCCGTGGCAGGCCGAGGGCGCACTTGGCATAATCCCTGCTTTTATATAACGATATGATTGCAACCACATCTTTTGGCGCGGATAGCGCGCCCCGTTTTCTTTCCGTCGTCATTCCCATGCACAACGAGTCGGGCAACGTCCGCCCGCTTATCGAGGAAATCCGCGCGGCGTTGCGCGGGAAGACCGAGTATGAAATTGTCTGCGTCAACGACGGCAGCACGGATGACACGGCGGCGGAGTTGCTTGCGTTGAAATCCGAATATCCCGAATTGCGCGTGATTCATCACGCCCGCGCGTGCGGCCAAAGCACGGCGGTGCGTAGCGGTGTCAAGGCGGCGCGCGGCGATTGGGTCGCCACGCTGGACGGCGATGGGCAGAACGATCCCGCCGATATTCCCAAACTCATCGCGGCGCTCGAACCCGGCGTCGCGCTCGTGGGCGGCAATCGGCGGCACGCGCGGCGCGATGTGTGGATCAAGCGCGCTTCCTCCGTGATCGCCAACGGCATACGTTCGCGCATTTTGCGCGACAGCACGCCGGATACCGGCTGCGGATTGAAATTGTTCCGCCGCGATGTGTTTCTTGATTTTCCGTATTTCGATCACATGCACCGATTTTTGCCCGCGCTCGCGCAGCGTGCCGGCTGGCGCGTGGTTTCGGTTCCGGTCAATCATCGCCCGCGCAATCGCGGCGCTTCCAACTACGGCACGATAGACCGTTTGCTCGCGGGCATCGTTGATCTCGCCGGCGTGTTCTGGCTGTTGCGCCGCGCGAAACGCCCCGAAGTGAGCGAGGAGCAATAAACATGCTTGATGCGCTGATGCTCAAATGGCATACCTATATCACCGGACTCAGCACCGGCGACATCATCTGGCTCGCCGTCGGGCTGATCGGCCAGACCATGTTCATGATGCGTTTCATCGTGCAATGGATACACAGCGAGCGCCACCAAAAAAGCATCATTCCGGTCAGCTTCTGGTATCTGAGTCTCGCGGGCGGCCTCATCGTGCTGGCCTACGGCATTCACAAAGCCGAGCCGGTCATCATTCTCGGCCAGTTGCCCGGCACGCTGGTTTACGCGCGCAATCTCATGCTGATTCATCGCGGCAAAAAACTGGATGCCGAGCAGGAAAATCTCTGACGTGGCGCGAACACTGAAAATTTCTTTTCTGGCAATGATGGCGTTCGTCCTTGCGGCGGCGGCTGGTCTTTATTTCTACACGCATCCATCCATTCCGCGCGTCCCGCCCGATATTGCGGCGGCAGACAACATCACCTTTTACGCGCTGGGCGATCAGGGTAGCAGCATCAACCAATGGTGGGTCGCCAGGGCGATGGAAAAGCAGGCGGAAAAAGATGGCGACCCCGATTTTGTCGCCCTGCTCGGCGACAACTTTTACAATGTCAAACCGCTGACGCTGGACAGCGCGTCATGGAAATGGAATTTCGAATATGTCTATTCGGGAAAATATCTGAACTCAATGCCGTTCTATGCCATTCTCGGCAACCACGACCCGGAATCGGTGGACGGCAAAAATGTCGAGATCGAATATGCCCGTCGTCACTTGGGGTCGGGGCGCTGGCGTATGCCAGCGGATTATTACGCGATGGATTTCGGCAATGTCGGCGGTAGGCCTCTGATACGCATGGTGTTCCTCAACACCAATCTTTCGATGGATGACCTCAAAAAAGAGGCCGATTTCATCCGCGACAATTTCCCGAATGACGATCACAGCCCGATCTGGAAAATCGTCGCCGGGCATCATCCCATGCACAGTTATGGAAAATACAAACACCCCGAAGAAGCCGCCGAATTCAGCGAGCGCGCAGGCATCATCGCCGCTGCGCTCATGGACGCGCATGTTGATCTCTACCTTTCGGGACACGATCACAACCAGCAACTCATCGCGCGCGGCAATGAGCCGGTCTATGTCATCAACGGCGCGGGCGGCGCCGAAACTTACGAAATGCGCGGAAAATCGCCCGACCTGAAATTTGCCCGCTCGGACTACGGCTTCGCCAGAGTTTATGCCGACGCGAAATCGCTCGAAGTGAATTTTTTCGACACCCAGCCGCACCTTCTCTCATCGTTCGTTCTGCTGCGCGCCTGCGTTGACAGGCCTTCCGCGTGCCTGAAAGCCGTCCGCCGATGATAAAACGGGAGCCACCCAAACTGCTGCTCTGGCTGACCTTGCTGCTCGGCCTCGCGGTTTTTTTCTGGGGGCTGGGCGCGATTCCGTTGCTGACATTCAACGAAGCGCGTCGCGCGATTCCCACGCAAGCAATGTTCGCGGGTGGCGACTGGCTGCTGCCGCAACTCAACGGCGAACTTTACATCGCCAAACCGCCGCTGCTTTATTGGCTGACCACCGCCGCGTCGCATGTGCTCGGGCAGGTCAACGAATGGTCGGTGCGCTTGCCGTCCGCGCTCGCGGCGCTGATCGCCGTGTTCGCGGTATATCGTTACGCGCTGCGACGCTTCGGCGCGTGGGCGGCGCTGTTCACCGCGCAAGTGCTGATCGCCAACACCACCTTCGCGATGTTCGCGCGTCGCGCCGAAATCGAAATGCTGCTGACCGCGCTATGCCTGACCGCACTGCTCGCCGCGCTGCATTACATACAGGAACAAGCTGGGCGACGCTGGTTGCTGTTGAGTTATTTTCTGCTCGGCCTCGCCGTGCTCGCCAAAGGTCCGCTCGCGCTGATATTCGTCACGCTGCCGCTCATCGCGTATGCGCTCGCCTATCGCGAAACCCGCGCGTGGCAAGCATTGCGCGACCCCGTGGGCTGGGCGATATTGCTGCTGGTCGGCAGCGCGTGGTTTCTCGCCGTCAGCGCGCAACTGGGCTTCGACATCTGGCACGCCACGCTGCAACGCGACATCGTGAACAAGGTCGGCGGCAGCGACGCGAAACCGTTTTACAACTATTTTCTGTGGATACTCGCCGACTTTTTCCCCGCCAGCCTGCTCTTGTTCATCGCGCCGTTCGCGGTCTGGAAACGCTGGAAACCCGACCGGAAAATCATCGCGCCGCTCGTGGCGATTTTGGTTCCGCTCCTCATCTTCACCGCGTTCAGCAACAAACACGCCAAATATCTGCTGCCCGCCTATCCTCTCATCGCGCTGCTGTTCGGCAAACGTCTGGGCGAACTCATGGAAACCGCGCGACCCGCGCTGCGAAAAACACTCATCGCGCTCGGCCTGCTCATGCCGTTCGGATACGCAAGTTTTTACGCCTTCGCCGAAGCGCGCGTGTTTGATTACCGCCACACGGCGCTACCGTCCTTCGCGCAATGGGCGGACAGCATCCGCGCAACGCCGCTCTACGCCTACGAACGTCTGGACGAACGCGCGATCTACTACGCAAACCACGCGATCCCCCTGCTGGACAAAACCGAACTGGAAAAAACACGCGCAACCACACCGGGCTTTCTGCTGCTGATCGAAAGCAAAAAATCGGATGCGCCCACGCCCCAAGCCGACTGCGAAATCCGCGCATTCAAACCCTGGCTGGATCGCCGCGCCACACTGACGGTATTGGGTTTTGGCACCGCTTGCGCGGCGATACGCTGACCTCGGATTCCCTTCCGCTTCATTCCTTCCAGCCGCCACCCAGCACGCTGTACAGCGTTATCTGGTTGCTCAACATCAGGAGGCGCAGGGTGATGAGGTTTTGTTGCGAGGCGTACATCGCGCGTTGGGAATCGAGCACGGTGAGGTAGTTGTCTATGCCGTTTTGGAAGCGTGCTTGCGCGAGTTGGTAGCTGGCGTCGGTGGCGGCGACCAGCGATTTTTGCGCGGCGAGTTGTTCGTCCACGGTGGCTTTCAGCGCAAGCGCGTCGGCGACTTCGCGGAAGGCGGTTTGTATGGTTTTCTCGTATTGCGCGATGTTGATTTCCTTCTGCAACTCCG
Source organism: Methylobacillus sp. (assembly GCA_031285185.1). GTDB lineage: Bacteria > Pseudomonadota > Gammaproteobacteria > Burkholderiales > Methylophilaceae > MM2. The sequence continues at coordinate 5,140 of JAITWS010000056.1, forward strand.
CGACTTCCAGATTGGCTTTGTTGCGTCCGGCAGTGAAAATCGGCACGGTGATTTGCGGAATGAATGTCCAGAATCCCGTGCCCGCGCCGAACAGGTTGGATAATTCACTGCTCGCGCTGCCGACCGAGGCGGTCAGCGAAATGGTCGGGAAGAAGGCCGCGCGCGCCGCGCCGATATTGGCGTTGGCGGCCATGAGTTGGCGTTCCGCCTGCAACACGTCGGGGCGTTTTTGCAGCACTTGCGATGGCAATCCGGCGGGGAGATCGGCGAGCGCGGTGATTTCCGTCATGCCGTTCTGCGGTTTCAATTCTTCCGGCAGCGGCGCGCCGAGCAGCAGCGTGAGCGCGTTTTCGTCCTGACGGATGAGCGTGGTGTAACGCGCGACATCGAGCCGCGCGGTATCCAGTGTGGTCTGCGCCTGCCGCACGTCCAGCGCGGAGGCGATGCCGAGCGAGAAACGGCTGTTGGTCATTTCCCAGGATTGTTGCTGGCTCGCGTAAGTTTCCTGTGCGAGCCGCAGATGCTCGCGATCTGCGGCGAGCGTGAGCCAGGCGTTGGCGATTTCGGCTACGAGCGTGATCTGCGCCGCGCGACGGGCTTCTTCGGTGGCGAAATAAAGTTGCAGCGCCTGTTCGTTGAGGCTGCGTATGCGCCCGAAGAAATCGAGTTCGTAGGCGCTGAGTCCGATGCTTGCGGTGTAGATGTGCGTGGTTCCGCTGTTGCTGTTGCCGGTGTCGCGCGAATTGCGCTGGCTCGCCGCGCTGCCGCCCGCCGTCACCGTGGGATACAGGTCGGAACGCCGGATGCGGTATTGCGCGCGCGCCTGTTCGATGTTGAGCGCGGCGACGCGCAGATCGCGGTTGTTGGCGAGCGCGAGTTCCACGAGTTTTCGCAATTTTTCGTCAACGAAAAATTCGCGCCAGCCGATGTCGGTCACATCGCGTTCGCCCGGTTTCGCATCCACGCCCCATGTATCCGCGACGGGCGCTTGCGGGCGCTCATAGTCGGGCGCCATCGAGGCGCAACCGGCGAGCGCCGTTGCCAATGCCAGGGAAATCAGGGTTTTGTTCATGGTGCGGTCGGCGCCTGTTCGTTATCCGGTTTGTACGGAAAAATCGTGCGTATCAGCACATAAAACAGTGGCACGAAGAAAATTCCGAGCACGGTCGCGGTCAACATGCCGCCCAGCACGCCGGTTCCGATCGCGCGGCGACTGGCCGCGCCCGCGCCGGTGGAGAGCGCGAGCGGCAACACGCCGAACAGGAATGCGAGCGAGGTCATGAGTATGGGGCGCAGCCGCTGGCGCACCGCCTGCATGGTTGCGTCCATGAGCGATTTGCCCTGTTCCTGCAATTGCTTGGCAAATTCCACAATCAAAATCGCGTTCTTGGCCGCGAGTCCAACCGTGGTGAGCAGGCCGACCTGAAAATAAACATCCGCCGACATGCCGCGCAACATGGTCGCGAGCACAGCGCCGACAATGCCGAGCGGCACGATGAGGATGACCGAGAACGGAACCGCCCAGCTTTCGTACAGCGCGGCGAGGCAGAGGAACACGAACAGAATGGAGATCGCGTACAACAGCGGCGCTTGCGAGCCGGAGAGACGCTCCTGATACGAGGCTTGCGTCCAGTCCACGCCGAAGCCTTCCGGCAATTCCTTCACGATTTCCTCGACGATGTTCATCGCGTCGCCGGAGCTGATGCCGGGCGCGGCTTCGCCGACGATTTCCACCGCGGAGATGCCGTTGAAGCGTTCCAGCAGCGGCGAGCCGTATGTCCAGTGGTTGCTGGAGAACATCGAGAACGGAACCATTTCGCCGTTGCCGTTGCGCGCGTACCACTGGCCGATGTTTTCCGGCGCCATGCGGAAGGGCGCGTCGGCTTGCACATAAACTTTTTTCACGCGGCCATTGTGCACGAAGTCGTTGACGTAATTGCCGCCCATCGCGAGCGACAAGGTGCTGTTGACCGCCTCGGTGGCGAGCTTGAACGCGCCCGCTTTTTCGTCGTCAATGACGATCTGGAATTGCGGCGTGTCGTCGAGTCCGGTGGCGCGCGCCTTGTTGGGATCAAGGCGCGGGTCTTTCCGCGCAAGTTCCAGAAACTGGTTGCGCGCTGCCATAAGCACCTCGTGTCCCTTGCCGCCGAGATCGCGCAGTTCCATCGTGAAACCCGCGCTCTGGCCGAGGCCGCGCACGCTGGGCGGTTGCATCACAAATGCCCGGGCATCGCGGATCACGGCCAGATCGCGGTTCGCCTGCATCACAATCGTGGCGGCGCTTTTGGCGGGGTCGGTTCGCTGCGACCAATCGCGCAATTTGATGAAGGCGCGTCCCACGTTTTGGCTGTTGCCGCTTTGCCCCGAGCCTATGATGGTGACGATGGATTCGACCACGTCGGTTTTTTTGAGAAAGTATTCTTCCACCTGCTGCATGGCCTGCCGCGTGCGGTAATCCGTCGCGCCCACCGGCAATTGCACCTGCGCCATGAGGATGCCCTGATCTTCGTCCGGCAGAAAGGAAGTCGGCAAACGGTGGAACAGCAGCGCGAGCATCGCGGCAATGCTGCCATACACCAAAAGCGCGACGAATTTGCGCGTGACAATGCCGCGCACCGTGGATTGGTACGCGCCCGAAGCGCGGTCGAAATTGCGGTTGAACCAGCCGAAGAATCCGCGCCGTTGATGCGGATGATGATCGTCCGCCGGTTTGAGCAGCGTGGCGCACAAGGCCGGCGTGAGCACGAGCGCGACCAGCACGGAAAGCAGCATCGCGGAAACGATGGTGATGGAAAACTGGCGGTAGATCACGCCGGTGGAGCCGCCGAAAAATGCCATCGGGATGAACACCGCCGACAACACCATCGCGATGCCGACCAGCGCGCCGGTGATCTCGTCCATGGAGCGGCGCGTCGCCGCCTTGGGCGGCAGTTTTTCCTCGCGCATCACGCGCTCGACGTTTTCGACCACGACAATGGCATCGTCCACCAGCAGCCCGATGGCGAGCACAAGCGCGAACATGGTGAGCGTGTTGATGGTGTAGCCGAAGGCCGCGAGCACGCCGAAGGTGCCGAGCAGCACGACCGGAACCGCGATCGCGGGAATCAGCGTCGCGCGCCATTCCTGCAAAAACACGAACATGATGAGCACCACCAGCGCGATGGCTTCGAGCAGCGT
>JAITWS010000066.1 GCA_031285185.1 Methylobacillus sp.
CTCGCGCTCTGGCTCAAACCCGACGCGATTTCCCGCGTGCTGATGATAGGCAGTATGCTGCTCGTGATGCTGACGGAACTCATCAACTCCGCAATCGAAGCCGTGGTGGATCGCATCTCGCCCGAAAAACACGAACTCGCCAAACGCGCCAAAGACATCGGCAGCGCAGCGGTATTCATCAGCCTGCTCAATCTCGCGGTAGTGTGGGGGTTGGTGTTGTTGGGGTGAGGTGGGCGGATGTGAATCCCCGCTTTTGCGGAGAGATGCGGTTGTAGGGGCGGGTTTCAAACCCGCCCGGATTTTCTCCGCCGCCTGCGCGGGCAGGTTTGAAACCTGCCCCTACTCTTACACCTCTCCCATAAGCAAGGCAGGCCGCCATCCAACATAACCAACTTCAATCAAACAAAAACGGGGGATTGTACTGCTTCGCGGTTTATCCACCCGTCCGCTGATAAAAGATGTGGGCGGGTTTAAACCCCGCCCCTACATTCCGATCTTACCGCAGGGGGATCAACTCTGCCGTCAATCGCGCGATTTCGGCTTCTTCGTCGGCGGGGATGATGAGGATGGGGCGGGAATTTTTTGTCGAGATTTGTTCCCGGTTTTTTTCGTTGGCGGGGTGGTCGAGCGTGAAGCCGAGAAATTCCAGCGGGTCGCAGATCATTGCGCGCACGGGGGCGGCGTGTTCGCCTATGCCGCCGGTGAAGACGATGCCGTCCAGCCCGCCCGCTTTGGCGGCGTAGGCGCCGATTTGCGCGCGTACCTGCCGCGCGAAATATTCGACCGCGAAACGCGCTTGCGGACGTGTGCTTTGCAGCAGCGCGGACATTTCGTTGTCTTCGCCGCCCGACAGCGCCCACAAGCCCATGCGTTGGTAAATGGTGTCGGCGAGCGCGTCGGCATCCATGCGTTTGGCGAGTTCGAGCACCACGCCGGGGTCGAGGTCGCCGCTGCGCGTGCCCATGGGAATGCCGCCTGCGGGCGTGTAGCCCATGCTGGTGTCCACCGATCGCAGATTTTCCATGAGGCACAAGCTCGCGCCGTTGCCGAGGTGGGCGACAACGATGCGGCCTTGCGCGGCGTCGCCCAGAATGTGCGGGAGCCGCCGCGCGATGTGCGCGTAGTTGATGCCGTGAAAGCCGTAGCGCCGCATGTTGCATTCGTCGGGGATGGGCAGCCGCCATGCGATTTCCGGCAGGGTGGCGTGGAACGCGGTGTCGAAACAGACGACTTGCGGCACGTTGAAATGGCGCGCGCCGAGTTCCGCGCCGAGCAGATTGCCGGGCATGTGGAGCGGGGCGAGATGGGTGATGTTTTTGAGCCGTTCGCGTTCGGTTTCGTCGTACAGGCGCGCGGTGTCGGCGATCTCTCCGCCGTGCACAAAACGATGGCCGATGGCGCGCGGTTGCGCATCGCCCAAATCATTCAGCAGCGTGGCGAAGGCTTCGTCGTGATCGTGCGGAAAGCCGTGGCCGATGTGGTCGTAGCGGAAATCGCGCCGCGTTCCGTCGGCGAGAAAAAGGCTGGCCTTAAGGCTGGACGAGCCGCTGTTGATGGTGAGGATGTTATTCAAAACGGCCACTTCCAGCCGTCCACCTCCGGCATGTCCACGCCGTGTTCCCACGCATACGCCTTGCATTCCATCTGCATGTCGCGCAGGCGTTCCTTGACATGCGCGGCGGCGACCTTGAGGCGCGGCACGCGGTCTATCACGTCAATGGCGAGGCTGAATCTGTCCACCTGATTGTTGATCGCCAGTTCCAGCGGCGTGTTGATGTTGCCTTTTTCCTTGTAGCCGCGCACATGCATGTTGTCGTGGTTGTTGCGACGGTAAGCAAGACGGTGGATGAGATAGGGATAGCCGTGGAAATTGAAAATCACAGGTTTGTCGAGCGTGAACAGGCTGTCGAAATCCGCGTCGCTCAGGCCGTGCGGGTGCTGGCTGTCGGGCGTGAGCTTGTACAAATCCACCACATTGACGAAGCGCAATTTCACATCGGGAATATGCGCGCGCAACAGCGCGACGGCGGCGAGCGCCTCCTGCGTCGCCACATCGCCCGCCGACGCGATCACCGCATCCGGCTCCGCGCCTTCGTCGTTGCTCGCCCACGGCCAGATGTCTATGCCCTTGGTACAATGGCGGATCGCCGCGTCCATGTCGAGATATTGCAGATGTTTTTGCTTGTCGGAGACGATGACGTTGATGTAGTCGGTGCTCTTCAGACAATGATCGGCGACGCTCAACAGACAGTTCGCATCCGGCGGCAGATAAATGCGCGTCACGTTGGGACTTTTGTTGACCACCACATCGAGAAAGCCGGGATCCTGATGGCTGAAACCGTTGTGATCCTGCCGCCACACGGTCGAGGTAATCAGCAGATTGAGCGACGCGACCGGATCGCGCCAGGGAATGCTGCGGCTGCTTTCCAGCCATTTCGCGTGCTGGTTGAACATCGAATCAATGACATGCACAAAGGCTTCATAAGTCGAAAAGAAGCCGTGCCGCCCGGTGAGCAGATAACCTTCGAGCCAGCCTTCCAGCGTGTGTTCGGACAGCATTTCCATGACGCGACCGTCAGCCGCGAGTTGTCCGCCGTCCGCGTCTTCCGGCAGCATGTCGGCCATCCAGGTTTTTTTGCTGGCCTGATACACGTCGTCGAGTTTGTTGGAAGTCGTCTCATCCGGCCCGAACACGCGGAACCTGTCCATGTTGGCCGCCATCACGTCGCGCAACAACTGACCGAGCGGGCGGGTGTTGCCTTCCATCGTCTTGCCGCGGCCTTCGAGTTTGACCGCGTAATCGCGGAAATCCGGCATGGAAAGCGGCTTGCGTAACAGCCCGCCGTTGGCATGGGGATTCGCGCTCATGCGGCGGTTGCCTTTGGGCGCGAGCGCCTTCAATGCGGGCATCAAGCGGCCTTGCGCGTCGAACAATTCCTGCGGGCGATAGCTCTTGAGCCAATCCTGCAACTGCGCGAGATGCTGCGGATTTTCGGCCACGCCCGCGAGCGGAACCTGATGCGCGCGCCAAAAACCTTCGACCTTGTGGCCGTCCACTTCTTTCGGCCCCGTCCAACCCTTGGGCGAGCGCAAAACAATCATCGGCCAGCGCGGGCGGATCGCCTTGCCGCTCTTGCGCGCTTCCTGCTGAATGGCGCGGATGTCGTGCACGCAACGCTCCATGACCTCGGCCATTGCGCGGTGCATGGTCATCGGATCGTCGCCCTCGACGAAGTGCGGCGTCCAGCCGTAACCCTCGAACAATCGGGCGAGTTCATCGTGCGAAATGCGCGAGAGCAGCGTGGGGTTGTTGATCTTGTAACCGTTGAGATGCAGCACCGGCAACACCGCGCCGTCGCATATCGGATTGAGAAATTTGTTGGAATGCCACGCGGTGGCGAGCGGCCCGGTTTCCGCCTCGCCGTCGCCGACCATCACCGTGACCAGCAGATCGGGATTGTCATATGCCGCGCCGAACGCGTGCGAAACGCTGTAGCCCAGCTCGCCGCCTTCGTGGATGGAACCCGGCATTTCCGGCGTGCAATGGCTGCCGATGCCGCCGGGGAAGGAAAATTCCTTGAAGAAACGTTTGAGTCCGGCTTCGTCCTCGCTCTTGTCGGGATAAATCTCGCTGTAGGTTCCTTCGAGATAAACCGGCGCGAGCACACCCGGCGCGCCGTGTCCGGGGCCGGTGAGAAAAATCGCGTCAAGATCGTGCTTGATGATGAGCCGGTTCAAATGGGCATAGACGAAACTCAAACCGGGGCTGGAACCCCAGTGACCGAGCAGGCGTTTTTTCAGATGTTCGGGTTTGAGCGGTTCCTTGAGCAGCGGGTTGTCGCGCAGATAGATCATGCCCGCCGCGAGATAATTGCAGGCTCGCCACCACGCATCAAGGGATTGCAGTTCGGTTTCGGTGACGGATGTGGATGTAGTCATGGTAGTCCTTTGAGAAGGTTTGTTTTAAATTACCGCGTCGTTGTTACGGCGCAGTGACAGTCAGGTTTTATCAGAGTGGATTACAAAATATAAGTTCCCAGCTTCCAGAATGCGGCGGCGATCAGGCCGCTCGCGGGGATGGTGAGCACCCACGCGACGATGAGATTCATCGCCACGCCCCAGCGCACATCACGCGTGCGCCGCGCCGAGCCGACGCCGAAGATTGCGCCCGCGATGGTGTGCGTGGTGGAGACCGGAATGCCGCCGAACGTGGCCAGCGCGAGACTGAGCGCGCCGCCCATGGAGGCGCACGAACCGCTCACGGAATTGAGTTTGGTGATCTTCGTCCCCATGGTTTTCACGATGCGCCAGCCGCCCAGATAAGTGCCCGCCGCGATCGCGAAATAACAGGCATACACGACCGCATCCGGCAAGGTATCCACATCGGTCGTGGCATCGCCGCGAATAATCATCAGGAGCCAGATAATGCCTATGGTTTTTTGCGCGTCGTTGCCGCCGTGCGCGAGGCTGTACGCGCCGGAAGCCAGCAGTTGCAAACGGTCGAACCAGTGGTTGACCTGCACCGGCGTGCGGTTGCGGCATATCCACGCGACCAGCACCATGAGCAATCCGCCCAGCAAATAACCGACCAGTGGCGAGACGATGATGAATACCAGAATCGTGCCGAAGCCGTGCCAGATGATGGGCGCGATGCCGCCCGCGTGGGCGATGGTCGCGCCGACCAGCCCGCCGATGAGCGCGTGCGACGAGGACGAGGGAATGCCGTAATACCAGGTGATGATGTTCCACGAAATCGCGCCGCACAACGCGCCGAAGATCACGCGGTAATCAACGAAGTTCGGATCCACCGTGCCCGAACCTATTGTCGCCGCGACATGCAGATGAAACACCCACAACGCGGCGAAATTGAAAAACGCCGCGAACAGTACCGCCTGCTTCGGCGTCAACGCGCCCGTGGCGACGATGGTGGAAATGGAATTGGCGCCGTCGTGGAAGCCGTTCATAAAGTCGAAAATCAGCGCGACCGCGATCAGCAGCCCGAGTATCCAGATATCAAACGGAACTGCCGTCATCATGAATTCTCGATGAGGATTTCTTCTATGGTTTTGGCAGTATCCTCGCAGCGATCGAGCACGGATTCCAGCATGAAATAAAATTCGCGCAACTTCATTGCCAGCCACGGATCGCCGGATTCCTGGAACAATTTGGTGATGGCCTTTTTCAGCACCTTGTCGCCCTTGGTTTCCAGCTCGTCAATCTCCTGACACAGCGCGACGATCTCCTTGCGCCTGTCCTTGTCCGGCAGCGCGATCATCGCGCGGTTGAGCCTCATGCACGAATCCGCCGCCAGCGCCGCCAGCTCGCGCGCCTCGGAGGAAGATTCGGCGATGTTGTACATCTCCACCGCATTGGCGACATTACGCAACGCGCCCAAAATCTTGTCGAGTTCCAGCGTGAGATCGTGAATCTCGTCGCGGTCGAGCGGCGTGATGAATGACTTGTGCAAAAGCGCGATCAATTCGGCCTTGATCTTGTCGCCGCTTTTTTCATTGAAATCCACTTCCTTGACCAATCGGCCAATATCCTCGGAAGTCCCCGGTTGCAGATGGTTGACCAGCCGCAAAGTCGCGTTCGCGCCCGCGACCACGCGATCCGAATGCGCGATCAACAAGTCGAAAAACTCTTTGCGTTTTGGCATGAGGCCGCTGAACATGGTGGCATATCCCTAATCAGAGTCGTTGATTAAATTGTAACAAACGTTGACCCCTCCCATGACGCGCAACCGAAAAAATACCGCTTGCAAAAATGCAAAAATGCGTGCAAAGCGGCTGGGGTACATGCCGGGGACATGTCGCAAATCTCACCTTTGCGGAGAAACTGGGGCGGGGTGTAGGGGCGGGTTTCAAACCCGCCCGCACAGATAAATTGCCACGCAGGAGAACAAGAGTTTGAAAGTTATTGTCGGGCGGGTTTGAAACCCGCCCCTACGCACTCGGTCTCGCATCCCTAATCGCTGCCTCTGTAAGCCGCGCCCAAGACGGCGTATCATAGATTGCGGAAACCATCATGCCGCAAATCAATTATTCAAATTTTCCCGTTTTCGCAGCCATTCTGCTGGGCGGGTTGTTGTCCGGGTGCGCCGGGTTGTCGGACATCGCGCCGCAGAGCCGGGTGACGCCGCCCGAGACGCTGGACGCGGGCAAGGACATCGCCGACGCGCCGCGTGTTGCCTGGCCGACGGAGCAGTGGTGGCAGGTTTACGGCGATCCGCAACTGGATGCGCTCATCGCCCGCGCCGTGGCGGACAGCCCCACACTGCGTGCGGCGCAGGCGCGCGCGCGGCTGGCGGAGGCTTACGCGCGGGGCGCTCACGCAAGCACGCAGCCGGAGGTGGGCGCGGACGCGACGAGCACGCGCGAGCGGTTTACGGGGCAGCAATTCATCCCCCCGCCGTGGGCGGAAAATTTCAGTTGGAACAATGAGGCCGCGCTTTCTTTTTCCTACGATCTCGATTTGTGGGGGAAAAAGGCGGATCTCTGGAACGCGGCGCTGGATGATGTCCACGCGGCGGCGGCGGAAACGCAGCAAGTCCGGCTGGAACTGCAAACATCCGTCGCACGCACTTACATTCGCCTCGCGGAGGCGTTCGCGCTGCGCGACATCGCGCAATCTTCGCTGGATCAAATCAATGAACGCATCGCAATTGCCAAGCGTGAATTGGAAGCCGGTCTCGGCACGCAGATGGAAGTCAGCGCGGCAGAGACCGCGTTGCCTGTGGCGCAGGCGCGCGTGGAGGCGCTGGAGACGGAGATTCAATTGCAGCGCAACCAGCTCGCGGCCTTGTCCGGCGCGGGGACGGGTGCGGGCGACGACATCGCGCGACCGGCGCTGAAGCTGGATGCGTCCGTCGGTTTGCCAAGCGAGTTGCCCGCCGAATTGATAGGCCGTCGCCCCGATGTGCGGGCGAGCCGCTGGCGCGTGGAGGCGGCGGGGCAACGCGCCGAAGCCGCGAAAAAAGCGTTTTATCCCAACATCAATCTGCTCGCCTTCATCGGTTTTCAGGCGCTGGGTTTTGGCCAGTTCATCAGCGATTCCGCCATGATCGCGGGCGCGGGGCCTGCGGTTTCGCTGCCGTTGTTTGATGCCGGTCGCCGTCGCAGCGAGGCGGAGGCGGATACGGCGGCTTACGATGTCGCCGTGGAAAATTATAACGACACGATGATTCACGCGCTGGAGCAGGTTTCCGACCAGCTTGTGTTGTTGCAATCCGGCGCGACGCAGCGCGAAAAGGCGCGGCAATCGCTGGCAAGCGCGGAGGAAGCATATCGCATGGCGCAGCAAGCTCATCACGCGGGACTGAAAAGTTACCGCGATGTGCTGGACGCGCAAGCCGTGGTGTTTCGCCAGCGAGAGTTTCTCGCGCACGCGCAAGCGCAGTGGCTGGATGCCCACGCCGGTTTGATGCGCGCGCTGGGCGGCGGCGCGAACGCGCCTGAATCCGGCGCCGGGGAAAATCCGCAACCATGAGCGTCATGTCGCTCCCGCGCAGCAAACCGCTGCTGGCGCTGCTCGCGGCGGGCAGGGATTGGCTGCACGCGGACGCGCCCGTGATCGCCCATGTGCTCAAGGTATTGTTCGCGTGTCTGCTCGCGGCGTGGGTTTCGCTCATGCTGGAACTCGACCAGCCGCGCACCGCCATGATGACCGTCACCATCGTGCTGATGCCGCGTTCCGGCATGGTGTTCGCCAAGAGTTATTACCGGCTGCTCGGCACACTGGTCGGCGTGTTCGTGTCATTTGTTTTCGTCGGGCTGTTCGCGCAGGAACGCATTTTGTTTCTGGTGTGCATGGCGATCTGGATAGGCATTTGCACCGCGGGTTCGATGATCTACCGCAATTTCCAGTCATATGCCTTTGTGCTGGCCGGTTACACGCTGTGCATCGTGGGGCTGCCCGCGACGGTCAATCCGGCACATGCGTTCGACATCGGCGTTTCGCGCGTGACGGAAATCATGATCGGACTCGTCTGCGCCGCGCTGGTGAGCGATCTGATTTTGCCGCAGCGCATGTGGGATACCATCCTCGATTCGGTGCGCCGCTGTTACGGCGATTTTTCCGACATGTTGCGCCTGACGCGGCTGGATTCCGGGGGCGAAACTTTCCAGCCCGCGTTCATGCGCTTCATCGGCGATGTGTTCAGTCTGGAATCCTACCGCGAATCCGCGATGCTCGAAAACGACGATTCGCGCGCGTATCGGCTGATTCTCGGACGGCTCAACGCCGAGTTCATCGAAGTTTCCACGAGCTTCCACGCCTTTGAGCGACTCATGCGCCGTCAGCAAAAAAACAATCGCCCCGAAGTCGTTGCCGCGTTGCAGCGGATTTATGAACCGCTGCGCGGCGCGATGTCGCTGGAAGGCCGCAGCGCGCGCACGGAGGAGGAAGCCGTCGTCATCGAAAACCAGATGACGGCATTCTGCGCGGATTTTGATCGCGCCGTCGCCGCCGCGCGGCAACAGTTGCCGCCGGATGCCCACATGCCCGGATTCGAAACGGGCGTTGATCTGCTGCGCCGCCTGAGCGACGAGCTGCGCGTTTACACGACGACCTACGCCTCGCTCGCGAAAACGCGCGCGACAACGCGGGAACAGATATTGGAAGGCGAGCCGCCGCGCTTGAAAATGCACTTCGACCCGCTCGCCGTGGCGCTCGCAGGCGCGCGCGGCGCATTGGCGCTCGCGATCATGGCGACATTCTGGATCGCCCTCGACTGGCGCTCGGGGCTGGAGGCGATCACGATAGGCGTGGTTGCCAGCACCTTGTTTGCATCGAGGCCATCGCCCGCGCGCACCGTCTGGTATTTCATGATAGGCGCGTTGATCGGCACGATATTCGGCTATCTCACCAACTTCATGTTTTTGCCGCGCGCGCAGGGTTTTGAAATGCTCGCGCTCGCAGTCGCGCCCGCCATACTCATCGCGTCATGGGTGACCACGCACGCGAAATACGCCACGATAGGCTCCGGCATATTCATCGTGAGCCTGTCGCATCTCGGCTTCAACCACGCCTACAACGCTGATCCCGTGGCCTTTGTGAACGATGCCATCGCCCTGCTCATAGCCGTGCTGCTCGCGAGCGTGATGTACCGGCTGATTGATCTCGGCAGCAGCGACTGGTTGCGGCAACGCACGGCGCGCGCCCTGCGTCGGCTGGTCGTTTCCGCCTGCCGCGACACGCTCGCGCTGCGGCGCATCCATCTCGAAAGCGGCGCGCGCGATCTGGTGCAACGCTCCGGCAGCGCGAATCGTCTGGCCGAACCGCAAGATCGTGTCGTCATTGAATGGCTGTTTTCCGTGCTGGAAATCGGGAATGCGGTTATTCTTTTGCGGGAGCAGATGCGGGAAAGCGACGCGACCCTGCCGCGCGAACCACTCGCGGCGGTGCTGGAAGCAGTCGCGCGTTTGCACGAAAAACCATCGCATGAAAACCGCCTCGCGGCCATCGCGGAAATCCGCCGCGCTTTTCATGCGCTGGACGATGCCGAGCCGCGCGACGCGGCGCATGGTCGGCTGATGACCACGCTGCATTTCATTGACAGCGCGCTGTCGGACGAGAAATCCATCCTCACCGGCACGCCCGCGCCCACAGGAGAAAACGCATGAGCATTCCGCTGGAAATCGCCGTGTTCGACGCGCTTGTGCCCGCGCTGGCGGTCGCGTTTCTCGCGGCCATTTTCGTTATGTTCGTGCTTGACCGCGTGTTCGTCCGGCGCGACGTTTACAGCCACGTCTGGTATCCCGCGCTGTTCAGGCTCGCCGTGTTTTGCATTTTGTTCTCGGCGTTCGGGCTGGTGATTTATTGAAGGAATGAGTATGGGAAAACTTGGCCGACAAACCCTCAGAATCTCGATCACGCTCGTGATCGTCGCGCTCGCCGTCACGCTCGGCTGGATGCTCTGGAAACGCTACATGGATTCGCCGTGGACGCGCGACGGACGCGTGCGCGCGGACGTGGTGAACGTCGCCTCCGACGTGGCCGGACTCGTCACCGAAGTCGCGGTGCGCGACAACCAATTTGTGCATCGCGGCGACGTGCTGTTCCGCGTTGACAACGCGCGCTATCACAGCATGGTGGCCGAAGCGCAAGCCAGAGTGGAACAGGCGCGGCTCGCGCTGGAAATGCGCCGCGCCCAGGCCACGCGCCGCTCGCAACTCGACGATCAGGTGATCTCGCGCGAAAACCGCGAAGATGCCGGTTCCATCGCCGCCGCCGCACGCGCCGAATACACCGCCGCGCTCGCCGCGCTCGATCAGGCCAAACTTGATCTGGAACGCACCGAAATCCGCTCGCCGGTTGACGGCTGGGTTTCCAACCTGCTCGTGCGCCCCGGCGACTACGCGAACGTCGGCGCGCCCCGGCTCGCCATCATTGACCAGAACTCGTTCTGGGTCTATGGCTATTTCGAAGAAAACAAAGTGCGCTTTCTCAATATCGGCGACCCCGCGGAAATCCGCCTGCTCGGAACCCACCGTGTCCTGAAAGGCCACATCGAAAGCATCGCCCGCGGCATCGCCGACCGCGACAACCCCACCGACGCCCGCCTGCTCGCCAACGTAAACCCCAGCTTCAGCTGGGTACGCCTCGCCCAGCGCGTGCCGGTACGAATCCGGCTGGACGCAATCCCCGACGACCTGATCCTGGTCGCAGGCATGACCTGCACCGTGGTCGTGCATCCGAAGAAAGAGGATTGATGGGCGGCATCCGTCCTTGCGGTATAATCCCCACCTTTTGCAAGTCGCGCAAACGTGGAAGCCGAACAACTCAATCAGATTGCCAACAAGCTGGCAGACCTTGCGGAGCGCAGTGCCGCGCTCAGGGGGTATCTTTGACTTCGCCAACAAGCAACATCGTCTTGAGGAAGTGAGCGGGCTGCTCGAAGACCCGGATATATGGAACGACAGCAGGCGCGCGCAGGAGTTGGGGCGTGAGCGGCGTGCGCTGGAGGGCATCGTCAATACGCTGCTCGACGTGGATAACGGGTTGCGCGACGGGCGGGAATTATTCGAGATGGCGCGCGCGGAAAATGACGACGATACGCTGCTCGCGGTACAGGCCGACGGGGAAAGAATCGAAGCGCAGGTCGCTGAGCTGGAATTTCGCCGCATGTTCAACAACCCGATGGATCCGAACAATTGCTTCCTCGATATTCAGGCCGGTTCCGGCGGAACCGAGGCGCAGGATTGGGCTTCCATGCTGTTGCGGATGTATCTCAAGTATTGCGAGCGCAAGGGTTTTCAGGTCGAGGTCATGGAGGAATCCGAGGGCGAAGTCGCGGGTCTCAAAAGCGCGAGCCTCAAGATTTCCGGCGATTATGCGTTCGGCACTTTGCGTACCGAAATCGGCGTGCATAGGCTGGTGCGTAAATCGCCGTTCGATTCCGGCAATCGCCGCCACACTTCATTTGCGAGCGTGTTCGTTTATCCCGAAGTGGATGATTCCATCGAGATTGACATCAATCCCGCCGATCTTCGCATAGACACTTATCGCGCGTCCGGCGCGGGCGGGCAGCACATCAACAAGACCGATTCCGCGGTGCGTATCACCCACTTGCCGACCGGCGTGGTGGTGCAGTGCCAGAACGATCGCTCGCAACATCGCAACAAGGACGAGGCGATGAATATGTTGCGGGCGCAGTTGTACGCGCTGGAACTTCGCAAGCGCAACGAGGAAAAACAGGCGCTGGAAGATTCCAAAACCGATATCGGTTGGGGGCATCAGATTCGTTCCTACGTGCTGGATCAATCACGCATCAAGGATTTGCGTACCAATGTCGAAATCGGCAATACGCAGGGCGTGCTCGACGGCGATCTCGATCCGTTCATCAGCGAAAGTCTCAAGCAGGGAGTGTAAATGACCGAGCCAGAAAATCTGTCCGCACAGGACGAATCCCACGTCATCGCCGAGCGCCGCGCCAAGCTTAAAGCCTTGCGCGAGCAGGGCGTGGCGTTTCCCAACGACGCGCATCCGACGCATCGCGCGGCGGATTTGCATGATGAGCACGGCGAAAAACCGGGCGAGGATTTGGACGCGCAAAACATCCGCGTCGCCGTCGCCGGGCGCATGATGTTGAAGCGCGTGATGGGCAAAGCGAGCTTTGCGACGGTACAGGACGCGAGCGCGCGCATCCAGCTTTTCATCCAGCGCGAGGCTGTGGGCGAAGAGCTGTACGACGCTTTCAAAAAATGGGATATGGGCGATATTCTGAGCGCGGAGGGCGTGCTTTTCAAAACAAAAACCGGCGAGTTGTCGGTGCGCGTGGATGCGCTGCGCCTGATCGCCAAATCGCTGCGCCCGTTGCCGGAAAAATTTCACGGACTGGCCGATCAGGAAACCAACTACCGCCAGCGTTATGTTGATCTGATTATGAATGAGGACACGCGCAAGACTTTCGCCGCGCGCAGTCGCGTGGTGTCCGCGATCCGCAATTTCATGACGGACAATCGTTTCCTCGAAGTTGAAACGCCGATGCTGCATCCGATTCCCGGCGGCGCGGCGGCCAAGCCTTTTGTCACGCATCACAATGCGCTCGATATGCGGATGTTTTTGCGTATCGCGCCGGAGTTGTTTCTCAAACGTCTCATCGTCGGCGGCTTTGAGCGCGTGTTCGAGATCAACCGCAACTTTCGCAACGAAGGTTTGAGCGTGCGCCACAATCCCGAATTTACGATGATGGAATTTTATGCGGCCTACACCGATTACAAATGGCTCATGGATTTCACCGAGGAGTGCATACGCGCCGCCGCGATCGCCGCCTGCGGCACGGCGACCGTGAGTTATCAGGGGCGCGAAGTTGATCTCGCGCAACCGTTCCGTCGCCTCACCATCGTCGGCGCGATACAAAAATACGCGCCGCGTTACAGCGACGCGCAACTTGCCGACGCTGCCTTCATTCGCGCCGAACTCAAGGCGAAATGGGGCGTGGAAACATTGCCGCACCTCGGCCTCGGCGCATTGCAGCTCGCGCTGTTCGAGGAAACCGCCGAGGCGGAATTGTGGGAGCCGACTTATATCATTGATTACCCGGTCGAAGTTTCGCCGCTTGCGCGCGCTTCCGACACTGTTCCCGGCATCACCGAGCGATTTGAGTTGTTCATCACGGGGCGCGAAATCGCCAACGGATTTTCCGAACTCAACGACCCGGAAGATCAGGCCGAGCGTTTCCGCAAACAAATGGAAGCGAAGGAAGCGGGCGACGACGAAGCGATGTACTACGACGCCGACTACATCCGCGCGCTGGAATACGGAATGCCCCCCACCGGCGGCTGCGGCATCGGCATAGACCGCCTCGTCATGCTGCTGACCGATTCCCCCAGCATACGCGATGTGATTTTGTTCCCGCATATGCGCCCTGAATCTTTTTCATAAAACTCAGGATCAGGGCGAACGGTTTTTGTTTTGATACCCTCACCCCAACTCCTTCGACAGGCTCAGGACAGGCCTCTCCCGCAATCCCCGCCCTCGCGGGGAGGAGAGGGAGAACAGCAAGAAGAGAGAGGTAATCCCTTCGTCATCCCCCCGTAAAACTCCCGTCACGCGCCTGTCATACTCGCCCCGCACAATGCTCCCGTTTTCACAACCATTTAGGGAGCGTTACATGAAAGGTTTCAAAACGCGCGGCATTGTTGCCGCCATGTTGTTGAGTTTCGCCGCGCCTGCGTTGGCGGATTCCACTGATGACATCATCAATACCCTGATTGCCAAGGGCGTGTTGACATCGGAGGAAGGCGATCAGTTGAAGAGCCGTCGCGAGGGTGAGGCGAAGGAGGCGAAGAAGAACGAGATCAAGACCTCGTTCAAGGATGGTTTGGTGTTTGAATCCGGTGACAAGTCGTTCAGCTTCGCGATCAACGGGCGCGTTCATGCCGACTATCGCGCGTTCGATTACAGCGAGGGCAAAAACAACGCCGCGCCGGTCGGCGCGGGCAATTCCATCGGCAATGCCGGCAATCTTTCCGACACCTTCGATATTCGCCGCGCGCGCATCGGAATCAAGACCAAATTCAAGGATTATTACGAGGCCGAGTTGAGCGCCGACATCAAGACTGGCAACAACACGTCGGTCAGCGATACGGCGTGGGACGTGGCTTATTTCAATGTGGCGTGGTGGAAGGAGGCGCAGTTCCGTTTCGGTCTGTTCAAGATGCCGATGAATCTGGAAGAGCTGACCAGTTCCAACAACATTGATTTCATGGAACGTTCCTATGTGAACCAGATTTCTCCGACCAAGGAACTCGGCGCGATGTTGCACGGCACGCCGTTCACCGGCGTGACTTACGCGCTGGCGGTTTCCAACGGCAACGGCAAAAATGTCGAAACCGATATGCGCGAGGACGGCAAGGACGTGATCGGTCGCGTCACCGCCAACTTCGCCGAGATGATGGACGACAAGGATATGGTGTTGCATCTGGGCGCATCCTATTCGCAGGGCGACCAGCCGCAAGGCACGATAGGCGTGAGCGGGCGCACCGAAGCGCGCGGCGCGACGTTCTTCCGCGCGCCCGTGCTTGCCAATACGCCGTTCAAAACCATAGACCGCGACCGCGTGGGGCTGGAAGGCGTGATCGCCTACGGTCCGTTCAAGGTGCAATCCGAGTGGATGAAGCTGGGCACGGATTTCAAGACCAATACCCGCCATTACAATCTCGACATCAAGAACTGGTACGCGGAGGCGTTGTGGACGATCACCGGCGAGCGTTATGCCGACATCTACAAAAACGGCGCGTTCGGCGGCATCAAACCCAAAAACGATTTTGATCCCAAAACCTTCAAGGGAGGCGCGTGGGAAATCGGCTTGCGTTACAGCGAATTTGACGCTTCCGATTTTGACACGACCGGCATTGCGATTGGCAGCGTGGCCGATGCCTCCATCTCCACGACCGCGGCAGGTTTCGCCAAAGCCAGAGCCTACACCGCAGGCATCAAGTTTTTGCCGAACGCCAACCTGCGCTTCATGCTGAACTATGTGAAAACCGATTTCAGGAATGCGATAGGCGGCGACACCGGCGGCATCATCGTCAACAACAAACGCGAAGATTCCGAAGACGCGCTCATCATGCGCGCGCAGTGGATGTTCTGAACGACGACACTTTCTCCTTGCGACTTTTTGTCGCTCTCCCTCCCAGCCCGCATCATGCGGGCTTTTTTTAGCCCCCACCCTCACCCCAACCCTCTCCCGCAAGCGGGAGAGGGAGAACATCGTGATGGTCTGGCATTCAGAGTAAGCAATTAGAAAAAATTAACGATGACCTTCCTTCGCCATATTGATCGAGTATTTCGGAATCTCCACCACAAGATCGGCGTCGCCGACGATGGCCTGGCAGGAGAGGCGTGAGTTGGGTTCCAACCCCCATGCCTTGTCGAGCAAATCTTCTTCCTGCTCTTCGGCGGGGTTGAGCGAGCGGTAACCTTCGCGCACGACCACATGGCAGGTGGTGCAGGCGCAGGCTTTTTCGCAGGCGTGGTCAATGGCGATGTGATGTTCGAGCAGATTGTCGCAGATGGAAACGCCGGATTGGGCGGCGATGGCCGCGCCTTCGGGGCAGAGTTCTTCGTGCGGCAGAACGATGATTTGCGGCATATCTAAACTTTCAGATCGTCAATTTTGCGGCCAGTCAGGGCGCGGGCGATGGAGGCATCCATGCGCCGCGCGGCGAAGGTTTCGGAGGCGCGGTTGAGCGCGCTCGCGGCGTGCGTGATTGCATCGCGTTCGGCGCTTGCCAGCGCGGATTGCAACGCGGTCATGGAGCTTTCGAGCGCGTCGCGTTCGGCGGCATCGAGCAGCGCATCGCCGTCCTGTTCCAGCGCCGCGCGGATCGTCGCCAACAGTTGGTCGGCTTCCACCTGCGCTTCGCGCAACGCGCGCGCTTCCCTGTCTTCGGCGGCGTGCGAGAACGAGGATTGCAACATGGCTGCAATTTCGTCGTCGCCCAAACCATAAGACGGCTTGACCGTGACATGCGCTTCGACACCGCTGGTTTGCTCGCGCGCGGAAACGGAAAGCAGCCCGTCCGCATCCACCTGAAACGTCACGCGCACCCGCGCCGCGCCCGCCGCCATGGGCGGAATGCCGCGCAGCTCAAAGCGCGCGAGCGAGCGGCAATCGGACACGAGTTCGCGCTCGCCCTGCGCCACATGAATGCTCATCGCGGTCTGGCCATCTTTGAACGTGGTAAATTCCTGCGCGCGCGCAACCGGAATCGTGGAATTGCGCGCGATGATTTTTTCGGTCAGCCCGCCCATGGTTTCCAGTCCGAGCGAAAGCGGAATCACGTCGAGCAGCAACAGATCGGTTTCATCCTTGTTGCCGACTAGCACATTGGCCTGAATCGCAGCGCCGAGCGCGACAACCTTGTCGGGGTCGAGATTGTTGAGCGGCTCCTGCTTGAAAAATTCCGCGACGGCGCGTTGTATCTGCGGAATGCGCGTCGCGCCGCCCACCATCACCACGCCTTGCACGTCTTCGATCGCGATGCCCGCGTCGCGCAGCGCCTTGCGCGTGGGCGCGAGTGTTTTGCCGACGAGGTGCTGCGTGAGTTCGGTGAAGGTGGCGTTGTCCAGCGTGAGATTGATGACATCGCCGCCGGAAAGCACGCCGGTGATGTGCGCCTCGCTGCGCGTGCTGAGTTGTTCCTTGGCCTCGCGCGCCTTGGTGAGCAGCAGGCGCGTATCTTCCGGCCCCACGGGCGGGAGTTGCGCTTTTTCCAGCATCCAGCAGAAAACGCGACGGTCGAAATCGTCGCCGCCGAGCGCGGAATCGCCGTTGGTGGCGAGCACCTCAAACACGCCGCGCGAGAGCCGCAAAACGGAAACGTCGAACGTACCGCCGCCGAGATCGTAAATCACAAACACGCCTTCCGCCGCGTTATCCAGGCCGTATGCAATCGCCGCCGCCGTCGGCTCGTTGAGCAAACGCAGCACGTTGATACCGGCCAGCGTCGCCGCGTCCTTGGTCGCCTGTCGCTGCGCCTCGTCGAAATAAGCGGGAACCGTGATGACCGCGCCCGCGAGTTCGCCGTTCAGCGATTTTTCGGCACGGATTTTCAGGGCGCGCAAAATTTCCGCCGAAATTTCCACGGGGTTTTTGATGCCGCCCGCCGTGTTGAGCTGCACCATGCCCGGCGCGTCAACAAAGCGGTAGGGATAAAGGCCGATGTCGGCGATGTCGTGAACGCCGCGCCCCATGAAACGCTTCACGGAGACAAGGGTGTTTTGCGGATCGCCGCTTTGCTGCGCTTGCGCGGAGAGGCCGACGGTCACGTTTCCGCCGGGCAGATAACGCACCACGGAAGGCAGCAGCGCGTGGCCTTCCTCGTCGCTCAACACCACGGCGAGGCCGCTGCGGACGGTGGCTACGAGCGAGTTGGTCGTGCCGAGATCAATGCCGACCGCCAGCCGGTGCTGGTGCGGCGCGGCGCTTTTGCCGGGTTCGGAAATTTGCAGCAGAGCCATTATGTTTCGAGTGTTTCGATCGCGAGTTCGGTTTCGTCGCGCACTTTATCAAGAAAGCGCAATTTACGCACGAGGTCGGCGGCGCGGGCATGGTCGTTTTTTTCATCCAGCGCCGTGTGCAACTGCGTTTCAAACTCCGCCGCTTCGCGTTTCAGATCGTCCAGCGCCTTTTCCAGCGCGGCGATGTCGGCGGCGGCGCGCGCGTCTTCGACCGTTTCGCGCCACTCCATTTGCCGCATGAGAAAATCCGCGGGCATGGCCGTGTTGGTTTCCTCTTGCGTATCCACGCCGTTCAGATGCAAAAGATAACGCGCGCGATCCACGGGCGATTTCAATGTTTGATACGCCTCGTTCACCAGCGCGGCCATTTGCGCGGAACGCAAACGCTCGGCGGAAGTCGCCGTCGCATAGCGGTCGGGATGCACCTCGCCTTGCAACGCGCGGTAATTTTGATCGAGCGCCGCGCGATCAAGGGCAAAGCGGACGGGCAGCCGGAACAGATCGAAATGATTTTGCGGAAATTCGGAAGCCACTAGACCGTGAAACTTTCGCCGCAGCCGCAACTGTCCTTGACGTTGGGATTGCTGAATTTGAAACCTTCGTTAAGGCCTTCCTTCGCGTAATCGAGTTCCGTGCCGTCGAGATAGGCGAGGCTTTTCGGATCAATCAGCACGGTCACGCCGTGGCTCTCAAACGTGAGATCTTCGGGCAGGATTTCATCGGAAAATTCCAGCGTGTAAGCCATGCCCGAACAGCCGGAAGTTTTGACGCCGAGGCGCAGGCCGACGCCCTTGCCGCGGTTGTCGAGAAATTTCCGCACGCGATCGGCGGCGGCGGTTGTGAGGGTGATCGCCATGCTCAAACCTCCGCGCCGGATTTTTGCTTGAGATCGCTGATGGCCGCCTTGATCGCGTCCTCCGCGAGCACCGAGCAGTGGATTTTCACCGGCGGCAGCGCGAGTTCCTCGGCGATGTCGGAATTTTTGATTTCCAGCGCCTGATCCAGCGTCTTGCCCTTGAGCCATTCCGTCACGAGCGAGGAGGACGCGATCGCGGAACCGCATCCGTAGGTTTTGAATTTCGCGTCCGCGATCACGCCGTCGTCGCCCACGCGGATTTGCAGCTTCATCACGTCGCCGCACGCGGGCGCGCCCACCATGCCGGTTCCGACATGGGGGTCGTTCTTGTCCAGCGCGCCGACGTTGCGCGGGTTTTCATAGTGATCCAATACTTTGTCGCTGTATGCCATTTCATGTTCCTTTCATTCTTTCAATGCGCCGCCCACTGCACCGAGTTCAAATCTATGCCTTCCTGATACATCTCCCACAGCGGCGAAAGTTCGCGCAGTTTGCCGATTTTGCTTTTCATCAGTTCCACCGTGTAGGCGATTTCCTCTTCCGTGGTGAAACGTCCGATCGAAAAGCGGATTGAGCTGTGCGCGAGTTCGTCCGAACGCCCCAACGCGCGCAGCACATAGGAGGGTTCCAGACTGGCCGAAGTACACGCGGAACCGGACGACACGGCGATGTCCTTGACCGCCATGATGAGCGATTCGCCCTCGACGTAGTTGAAGCTCACGTTGAGATTGTGCGGTACGCGCTGTTGCAGATCGCCGTTGACATAAACTTCCTCAATCTCCTGCAAGCCGGAAAGCAGTTTGTCGCGCAGGCGGCGAATGCGCGCGTTTTCGAGCGCCATTTCCTCCTGCGCGATGCGAAAGGCCGCGCCCATGCCGACGATCTGGTGCGTGGCCAGCGTGCCGGAACGCATCCCGCGCTCGTGGCCGCCGCCGTGCATTTGCGCCTCGATGCGCGCGCGCGGTTTGCGGCGCACATACAACGCGCCCACGCCCTTGGGACCATATGTTTTGTGCGCGGAAAAACTCATGAGATCAACCGGCAATTTTTCCAGATCAATCTCCACTTTTCCGGTCGCCTGCGCCGCGTCAACGTGGAAGATGATGCCGCGCTCGCGGCACAGATTGCCGATGGCGGCGATGTCCTGAATCACGCCGATCTCGTTGTTGACCAGCATGACCGAAGCAAAAATGGTATCCGGGCGCAGCGCCGCCGTGAATTTTTCGAGATCAAGCAAACCGCTGGGTTCCGGTTGCAGATACGTTGCCTCGAAACCCTGACGCTCCATTTCGCGGAACGGGTCAATCACCGCCTTGTGTTCGGTCTGCACGGTGACGATGTGCTTGCCCTTGCCGGAATAAAAATTCGCCGCGCCCTTGATCGCGAGGTTGTCCGATTCGGTCGCGCCCGAAGTCCAGACGATTTCGCGCGGATCGCAATTGACCAGCGCGGCGACCTCGGCGCGCGCTTCTTCCACGGCTTGTTCCGCTTCCCAGCCAAAGGAATGCGAACGGCTCGCGGGGTTGCCGAATTGCTCGGTCAGCCAGGGAATCATTTTGGCCGCCACGCGCGGATCAACCGGAGTGGTGGCCGAGTAATCGAGATAAATCGGGAGTTTCACGCTCATTGTTTCTTCCTTCAAACTGCCATCGCAGTCAATTGTTGCCAACGGTTTCGTTCATTTTCCAGCGCGCGCAAAAATCCGGCGACTTGCGCTTCGTCATTGCCCGCGCCCAGGCTCACACGCGCTGCGCCGCGCGCGAGTTCCGGCGCGACGCCCATCGCGAGCAGCACATGGCTGGGTTCCGTGCTGTCGCTGGAACACGCGGAGCCGCTCGCAATCGCATAGCCTTGTTTGTCCATCGCCATCACCAAAGTTTCGCCTTCGAGATTCGGAAAAGCGAAAAAACTGGTGTTGGGCAGACGCGCAACTTCGCCGCCGAAAATCGTCGCGCCCAGACGTTGCAATCCGGCCTCCAGTCTATCGCGCAATTGCGTCATGCGGCGTGTATGTTCGGTCAATTCCCGCGTCGCGTATTCGCACGCGAGGCCGAAACCCACGATCGCCGCCACATTTTCCGTGCCGCTCCGCAAGCCTTTTTCCTGTCCGCCGCCGCGCAGCAAGGGCTGGATGTCCACGCGCTTGTCCAGAATCAACGCGCCCGCGCCTTGCGGGCCGCAGATTTTGTGCGATGAAAGACTCATCGCGTTCACGCCCAGCGCGTCGAAATCCAGCGGAATTTTTCCCAGCGCCTGCACCGCGTCGGTGTGCATCAACGCGCCGTGATCGCGCGCGATTTCGGCCAGCGCGGCGATGTCTTGCAACACGCCGGTTTCGTTGTTGGCCGCCATCACCGAAACCAGCCCGACCTTTTGCCGCATCAAGTCGCACAGCGCGTCCGCGCTGACCTGCCCCGCGCCCGTAACCGGAATGCGCGCCGCCTGCCAGCCGCGCCCGAACAAGGCTTGCGCCGGACGAAACACGGCGGGATGCTCAATCGCGCTCACCGCGATGATCGAGGGCGACATTGCATTTGCGATGCCGCAAATCGCGAGATTATCCGCCTCGGTTCCGCCGCCGGTAAACACCACTTGCGAGGGATGCGCGCCGACCGCTGCCGCGACCTGCTCACGCGCGTTTTCCACCGCCGCCCGCGCCTGTCTGCCGAAACTGTGGCGGCTGGTCGGGTTGCCCTGCGGCTGGTGCAGAAACGGCAACATCGCATCCAGCACACGCGCATCCGGCGTGGTCGTCGCGTTATGGTCGAAATAAACGGCGGCGTTCACGTTTGTCCTTTAAACAGCCATGGCTTCCGCGATGCGCTCGCGGCGTTTGGGTTCGGGGATCACCACCTTGTCGCCGCCGCGCTGCGAGCTGACCAACTGCGCGAGGCTCACGCCGGAAAGGTGCTCCAGTATCCGCATGTTGAGACTCGCCCACAAATCGTGCGTCATGCAGCGGTGTTCTTCATGACAATTTTCGTTGCCGCCGCATTGCGTCGCGTCAATCTGCTCGTCCACGGCGGTGATGATGTCCGATACGGAAATATCCTCCGGCGGAATCGCGATGCGATATCCGCCACCCGGCCCGCGCACGCTTTTCACCAGCCCGTTGCGGCGCAGACGGCTGAACAATTGTTCGAGATAAGACAGCGAAATTTCCTGCCGCTCGCTGATCCCGGCAAGCGTGACGGGACGATCAACCTCGTTCAACGCGAGATCAAGCATGGCGGTCACGGCAAAACGGCCTTTGGTGGTCAGACGCATGATGTTGGCTCCGGTAAAAGCTTGGTGAATATTGTGGCTGCGATGTCGGGATTCGCCACGCGCATCCCGATACATGTCTGACGGATTCTATAAAAACCAAGTTATTTGGTCAACTATTGCGGTTCAAATTCTTTCGGAGCCACCCTCCTTCGACAAGCTCCATTAAACCATGTTCATAACTTCCCCTGCCGGTTAGAATCCCACCATGACCCCACAAGCCTTCATCGCCCACTGGCTGCACAACGACATCACCGAGCGCGCCGGTGCTCAACAGCATTTCAACGATCTTTGCGATCTGCTCGACGTCGAAAAACCGCGCGACCCTGAAAACTACTGCTTCGAGCGCGGCGCGAAAACGCCCGGCGGGCAGGGCTGGGCGGATGTGTGGAAGCGCGGGTGTTTCGCGTGGGAATACAAAGCGCCGGGGCGCGATCTTGCCGCCGCGTTGAAGCAACTGATGAACTACGCGCTCGCGCTCGACAACCCGCCGCTCCTCGTCGTCAGCGATTTACGCACCATCGAAATCCACACGCATTTCACCGGCCATCCGTCCGACGTTCACCGCATCGCCATCGCCGATTTAACCCAACCCGAAGCCCGCCAAAAACTGCTCTGGCTCTTCACCGACCCCGAACGATTCAAACCCGCGCGCACCATTTACGCCGTCACCGAACAAGCCGCGGGCAAAATGGGCGACATCGCCGGGCGGCTTACCGACCAAGGCAACGCGCCGCTCGTCGTCGCGCACTTCCTCATCCAATGCGTCTTCTGCATGTTCGCCGAAGACGCAAAACTGCTGCCCGAAAAACTCTTTGAAACCGTGCTCGACCGCTCCAACCCCGACGGCGGAAAAGCGCGCAAACGCCTCACCGAACTCTTCACCGCCATGCGCGGCGGTGGCGATTTCGCCATGCTTGATATTCCCTGGTTCAACGGCGGATTATTCGAAACCATCGAAATCCCCACTCTGCAAACCAAAGACGTCGCCAACCTCCTCGAAGCCGCCCGCATGGACTGGAGCCAGATCGAACCCGCCATCCTCGGCACGCTGTTCGAGCGCGGACTCAACCCCGACATGCGCAGCCAACTCGGCGCGCACTACACCGACCCCGCCACCATCATGAAGCTCATCCGCCCCGTGATCGAAACGCCGCTGCTCGCGGAATGGGAGCCGATCAAAGCCATCATCGCGGACAACATGAAAAAATACGAAGCAGGCGGCAAAGGCTCAAAAACCGCCCACAGCGACGCGCTCAACGCCTTCAACAATTTCCTCCTGCGCCTCAAAAATTATCGCGTGCTTGATGCCGCCTGCGGCAGCGGAAATTTTCTCTATCTTGCACTGAAAGCACTCAAAGACATCGAACACCGCGTCAACCTCGAAGCCGAAAAACTCAACGTCGAACGCAAACTCACCATAGACACCAGCCCCGCCAACGTCTTGGGCATTGAGATCAACCCCTACGCCGCCGAACTCGCCCGCGTCACCATCTGGATAGGCGAAATCCAATGGATGCTCGCCCACGGCTACCCCTTCAAAAGAAACCCCATCCTCGCCAAACTCGACCACATCGAATGTCGGGATGCGGTGTTGAACTACACACCCAGCAACGGAAGCAACAATTCCAACACGCCCCTCTCCCCCGATGCGCCAAACACTCCCCTCTCCCTTGATGGGAGAGGGGCGGGGGAGAGGGTGAAAACACCTCAGGAAGCCGAATGGCCGCAAGCGGATGTCATCGTCGGCAACCCTCCCTTCCTCGGCGGTAGCAAAAAACGCGGCGAACTCGGCGACGACTATTTCAACGCACTCAACGCCGTCTATGATGAAAACGTCCCCGGCGGCGCAGATTTGGTTTGCTACTGGTTTGAAAAAGCGCGCAAACAAATCGAAACCGGACAATGCACAGCGGCGGGTTTGGTTGCCACACAAGCAATCCGCGCAGGCAGTAATCGAAAAGTACTGGATGCAATTATTAATTCCGTCATTCCGCGCGAAGTCGCGGAATCCATGCCGTCCGCTGTGGATTCAGCGACTACGCTTCGCTCCGCGCAGAATGACAATGCTTCCCCAATCCGCATCTTCACTGCATGGAGTGATGAACCGTGGGTGAACAACGGCGCAGCCGTGCGCGTATCGCTGGTTTGTTTTGGAAAGCGTGAAGGCGCAGAACTCGACGGTGTAAAAGTAGAAAGCATCAATGCCGACTTGACGGCTGGCGGAGATAACCAGGCCAATCTGACGGAAGCAAAATCGTTAGCAGAAAATGCAGACACTGCTTTTGAAGGAACAAAAAAATACGGCGACTTTGATATTGCTGGCGATGTAGCGCGTGGCTGGCTGACGCAACCCAACCCCAATGGCAAAAGCAACAGTCTGGTTGTAAAACCTTGGGCGAACGGACAAGACATTGCCAAGCGTCCATCCGACACATGGATTATAGACTTCGGCACGAATATGTCGGAAGCCGAAGCCGCGCAATTTGAACTACCGTTCCGGCATGTTTTGGAACATGTAAAAGCCTATCGCCAAACAGTCAGCAGCGCACCTGCGCGTGAAGCATGGTGGCTACATGAAAGAAGCCGCGCAAAAATGAGGACGGCTATTCAAGGTCAGCATCGCTTCATTATCACGCCGCGCGTTGCCAAGCATCGCTACTTTGTATGGCTTTCCAGTACGGTTTTACCGGACACAAGACTTTGCGTCATTACCCGCTCCGACGACACCACCTTCGGCATTCTTTCAAGCCGCATTCATATGGTTTGGGCTTTTGCAAACGCATCCATGCACGGCGTAGGAAACGATCCAACTTACAACGTCGCATCATGCTTTGAAACCTTCCCTTTCCCCGAAGGCATGACACCCCGCGACACCCAACCCCGTCATTCTGCGCGTAGCGAAGCGAAGTCGCAGAATCCACAAACCCTCATGGATCCTGCGACTTCGCGCAGGATGACAACGGAGGCGAACACACACAATGACGCCGCCCAAACCATCGCCCAAGCCGCCGCCAACCTAAACCAACTCCGCAACAACTGGCTAAACCCGCCCGAATGGACAAACTGGCAAACCACCCCCGAAGAACAAAAAGCCGGTTTCCCCAAGCGCCCCGTCCCCAAACCCGGCTTTGAAAACGACTTGAAACGCCGCACCCTAACCAACCTCTACAACCAACGCCCCGCATGGCTAGACATGGCACACAAAGAATTAGACAAAGCCGTAGCAGATGCCTACGGCTGGACAGACTACACCCCCGAAATGCCGGATGAAGAGATTTTGAGGAGGTTGTTGGGATTGAATCAGAAGAGGGCATTGCGAAAAATCTAGCATGCTTTTCAAGCCCATCAATCTAAAAATTGACAGCTTCCGCAAGTTAAACAACACTGTTTCAGGCAATTTAATTTGAGGATTTGAAGAGTATGGCTACAGTCTTATCAGCCGTGATAGAAGCACTTAAGGTTTTGCCGGGAGTAGTGCTATTTCCATTTTCGGCCTACTTTATTTGGAGAAAAATAGGGAATAGCATTGGGGTTTCTTTTTCTTATGGGATGGGAGGGTTTAGTGCAAACCGAATTATTTCGATTGTCTTTACAAACAGAAAAGATAAGCCATTGCCTATTTTTTCTGCATTTCTTTTGATCAATAAAGACCTTCTGATTCCAGTCGAAAAGTTTAACCCTCCGCTTGTTTTGCGTGGCTTGGAGGTTATGCAGATTGAAACAAGTCCGTTTTCTACCTATTACCTTGGCAATGAAAAGTTTGAAATTACTCCGGATGTGCTTAGAGAGGCAGAGTTTTATGTAATGTCCACGCGAGGGAAAATCCGTTGTGAAATAATTACTACTCAAGATAGCACCTTCTATGCCTACAGAAACAATATTGGGATAGCCACAAAAAGCACTTCAAAATTTAATGGTCATGTATATAACGACCATGTTCTTTTTGCTATTTCTTATCTAATTGATGGAAAGCAACAAACTGCGTTTGTTGCCAAATCAGGTTTCATTGGAGGTGAGTGGGAATTTCGGTACAACATGATCCCTCAAAATGCTCTCACGGAAAAGGGAATCTTGGAATTTATCCAAAAATGTGGGTATGACAAGTTGTTTCAAGGGATGGTGATTGATAAGCTACAAGAGCGATTTGTAAGCTCTCAATCTCGTAGTCAAGATAAATGCTCCGTTAGCAAACCAACCACATCATGCCTCTCGCCGCCCTCAAGCGACAGTGTCCAATCTAGAGATTGGCTACGCACTGCGCGAGATCCCTATCTTAGTTTTTTGCGTAACCTTACGCCTCAAGTATTCCTTGCTTCTCTGGCATGGATTGCTGCTTCCAAACTGGACTTCTTAAAGTGGGATTTATCTAACTTGTGGCAAACAGCAGGGTTCTGCATTCTTCTTATACTATTTGGATACTCTGTATGGTCAAATGCTACGGTTTTCCTTGAGGAGTTATTTCTTGATTTTTCTTCATGGTTGAAGGATCGTAAAAACTTTCTCAAAATCCAAAGGGTTTCTCGCTTTCAGAGATTAGTATTGCTCATTAAGATGATAATACAAGAAAAGAAACTAGAAGTATTATTTGCATTGCTGGCCATCTTGGCAACAGAGATTTTTTTCGCTGGCGTAATTGCAATCTCTATTGCTAATGCTGCTAATTTTATTTATATCACATATAGATAAAGCCCGTAGGTTGGGCTGAGCGCAGCGATGCCCAACATTGACGCAGCTTCCGTTGGGATTCGCTACGCTCATCACCAACCTACAAAATCTCTCCATTCGCCCTGAGCTTGTCGAAGGGTGAAAATCTGCCGTGTGGTATGAGCGTTCATCCTTCGATCCTTCGGCAAGCTCAGGACAGGCCAAGCTCAGGACGAACGGGGTTGTTGATGAAGTCCGTAACTTGCAGAGCAAAATGTCTGCGTCTTAACCAAAGGCAAGCCGCTTGAATAAACACCCTGTTCCCATAAATCTCAATTTGAGATAATATTTCCTCTATGCGAGTCATCACCAATCACCCGTTGGTCGAGTTTGCCAGAAAGCATCTTGAAGCCGGTGAGCCGCTTCAGGCGTGGCGCAAGGCTGTTGAGAATTCCACTTTCTCTCATTTTGCCGAATTGAAAGCCACGTTTGGCGCGGTTGATAGGGTGGGTGACTATTATGTGTTTGATATTGGCGGTAACAAATTTCGGCTGATCGCGGCGATTCATTTCAATCGCCAAATGCTGTTCGTCCGTCATATTTTTACTCACAAGGAGTACGACAAATGGAAGCCGTGATGGATAGAAAGGTGGTCAATAACATCACCACGCATTTTCAAGCCCTGTCCGCTTTTGTGCCGTTGCATCCCATCCGTACCAAGGCGGAATACGATAAGGCGGTGAGTGTTTTGAATCAGCTTCTTGATGCGGGCGCGAGTGACGAAAATCATCCGCTTGCCAATCTTGCGGAAACCATTGGGGAGTTGATCGGCGATTATGACGATGCGCATTATCCGCTCGGCGAGGTGTCGGCTTCCGCCATGCTCCGTTTCCTCATGGCGCAGCACGATTTGAAACAATCCGATTTGAGCGAGATCGGGACGCAAGGCGTGGTGTCGGAGATACTCAACGATAAACGCGAGTTGAATGTGCGTCAGATTAAAGCGTTGTCAGTACGTTTTCAGGTGAATCCGGCGGTTTTTTTGTGAGGCTGCTTGGGACAAGCGTAACATCCCAAGGTTGACATCGCTTATGTCGAGATTCGCCTGAGCCTGCCGAAGGACTCATCACCAACCCACAAATCCCTCCGTTCGCCCTGAGCTTGTCGAAGGGTGAAAATCTGCCGTGTGGGATGAGCGGTCATCCTTCGATCCTTCGACAGGCTCAGGACAGGCCAAGCTCAGGACGAACGGGGGTGCTGATACAGAGAGCAAATCATGATAGAAGGCTTGCGTTTGTATCTCAAATGAGATACTTTTAACGCAACTCTAGCCCAAGGAATCCCAATGTCCCAAACCTCTATGTTGCATGTCCGTGTGGATG
>JAITWS010000069.1 GCA_031285185.1 Methylobacillus sp.
CTGCTCGCCGATCCGGGCGGCTCGCAAGAACTCGCTTTGGCTACGCCAAAGCTCAAACAGTTGCGAGCCGAAATCCCCCGGCTCGGCTGCGCTGCTCAGCGCGGTAGAAGGGAAGAAAATCAAAACCTTCACCCTCTCCCCAACCCCTCTCCCATCAAGGGAGAGGGGCTAAATAACTGGAGCATTTGCCATGATTACCAACCATCGCCAATATCTCAATACCCAGGCGCAGGCCGAGCGTTTGCAGCAGGTGGCCGATGCGCTCAGGCTGCGTGTGCGCGAAGTGTTCATGCTTGAGCAGGCATGACCCAACGCATTCTCTCCCCCGGCAATGCCGATCAGACCATCACCAAATCCCGCTTTATTGCGGCGGCGGAGTATTGCGATAGCGAGCGCGCCGTGGCGTTGATGTTGCGGCGGTTGGCGGCGCAGCATCCTCATGCGAGCCATCTTGCGTTTGCGTGCAAAATCCGGGGGGCGGAGGGCATTTTGCAACGCTTTCACGATGCCGGAGAGCCTTCCGGCACGGCGGGCAAACCCATCATGCAATATCTGGAGGGGCGCGATCTCATCAATGCCTGCATCGCGGTGGTGCGTTATTACGGCGGGATCAATCTCGGCACGGGCGGCCTCGCCCGCGCTTACGGCGGCACGGCGAAACTGGCGCTGGACGCGGCGACGCTGGGCGATTTTGTCGAGATGCGCCGGATCCGGGTCGCGCTGGATTACGCGCGGCTCGATCACTTTTTGCGCGAGACGGAAAAAGCGCGCGGCGAAATTCTGGACAAGGATTTCGGCGAGCGCGTGACCGTCATCGCGTCCGTTCCGGCAGATGCGGCGCAAGCGTTGCTGGAACGGTTCGCGGGGGATTGATTCGGGGACGGGTTTCAATTCCCCTTCAGCATGAAGGGGGGGACGCGAAGCGGACGGGGTAGTTCAAAAGAAAAACGCCCCGCAGGGGCACGATAGGTTTGAAATTCTTGATATAAGGAGCACCGCTACGCGCCGCGATATTGTCGTGAACTACCCCGTCGCCTTCGGCGCCACCCCTTCACAGAAGGGGAATGGCATTTTCATCAAACCCGATCCCAATAAGGCTGCGGGCCGAAACGTTCCGCGAGAAAATCCACGAAGACGCGGATTTTGAGCGGCAGGTGACGCGTGGGCATGTGGAGGGCGTAGATGTGGCGCTTGATCGGGATGTATTTGGAGAGCACGGCTTGCAGTCGTCCGGCTTGCAAATCCTTGCCGATGAGAAAGGTCGGCAGAAGCGCGAGGCCGAGGCCGCCAAGCACGGCTTGCGACAGGGCATCATCATCGTTGATACGCAGTCGTCCCGAGACGGGCACGGCGATTTCGCCCGTGGGGCCGGTGAAGCGCCACATGCCTTTGTCGCCCGAGTGGATGTAGTCGAGGCAGTTGTGGTGTTCCAGATCTTCCGGTTTTTTGGGGATGCCGTAGCGGTTGAAATAATCGGGCGTCGCGCACAGTTTGCTGCCTGCGGGGGCGATGTCGTGGGCGACCATTTTTGCGGGTGGCGTTTCGCATACGCGGATGACCAGATCATAGCCTTCTTCCGCCATATCCACGGCACGATCTATGATGGTCATGTCCATGTCTATTTCGGGATAGCGGTTGAGAAAATCCGACAGCGCGGGCGCGATGTGCAGCGTGCCGAAGGCGACCGATGCCGCGACGCGCAAGGTTCCGCGCGGGATCCCGTTGAGGTTGTCCACCGTTTGTTGCGCGGCTTCCGATTCACGCTTGATGCGCTGGCAATGCTCGAAAAAAATGATGCCGACTTCGGTCGGGCTGATGTGGCGCGTGGTGCGGTTGAGCAGGCGCGCGCCCAGACTTTTTTCCAGATTGGCCACGGCCTTGCTGATGGCCGAGCGCGTGAGGCCGTGCTGCTGCGCCACGGCGGAAAAACTCCCGGCTTCTATGACTTCCGCGAAAACAAGCATAAGATTGAGGTCTTGCATGATCGTCAACTATCTGGCAACATGATGGTGCCAATTTTAGCCGGTATATGGCATAATTTCCATACCTCAATACACATTTAGGGTTCTTACATCATGAAATACCGCACTCTTCCCGACTTTCTGGACTATGTTAAAAGTCGCGATCCGCATCAAGCCGAATTTAATCAGGCCGTTCAGGAAGTCATGGGCAGCCTGTGGGGGTTCATCGAAAAAAATCCGCACTATGCCGAAGCCGGTTTGCTGGAGCGTCTGGTCGAACCCGAGCGCGCGATCCAGTTTCGCGTGAGCTGGACGGACGACAAAAATCAGGCGCACGTCAACCGCGCGTTCCGCATTCAGCACAGCTCGGCCATCGGCCCGTTCAAGGGCGGGATGCGTTTTCATCCCTCGGTCAATCTTTCCATCCTCAAGTTTCTCGCGTTCGAGCAAACCTTCAAAAACGCGCTGACCACGCTGCCCATGGGCGGCGGCAAAGGCGGCTCGGATTTCGACCCCAAGGGCAAGAGCCGCGATGAAGTCATGCGTTTTTGTCAGGCGCTGATGATAGAACTCCACCGCCACCTCGGGCCGGACACCGACGTTCCGGCGGGCGACATCGGCGTCGGCGGGCGCGAAGTCGGCTTTATGGCGGGCATGATGAAAAAACTTTCCAACAATGCCGCCTGCGTGTTCACCGGCAAGGGACTGTCGTTCGGCGGCAGCCTCATCCGCCCCGAAGCGACCGGCTACGGCCTCGTCTATCTCGTGCAGAACATGCTGGAACGCAACGGACGCGACATGAAAGGCTTGCGCGTCGCGGTTTCCGGCTCGGGCAACGTCTCGCAATACGCGATTGAAAAATGTATGCAGCTCGGCGCGAAAGTCGTCACCGCCTCGGATTCCGGCGGCACGGTGATTGACGAAGCGGGCTTCACGCCGGAAAAACTCGCGGCGCTCATGAAGATCAAAAACGAGGATTACGGCCGCATTGAAGAATACGCGAAGAAATTCGGCCTGCGCTACGAAGCGGGCAAAAAACCGTGGGGCGTAAAAGTGGACATCGCCCTGCCGTGCGCGACGCAAAACGAACTGGATGGCGATGCCGCCCGGGAACTCGTCAAAAACGGCGTCAGCTATGTCGGCGAAGGCGCGAACATGCCTTCCACGCTGGAAGCCGTCGAAGTGTTCCTGCACGCGAAAGTCCACTTCGCCCCCGGCAAAGCCGCCAACGCGGGCGGCGTGGCCACCTCCGGCCTCGAAATGTCGCAAAACGCGGCGCGTTTGTCGTGGGACAGAAACGAAGTGGATAACCGCCTCAAGCAAATCATGCGGAGCATCCACGAAAACTGCGTCAAATACGGCGAGCGCGACAAAGGCTTCGTCAATTACGTTGACGGCGCCAACATCGCCGGCTTCGTCAAAGTCGCCGACGCGATGCTCGCGCAGGGCTTGTATTAAGCGCGGTTGCAAGTTGCAAATGAAAATGGCCGACGGAGAAATCCGTCGGCCATTTTTTTTACGCGCCATGAATTACATCACGGCATCATACGCACGACGACACCATTGGCCGGATCAACTTCGTTCGCGATCGCTTTCGGCAATTTTTTCTTGTCGGCGGCGACGTTGGTGTAATAGCGCATTTCGACCTTTCCGCCGTCCGCGTCCTGCCACACGCCTATCCAGTAATGGTCTTGCTCGTCGCGCATGACGATCGCGCGAACGGAAGACGCAAGGCCGCGCACATAGGTGGAAATCATGGTCACGCCGGGCATTTTCGCGTCCTCGCTGGTATCGCTGATTACATCGGCGGTCATCACCAGCGTGCTGTAATCCTTGCCCGTCAGTTTGCGGATGGCCGCGTCCTGCTCGGGCGTGTTCACCACGCCGAGCGTGAGCAGATCGGCTTGCGGATTCGGGTCTTTGGCCGCGGCCACATAGTCGCCGTCGTAGATGACGCCCACGCCCGCGCCGCAATCAATCGCTTTTCCCTTTTCCACCGCCGCCGTTTCCACCACGATGCGGTTGAGTTTTTGCCGGAACGTCAGCTTGCAATTTATCGTCTTGCCGTCCGTGTAAATTGCCGACGATTGTTTTTTATCCAATGCCGCAACGCCTTCCAGCTCGCCCGCATTGGCACCCGCCATCGCGGTGATGTTGAATTTCACACC
The DNA here is from genome assembly GCA_031285185.1 of Methylobacillus sp. GTDB lineage: Bacteria > Pseudomonadota > Gammaproteobacteria > Burkholderiales > Methylophilaceae > MM2. The sequence goes on from JAITWS010000069.1 coordinate 4,130, forward strand.
CTGCGGCGCGACGCTCAGGGTAAGCGAAGCAGCGTTATGTCCGCCGCTCGAATCCACGCGCTGCCATCCGCCTTTCCATTGAAACGGCTTCGCGCTGTTTTCCAGCACGACCAGCCGCTCGTTATACCGGCGCAACAAACAGCCGACATATTCGCAATTGTTGCGCTCCTTCAACCATGCTTGCTGATCCGCGTTCCAGGCCGCTGCATCCGCGCCCGTGGCGAGTTTTTTGTAGAGCGCGTCGAGTTTGGTATCCATCTCGCTCAAACGCGGCAAGGCGCAAATACGTTTTTCGTTGTGTGTGGCGGCCTTGCCGCAATCGAAACTCGCGGCCAGTGATGCGGTGGGAATGAGGAGGAATGCGCCGACGAGCAACGGCGATAGCCATGTGGAAATTCGTTTCATTATTTTCTCCGAAAAAATTTTGTGATCGCGCCCTGCATGGGGCGCGGTCATTATGACACGCTCAAAAACTCTTTGGTTCCGCGATCACCGGCGTGTGGTCGGATGGTCGTTCCAGCTTGCAATCAGGGCTTTTTTATATCCATGTAATAGACCCTGCCCCCGGACACTGACCATAGCCGCCCGCCGCGCAAGGCCAAGTCGCCATTGGCCTTGTCGTTGGGCAAGGGATGTGCCTGCCAATGGTCACCGCCATCCTGACTGACATGCAGGATGGCAAACATCGCTTCTCCGGGGTCGCGGTAATACCATGCGCGCAACGCGATAAACGGGTCGGCGCCGGTGACCAATGTGACGCGGCCATTTACTTTCCCGATGGCAGCCACTTCGATTTTTTCTGCGTTTTCCCGGAGCCGATACAGATAATGGCTCGGCTCGCTTCCTCTTCCCAGCAAATAGGCGGCATTCGCATCCGTGGCGATGAAAGAATCCGGCGCCATGATGAGGCTTTTCCCCTGATCCAGTTTGTCGGCCATGCCCAATTTGGACAGTTTGCCATGCTCATCCAGCACCGCCAGGGATCTTTCTTTTTCAGAGTTGAGAATCAAGACGACGTGATTGCCTGCCATGGCTGTTTCGCTGTACATAAAAGAGCGTGTCAACAAGCCCCCATGCGGTGTCTGCAATGTCCAGTTTTTGCCAAAATCATGCGAACGGTAAACGTTGATTACCAAACCACTTGCTTTGCTTTCATCTTCCGAATTCAGCGCGGCAAACACAAAAACATAATCGCCATTGGATGCCACCATCAGCGAGCACATGTGTTTGTGATCCGTCTCGCACCGCGCCGGCACATTGATCTCCGTCCATTGCCTGCCGCCATCCGTACTGCGCTGATATGAGATATGGCCTTCAGGGTCGTAAAGCTTGCTCGTCACATGATGGGTGATGCCGAGTACCAGTTCATCATGCGCGAAGGAAATGAGAAACGGCTTTTGCCGGAAATCAGGCGCGGTATAAATTTCCGCGCAAGTGGCCGTTGCCGCCTCACAAACTGCCAGCCCATCCGCGCCCGGCTCGCCATAATTCTTTGCCCATCCCGCATAGTCACCGCGTCGGATGAGAACATAAGCGCGTTCATGATCGGCAGCAAGGCTGAGTAAAAGACTTGCCTCCAATGGCGAGGGTTTTTCCGCGATCAAGCGGCTGGGCTGACCCACCAACTTCCAGCCGTCGCACAGCGTGGCATCATCAGCGCAAACCCTGGCTGATAGCGCAGGCGTGAGCAACGGTGTATCGGCACGCGCGGCAACGCAGACAAAAGTTGCGGCAGCCAGCGCAATAGCCAGCAAAAATTTCATGCAGTCTCTCCTTGCTTTCTCATATTTTGCCGCGCCTGCTGGACACGCTCAAAAATTTGTCAGCTCCGCGATCACCGGCGTGTGGTCGGATGGCCGTTCCAGTTTGCGCGGCGCCGGGTCTATCCAGCAACGCACGCAAATATCCTTAAGCGGCGGCGAAAGCAGAATGTGGTCTATGCGTAAACCGAGATTGCGGCGAAACGCAGCCATGCGGTAATCCCACCATGAATAGTGACCGGGCTGATCGTCAAACAAACGAAAAGCATCGGCAAGGCCGAGCGCGGTCAACGCCTGAAATGCCGCGCGTTCGGGCGGACTGACCAGCACCTGACCCGCCCACGCGACGGGATCGTAAACATCACGGTCTTCCGGCGCGATGTTGTAATCGCCGAGCAGCGCGAGTTTCGGATAGCGCGTGAGTTCCTGTTCCAGCCAGTCGCGCAACGCCTTGAGCCACGCGAGTTTGTAGGGATATTTGTCGGAATCCAGACTCTGGCCGTTGGGCATGTAGGCGCAAACAATGCGGATGCCGTTCACCGTGGCGGCGATCAAACGCTTTTGCTCGTCCGGGTAAGTCGGCAGATTGACGCTCACCTCGGTGAGCGCATGTTTGCTCAGAATCGCAACGCCGTTGTAGGTTTTCTGCCCGGCGTGGACGGCGTGATAACCGGCGGCTTGCAGCGCGTCGAATGGAAATTTCGCGTCCTCCTGCTTGGTTTCCTGCAAGCACAGCACATCCGGCTGCTCGCTTGCGAGCCACGCCAGCACATGCGGCAAACGCACGTTAAGCGAGTTGACATTCCACGTCGCGATTTTCATGCGACGGCTTCGGTCATGCCGTTGTGACGCAGCAGCGCGTCCAGCGTCGGCGCGCGCCCGCGGAAGGCGACGAAGGATTCCAGCGCGGAGCGCGCGCCGCCTTGCGCGAGGATTTCGCTCCAGAAACGATGGCCGGTTTCCGCGCTCAACACACCGTTTTCCTCGAACAAACCATAGGCATCGGCGGAGAGCACTTCCGCCCATTTGTAGCTGTAATAACCCGCTGCGTAACCGCCCGCGAAGATGTGCGAAAAATTGTTGGGAAAGCGGTTCCACTGCGGCGGATGCACCACGGCGATTTCGTCGCGCACCTGTTCCAGTAGTTGCAGCGGCGTTTGCGCGCCACGTGGATCAAAGCCGCCGTGCAGCAGCATATCGAACAACGCGAATTCGATCTGGCGCAAGGTTTGCATTCCGGCCTGAAAATTTTTCGCCGCGACCATTTTGTCGAACAGCGCGCGCGGCAGATGTTCGCCGCTTTCCACATGGCACGTCATGTGTTTGAGCACATCCCATTCCCAGCAAAAATTTTCCATGAACTGGCTGGGCAACTCGACCGCGTCCCACTCCACGCCCTTGATGCCGGACACGCCGTATTCCTCGACGCGCGTAAGCAAGTGGTGCAGGCCGTGACCAAATTCGTGGAACAGCGTGATGACTTCGTCGTGCGTGAACAGCGCGGGTTTGCCGCCGACCGGCGCGGCGAAATTGCAGGTGAGAAACGCGACCGGCGTTTCGATTCCGCGCGCGATTCTGCGCCGCGTGACGGCCTCGTCCATCCACGCGCCGCCGCGCTTGCCGTTGCGCGCGTAAAGGTCGAGATAGAACTGGCCGATCAACGCGCCGGAAGCATCCGCGATGTCGTAAAAACCGACATCCTTGTGCCAGACGGGCGCGTCGGATTTTTTCACGCGCACGCCGTACAAGGTTTCGATCACCTTGAACAAACCTTGCAACACGCGCGGCTCGGGGAAATATTGCTTCACTTCCTGATCGGAAAACGCATATTTTTCCTCGCGCAATTTTTCGGAAACATAGGCTACGTCCCACGCCTGCATGTCGGGCAGCGCGAGCTTTTCGGCGGCGCAGCTCTTTAATTCTGCCATATCCCTTTCCGCGAATGGGCGCGCGCGCGCCGCGAGCGAACGCAGAAAATCCAGCACCTGCGGCACGCTCTGCGCCATCTTGGTGGCAAGCGAAACTTCGGCGTAGTTGGCGTAGCCGAGCAGCTTCGCGGATTCGGCACGCAGTTCCAGAATTTGCGTGATGAGCGCGGTGTTGTCCCACTCCGGCTTGCCAAATTCCGAAGCGCGCGTGGCATAGGCGAAATAAAGTTTTTCGCGCAATGCGCGGTCGTCGGCATATTGCAGCACCGGCATGTAGGAAGGAAAATGCAGCGTGAATTTCCAGCCCGTTTTTTTGTCCGCCTCGGCAGCTTCCCGCGCGGCTTGCAGCGCGTCTTCCGGGATGCCCGCGAGTTCGGATTTTTGCTCCACGAAATGCGCGAAATCGTTGGTGGTGTCAAGCAGATTTTCCTCGAATTTCGCCGACAGCGTGGACAAGCTTTCCTGAATTTCCTTGAAACGCGCTTTTTGATCTTCGGGCAATTCCGCGCCGCCGAGACGGAAATCGCGCAATTCGTTTTCGACGATCTTGCGTTGCGCCGCGTCGAGTTTTTCAAATCCGGCGCTTGCGCGGAGCGCGCGGAATTTCGCGTACAAGGTTTCATTCTGCGAAAGATCGGCATAAAACGCGGTCAGCACGGGCAGATTGGCGTTATACGCCTCGCGCAGTTCCGGCGTATTGACGACCGCGTTCATGTGCGACACCTGCGACCAGGCGCGCGCGATTTTCTCCTCCATATCCTCCAGTGGCCGCGCGAAATTTTTCCAATTCGGCGGCGCGTCGTCGCGCTCCAGCGCGGCGATCAATTCGCGCGCCTCATCCAGCAATTGCGTGATCGCGGGCGTGACATGCCCGGGTTCAATTTGGTCGAATTGCGGCAGCCCGGAGAAATGAAGCAGCGGATTTTGCATGGATTTGTTCCTTATATCTCACCGGCTAATTTCTTTATGGCATCTGTTTTCGCCAGCGCTGTTATGGTTTCCTCAAGCAAGGTCTTGCTATCGGCTTCAGCGGCAACCTCTGCGATGACCTTACCCAGCGCGGAATAAAAATTTTTATCCCCGGTGAGCCGATACCAAAATTCCTGGCCTACATAAAGCGGATAGTCATAAACATCCCGCAGTTTTTTATAGTGACTGCTTTCCTGCCCTGGCTCACCGTAAAGAATGCCCACAACCAAATCATGTTGCTGAACCTCCACGCGGTTTGTCTTTCCCAGATTTCTGGCCGCCCGAAAATGGCCATGTATGGAATCCACATCATCTTTGTTAAGAGTATTAACCCCCAGCTTTGCTTGACAATATTTCTTTCGCCCATCAACTGCATCAATAAATTCCATGTCAATTCCCGTTACCATGGATCCGCAGGTTTTTTGAAGTACATCAGTGATGAAGCTCTGCATGTTTGTGCCAAAAGATGTCGTGATGGATGTACCAAGCGCGCGCGGATAAACAAGCGCCTGTGCAACGGATTGCGCTGTCAATTTTCCTGTCAGGAATGTGGCAATATACGGGGCGAGAAAAGGATTGATATCGAACTCCTTTGGGTCAGCCAACTTTTTCGTATTTCTGAGATGGTTGGATATTATTTCTTTTCGGAACCACTCTTTCACACTTTCAAGTATTTTTTCTCTCTCTGTCTTTGTCATTTTCTTCAAGTCTTGCGATCACAATAACCGGGCAATTTTCGCATACCCAAAAGCTGCACAGAATGGCGCAATCCCATATAGAATAACCACTGCAACAACATTGGACATGGTTATTTATGAAACCTTATTACACGGTATCCGAAGTGGCAGACATGCTTGGCGTAACCAAGGAGACCTTACGTCGCTGGGACAAATCGGGAAAGCTGACTCCGGCCAGGCATCCCATCAACAACTACCGCGTTTATCTGGCGCAAAATCTGGCGCAATTTGAGAGGCTTGGTTTCATGTTCCACGAGCCGTTGCCCGTTGCGGATGAAACTCCGTTGCGTGAATACAAAACCATAGAGCTGTTCGCCGGTGCCGGAGGCTTGGCGCTTGGGCTTGAGAAAGCCGGACTGTCCAATGTTCTTTTATCCGAAATTGAACCCAGCGCATGCAAGACATTGAGAAAAAACAGGTCGGCCTGGAATGTCAAGGAAGGCGATGTCGCGCAAATTGACTTTACGCCTTACCGGGGAAAGATTGATGTTGTTACCGGGGGATTTCCTTGTCAGGCTTTTTCATATGCGGGAAAAGGCTTTGGCTTTGAGGATGCCAGAGGAACCCTTTTCTACCAATTTGCAAGGGCAGTGAAAGAAAGCAGACCACTGATATGTGTCGGAGAAAACGTCAGGGGATTACTTCAGCATGACAACGGAAAAACCATCCAATCCATGATTTCAGTGCTGGAGGAGCTGGGTTACGATGTGCTGCCACCACGGTTGTTAAAGGCCATTTTTCATCGCGTCCCGCAAAAGCGGGAGCGCGTTTTTATTGTTGGGATCAGGCGTGATACGGGGCTGCTCTTTGATTGGCCCCAGGAAAATAAGGAATTGTTCACGGTCAAAGATGCCCTTAAAAAAGGGCGTCTTTACGGCAGCAATGTTCCTGATTCACCCGGCCAAGCGTATCCAAAGTCGAAGAGGGAAGTGATGGCGATGATACCTCCGGGCGGATATTGGCGAGATTTGCCATTGGAAATTCAAAAATCCTATATGAAAGGTTCTTTCCATCTCAAGGGAGGAAAAACAGGCATCGCGCGGAGGATTTCATGGGATGAACCCTGTTTGACGCTGACATGCGCCCCGGCGCAAAAACAGACCGAGAGATGTCATCCCGAGGAAACCAGACCATTCACCGTGCGGGAGTACGCCAGAATACAAACCTTCCCGGACGAATGGGAGTTCGCAGGGTCACTGACCGCTCAATATACCCAAATCGGGAATGCCGTTCCGGTCAATTTGGCAGAAGCCATGGGGAAAGCTGTTGTTCGGGCGTTGAACAGATACCACGCAGCGCAACAGCTTTTGGCAGAACAGCCAGATACCATTGCCGCCGAGCGTGCAACTATCGCCTGAGCGGGTGGCAACATCACGAAGAAAAAACTTATTTGATGAGACGCAGCGCGAACGGGTATTCGCGGAATTCGCCCTTGTTCGCGATTGAGCCGGCCATGGCGCATAAAAACATGCTGCCCAGCCACGACAGGCCGAACAGCAAAATGCCGAACAGGCCGAGCAGAAAATGCGTCAGCACGCTCAGCGCGATATAGATAATCAGCAGCGTGAGTTGAAAATTGAGCGCTTCGCGCGCGTGCGTGGCGATGAATTTGCTTTCGTCTTTTTTGAGCAGCCAGACCATGAGGGCGGGAATGAAAAAGAAAAGTATCCCGCCGAAATGCGTCAGCATGGCGATGTTGCGCTCTTGCGAAGATGCGAAGAAAACCGGATCGTCGTTCATAAAATCCCCCGTGGATTGAGTTGAGTTGAATTTGCTGCCTGTGCTTATTGGTTCAATTTATCGAGCAAAGGTTCAATCCGTTCACTGTCGGCGCTCGCAAGTATTTTGCGCGCCACGGGTTGCAGGCGCGGCAGGCTGGATTGCAGCACCTCGTGTTTCACCGCGAGCACATAGGTGGGGTGCATCGAAAACTGGCGCAGGCCGAAGCCCAGCAGCAGCCGCGTGAAACGCGGGTCGCCCGCCATTTCGCCGCATACGGAAATCGGTTTTCCGGCTTTGTCGGCGGCGCGTATCGCCATTTCGATCAGCAGCAGCACGGCGGGATTGAGCGGGTTGTAGAGATGCGCCACGGCATCGTCGGCGCGGTCAATCGCGAGCGTATATTGGATCAGATCGTTGGTTCCTATGGAAAGAAAATCCAGCTCGCGCGCGAATGCGTCGGCGCGCAAGGCGGCGGCGGGGACTTCTATCATGCCGCCGATGGGGATGTTTTCGTCGAACGGAATCTGCTGCTCGCGCAAGCTGCGTTTCGCCCGCTCTATCAGTTGCCGCGCCTGCCGCAGCTCGGCGATTGTGGAGAGCATGGGGATCATGAGCTTGACGTTGCCGTGGCGCGAAGCGCGCAAAATCGCGCGCACCTGCGCGTGGAAAATATGCGGCTCGGCCAGACACAGCCGTATCGCGCGCAGCCCCAGCGCGGGGTTGGCGCAGTCGCGCGCCTCGTCGGGATTGGCCGGTTTGTCCGCGCCGAGATCCAGCGTGCGTATCGTGACCGGCAAGCCTTTCATCGTTTCCGCGACCTTGCGATACGCCTCGAATTGCTCATCCTCGCTCGGCCAATCGCGCCGGTTCATGAACAAAAATTCGGTGCGATAAAGGCCGATGCCGGTCGCGCCCGCGGCCTTGGATTGCGTCACGTCCTCGGGGATTTCGATGTTGGCGTGCAGCTCAATCGCCGTGCCGTCCAGCGTGACCGCCTTGGTCAGTTTGAGCCGCTTGAGTTTTTGCTGGTCTATCTCCCACTGTTCCTGCCGCAGCCGGTATTCGGTCAGCGTGTTTTTATCCGGGCTGACGATCACCACGCCCTGATTGCCGTCCACGATGATGGTTTCGCCGTCGCGGATGAAATCGCGCGCGTGGTGCAGCGCGACGATGGAGGGAATGTTGAGACTGCGCGCGAGAATCGCGGTGTGCGAGGTCACGCCGCCGCCGTCGGTGATGAAGGCGGCAAACTGGTGCTGTTTGAACTGGATTGCGTCGGCGGGCGAAAGATCGTGCGCGACGAGTATCATGCCGCTTTCCTGTTTTTCGAGCACGACCTGGCTCGGATGACCGAGCAGCACCTTGATGACGCGCTCGACCACTTGCACCACGTCGAATTTGCGCTCGCGCAGATAGACATCCTCGATGCGGTCGAACTGTTCGACCAAGCTGTTCATCTGCTGTTTGAGCGCCCATTCCGCGTTGCAGCGTTCGTCGCGGATGATTTTGGCGGGCGCTTCGGCGAGCGATTTGTCGGCGAGTATCATCAAATGCGTGCCGACGAAGGAACCCAATTCCGTCGGCGCGTTTGTCGGCAACTGATGGCGGATGTTTTCGAGATCGTCGCGCACGGCTTCGACCGCTTCGGAGAAACGCTGCACTTCCGCATCCACCAAATGCTCCGGCACATCGTAGTGCGCGACTTCCAAAAGCGCGTGCGAAACCAGATGCGCGTGGCCGATGGCGATGCCGCTGGAAACGCCGACTCCGTGCATGGTGAAGCTCATCGCGCCTGCTCCCTCACTCCGCTTCGCCGAAGCGGTTGTTAATGAGTTCGAGCAAGGCTTCGAGCGCCTCGGCCTCATCCGGTCCGTTGGCTTCGATGATGACCTTGCTGCCTTTGCTCACGGCCAGCATCATCACGCCCATGATGCTTTTCGCATTTACGCGGCGACCGTTGCGTTCCAGAAAAACCTCGGATTTGTGCCGACTCGCGGTTTGCGTCAACTTGGTTGAGGCGCGCGCGTGCAGCCCGAGTTTGTTGATGATTTCGACTTCTTGCTTAACCATGGCAGTTGCAGGCTTCCTCGGTGAAATGGATCACGCCGTCGTGCCCTCCGGCGACGGCTTTTTCGATGAGCACCTTGAGCGGCTCGTTGCGGTAAGTCAGCGCGCGCACCAGCATGGGCAGGCTGATGCCCGCGATGCCTTCGACGCGCCCCGGCACAAGCAATTTGCCGACCAGATTGCACGGCGTCGCGCCGTAAATGTCGGACAACACCAGCACGCCCGCGCCCTGATCCAGCTCCCTGACCGCCTGCTGCGCGAGCGGCAGCAGGGTGGCGGGATCATCGCGCACGCTGACGCCGATCTGCCGCAGCAGCGGCGGGCGCTCGCCCATGACGTGAGTGGCGCAGTGAATCAAACTTTCGCCCAAAGTGCCGTGTGCAATTATCAATAGTCCTATCACGATGTCTCCCTGTTTTTCTATTCCAGTTCGCGGTGGCGAACCAGTACCTGATGTTGCTGATTCCGAAAATGTCGCGCGAGGCGCTCGGTGAAATACACCGAACGATGCTGCCCGCCGGTGCAGCCGACCGCGACGGTCAAATAACTGCGGTTGTCGCGCGTGAACGCGGGCAACCATTTTTCCACAAATTGCCGAATATCCTCATACATCGCCAGCGCCTGCGGCTGACTTTCGAGAAATTCCGCGACAGGGCGGTCGCGCCCAGTGAGCGGCTTGAGCGCGGGGTCGTAATGCGGGTTGGGCAGGCAACGCACGTCGAAAACGAAATCCGCGTCGAGCGGAATGCCGTGCTTGAAACCGAACGAGGTGAACAGCAAGGTCAGCCCTTCGCGATCGAGCGCGATGAAATCCTTGACCCAGGAACGCAGCGCGCTCGGACTGAGATTGCTGGTATCCATGCGATGCGCGAGATCGCTCAGCGGTTCCAGCATTTCGCGTTCCAGCCGTATGCTTTCGGCCAGCGTGATGTTCGCCTTGCTGAGCGGATGGCGACGACGGGTTTCGCTGAAACGCTTGACCAGCGTCTCCGCGCCGGATTCGAGAAACAACACCTGCGCGGCGACGCCGCTGTCGCGCAGATCACGGATGATGTCCGGCAATGCTTCCAGCGTGCTGCTGCGCGTGTCTATGCTGACCGCGAGGCGATCCTGCCCGGCGTGGTTGAGATGCCGCACGGTTTCGGGCAGCAGCGTCGCGGGCAGATTATCCACGCAGTAATAGCCGCTGTCTTCCAGCGCGCGCAGCGCGACGCTTTTGCCGGAGCCGGACAAGCCGGTGACGATGACGAGTTGCATCACGGTTGCGCGTCCCCCGCATTGCGCTTGAGTTCGCGGCGCTGGCGCTGCATGAATTGGCGTGTGCTGTCCACGCCGCGTATCCGCAAAATATGGTTGCGTACCGCAACCTCGACCAGCACCGCGAGGTTGCGACCGGCGGCGACGGGAATCACCACCTTGGGAATTTTCACGCCGAGTATTTTTTCGCTCTGCGCCTTGATTTTGAGTCTGTCCAATGTCGGCAGCAGCGTTTCGGCTTTTTCCAGTTGCACGATGAAATCGAGCGGCTTGGTCGGCTTGACCGCGATGTCGCCGAACAACTCGCGCACATTGAGTATGCCCAGCCCGCGCACTTCGAGAAAATCCTGCAATAACGACGGACAGCGCCCTTCCAGACGGTCGGGCGCGATGGGATAAAAATCGGTCATGTCGTCCGCGACCAGCCGATGGCCGCGCGTGATGAGTTCGAGCGCAAGCTCGCTTTTGCCGATGGCGGCCTCGCCCTTGATGAGCACGCCGAAGCCCTGAACTTCCATGAACACGCCATGCAAGCTCGTGGATTCCGCGGGCGGGACGAGGCCGGTTTTAACCACGATTTACGCCTGCGCCTGATGTTTCAGCGCGCCGTTGGCGCGGTGGTGATCGCCCAGCTTTTCCTTGTGCTTGACCACCTGACGATTGAGTTTGTCGGCTACGAGGTCAATCGCGCTGTACATGTTTTCGTCGGCGCATTCGGCGTGGATGTCGTTGCCCGGCATATGCAGGGTGACCTCGACTTTTTGCTGGAGTTTTTCGACCGACAACGTCACCTTGACGTCAATCACCTGATCGAAATGTCCCGAGATGCGTTCCAGTTTCGCGCCGACATAATCGCGCAAAGCCGGAGTGATTTCCATATGATGGCCGGTCAGACTGAGATTCATGATGCTCTCCTTGGTGATGAAGGTTGTTATAAAGACTTGCGCTGGCTTGCAGGCGAAATTTGCAGCGATTCACGGTATTTCGCAATCGTGCGCCGCGCGACGACGATGCCCTGCGCGCCGAGAATTTCCGCGATGGCGCTGTCCGACAGCGGCTTCCTCGGATTTTCTCCGTTGACCAGTTGGCGGATCAGGGCGCGTATGGCGGTGGCGGAACACGCGCCGCCGGATTCCGTCGCGACATGACTGCCGAAAAAATATTTCAGCTCGCGCACGCCGCGCGGCGTGAGCATGTATTTGCGCGTGGTGACACGCGAAACGGTGGATTCGTGCAGGCCGACCTCATCCGCGATCTCGCGCAGCACAAGCGGACGCATCGCGATTTCGCCGTGCTCGAAAAAATTGCGCTGCCTGTCCACCACCGCCTGCGACACGCGCAATATCGTGGAAAACCGTTGCCGGATGTTTTTAATCATCCACTTCGCCTCCTGCATCTGGTGCATGAGGGTGGGGCTGGAATGGTCGCGGTTGCGCCGCAGAATATCCGCGTAAAGTTGATTGATACGCAGCCTGGGCATCGCGTCCTGATTGAGCGACGCGAGCCACACGCCCTTGACCTTTTTGACCACGACTTCGTGCTGGATGTACTGGTCGGCGGCGATGCGCGAAAAGCCCGCGCCGGGGCGCGGATCGAGCCGGGTAATCAGTTGTTGCGCCGCGCGCAATGTTTGCTCGTCGCAACGCAGCAGTTTCCGCAGACGCGCGTAATCCCGCTCCGCCAGCGCATTCAGATGATTTTCCACCAACTCCATCGCGGTCGCGCGATGCGGCGTGGTTTCCGGCATGGCCGCGAGTTGCAGGCCGAGGCATTCGGCCAGATCGCGCGCGCCCGTGCCCGGCGGCCCGAGATGCTGGATGAGCTTGAGCGCGGTTTGCAATTCGAGCGGATCAATCTCCTGTTCCTGCGGCAACATCGCCGCGAGTTCCTCCAGCGGCTGATCGAGATAGCCGTCTTCGTTGATCGCGTCAACGAGGATGGACGCGAGCATCCAGTCGCGCGCGGAAAGCGGCATCAGGCGCAATTGTTCGAGCAGATGCTGGCGCAAGGTGGGCTGGCTGGGTTCCTGAAAACCGAGGTGGTCTTCGTCGTCGCCGTCCTCTTCCCAGCGACGGCTGCCGGATTCGGCGTAACCTTCAAATGATTCCGCGCTGAATTCATCGCGCGGCGATTCGTCCTCCGCCGATATTTCCGACGGCGCGGTGTCGGGCGGCGGCGATGCCCTGTGTCCGTCCTCGTCGTGATCCACGCGTTCCAGCATGGGGTTGGCTTGCAGCACGGTTTCCAGTTCCTGATTGAGTTCCGCCGTGGAAAGTTGCAGCAGACGGATGGAGTGCTGCAACTGCGGGGTCAGCGTGAGATGTTGCGCGATGCGGAGTTGGAGGCTGGGTTTCATGGCGCGGCCTCAGAGCTGGAAATCCCGGCCAAGATAAACCTCGCGCACGCTGTCGTTGTGGATGATTTCGTCGGGATGGCCGGAGGCGAACACGCGGCCTTCGTTGACGATGTAGGCGTGGTCGCAAATGCCCAGCGTCTCGCGCACATTGTGGTCGGTAATCAGCACGCCGATGTCGCGTTCGGTCAGGTAACGGATGATTTTCTGTATATCCAGCACCGCGATCGGATCAATCCCCGCGAAGGGTTCATCGAGCAAAATAAAGCGCGGATTGCTCGCTAGACAGCGCGCGATTTCCACGCGGCGACGCTCGCCGCCCGACAGACTGATGGCCGGATTTTTTCGCAGATGCGTGATGTGCAATTCACGCAGCAATTCTTCAAGCCGTTCCTGCTGTTGTTCCGGCGCGAGCTTTTGCAATTCCAGAATCGCGAGAATGTTGTCCTCGACATTCATCTTGCGGAAGATGGACGGCTCCTGCGGCAGATAGGCCAGCCCCAGCCGCGCGCGCTGGTGGATGGGCAGGTGGCCGATGTCCCTGTCGTCCAGCGCGATGCGCCCGGCATCCAGCGGAACCAGCCCGACGATCATGTAAAAACTTGTGGTTTTGCCCGCGCCGTTGGGGCCGAGCAAGCCGACCACTTCGCCGCTTTTGATGGACAGCGAAATATCCTGCACCACGGTGCGGGATTTGTAACGCTTGCACAGATTTTCGACCTTGAGTTCGCTCACATGCCCGCCGTTATTTTTGTGTGGGGGATTGCTTGTTCTTGGGCTGAATCACGGCGCGCACGCGGCCTCCGTCGGAGCCGGTGGTGGATTTCGCGCCGCCGATCACTTCCGCGTATTCCGCGCTGGTGTCGTACATGATGTATTCGCCGTTGACGACATCCTCGCCGCGCTTGACCCAGGCCTTGGTGTAAAGCTGCACCTTGTCCATGCGCGCATCGTACTCAATGCGCTGCGCGCTGCCTTGCATGTATTCGTCCTTGCCTTCCATCTTCTGGCGGAAGGTGGTGGGGTTGCCGTAGGCCGTGCCGTGGCGGAAGCCGTTGGCGTCCTCGCGCACGACCAGTTTGTCGGCGAGCAGCACGATGGTTCCCTGCGTGAGCACCACGTTGCCGGTATAGGTGCTGATTTTTTTCGCGTCGTTGATGACGACGTTGTCGGCTTCAAGATCAATCGGCTTGTCGCGGTCGGCTTTTTCCGCGTGCGCGGCACAGGCGAACAACAGCGCGGTGGCGGCGAGCAAAATTTTGTGCGGGTGTCGGGTCATCGTGTTCTCCGGGGTTTTGTATTGCCCGGCGCGGCTTTTTTGGCCGTGGTCGCCGTGGCGGGTGTTTTTCTGGCAGTCGGTTTTTTTGCGGGTTTCGCCGCTTTCGCATGAGGCGGTTTTTCGTAATGGATACGCACGCGCTCCTTGCCTCTCGACAACGTGAGTATGCTGTTTTTCTTGTCGTAAATCATGCCCCCGGCGCGCGCGACGCTTTTATCCTGCGTGATCGTGACCGGCTGGTCGGTGCGCGCGATTTCGTCGTCCGGCGTGATGTGCAGATATTCCGTCGTCACGACCAGCGGCCCCTGATCCTGCGTCGCGGCGCGCAACACCCTGACCTGCTCGGTCAGATAAATCTGCTCGCCGTTGCTCGTCACCGTGCCGCGCTGACTTTCAACCTGGGTGTAGGGATTGCCCGTCAGCGCGTATTGCGTGAAATGCGGACGTTCCAGTTGCGTGGAATCGTCATCCGGGAAATGCCGCATTTCCGTCGCCGCGAGCATGTATTTCGGGCGGCCTTCGATGTCAGTCTTCAATGTGTGAAAATTGTTCAAAATATAATCCGGGTCATGTCTCGCGCTGCTGTCCGGCCTCGGCGCGGGCGTTTGCACGACGGTATCCGCCCACCAAGTCAGCGCCGCGAGCAGTGACATCAGCAACAATAAAAACCATGTGGCAGGGCGTCCAAACATGCGTTATTTCAAAAACTGCGCCATCTGGTGATTGAACGTGCCCTGCGCCTGCATGATGAGTTCGCACACCTCGCGCACCGCGCCGCGACCGCCTTCACGCGTCGTGACGTAATGGGCGCGTTCCTTCACCAGCACGGGCGCGGCGGGAACTGCGATCGCCAACCCGCTGCGCGACATGGGCGGCAAATCCACCACGTCGTCGCCCATGAAGGCGCATTGCGCGTGATCCAGATGCAGCTTGTCCGCCAGTTCGCAGAATGCGGCGAGCTTGTCGTCCACGCCCTGAAAAAAATGCGCGACGCCGGTGTTTTCCGCGCGTTTGGCAACGACGTTAGAGGTGCGGCCTGTGATGATCGCCAGTTCCACACCGCTCGCCTTCAGCAACTTCATGCCGAGTCCGTCCTGCGAATTGAAGGCTTTGTATTCCTGCCCGTCGTCGCACAGATAAAGGCTGCCGTCGGTCATCACGCCGTCCACGTCGAGTACGACCAGTTTGATGCGCCGCGCGCGTTCCAGAACATCCTGCTTCATACCACTTTCGCTTTCAAGAGATCGTGCATATTCAACGCGCCGACCAGCACGCCGTTTTCGTCGGTCACAAGCAGACCGTTGATTTTGTGCGTTTCCATGATTTCCACCGCCTCGACCGCAAGCCGGTTGGGGGTGATCGCGCGCGGGTTGCGGTGCATGACGGTGGTGATCGAGGTGGAGGCGACATCCACGCCGTTTTCAAACGCGCGGCGCAAATCGCCATCCGTGAAAACGCCGACCGGCTTGTTCGCCGCGTCAACAATCGCCGTCATGCCCAGCCCCTTGCGCGACATTTCCAGCAGCGCGGGCGCGAGATAAACATGTTGCGGCACGCTGGGAATATCGTTGCCCGTCCGCATCACATCGCTCACATGCAGCAGCAGTTGCCGTCCGAGCGCGCCACCCGGATGCGCGAGCGCGAAATCTTCCTCCGAAAATCCGCGCGCATCCAGCAGGGCGAGCGCCAGCGCGTCGCCCAGCGCGAGCGCCGCCGTCGTGCTGGCCGTGGGCGCGAGACCCAGCGGACAGGCTTCGCGCGCGACCGAGGCATCAAGATGAATATCCGCTTCCGTGGCGAGCGTGGAGCCGGGATTACCCGTGATGGCGATCAGCTTCGCGCCGAGGCGTTTCAACATGGGGATGATCGAGAGCACCTCGTCGCTCTCGCCCGAATGCGAAATCGCGAGCACCACATCGTGCGCGGTAATCATGCCGAGATCGCCGTGACTCGCTTCGCCGGGGTGCATGAAAAACGAAGGCGTGCCCGTGCTCGCCAACGTCGAGGCGATTTTGCGACCGATGTGACCGGATTTGCCCATGCCGCTCACCACAACGCGGCCTCTACACTGTAAAATAAGCTGCGCGGCCTTGGGGAAGCTGTCATCCAGACGTTGCGCCAGCGCCTCCACCGCGCGCGCTTCGGTCAGCAAGACTTCCCGGGCAAGGTCAATGAGATGTGCGGGACTGCGGGGCAGTTGATTTGAATTTGGCGCAACCATAGTCGCCAGTATAAAAGGGTTCGCCCCATGAATAAAGGACAACAGCGCAAATCGGCACAAAATTTGCGTGCGATGTTTTTCCCCGCGCCCGGCATCCCGCAATTTCTTGTTTTTATTGGTAGAAAATGAAACCCACCATCACCATCATAGGCGCGGGCGCAGTTGGCTGTCTTACCGCGCTCACCTTCGCCAAACACGGCTGGAACGTCACCCTGATAGACAAAAACCGCTTGGGCGGCGAAGCATCATGGGCGGGCGGCGGCATTTTGTTCCCGCTTCTGCCGTGGAATTACCCGGACGAAATCAACGATTTCGCCTTCGCGGGCGCATCCCGCTACGCCGCGCTGTGCGACGAATTGCGCGAAGCCACCGGCATAGACCCGGAATACAACGTATGCGGAATGCGGATTTTCCCCGAATTCGACGCGCGCGCCCCGGCGTGGTGCGCGGCGCGCGGTATCCCGGCGGAACTGCACAATGAAACGCTGTTCCTGCCCCAGGTCGCGCAAGCGCGCAACCCGCGCCTGCTCGCCGCGCTCAAGGCAAGATTGCTCGCGCTGGGCGTTACTTTGCACGAACACACGGAACTGCTGCCGCTGCAAAATGAAGCCGGGCGGATCACCGCATGGCAAAGCAAAGATGGCCGCAGCTTCGGCGCGGACATCTACGTGCTCGCCGCCGGCGCGTGGAGCGCCCCGCTGCTCGGCAAATCCGCCGCCGCTATCCCCGTCAAACCCATGCGCGGCCAAATGCTGCTCTACAAATTGTCCTCCCCCGCGTTCACCGAAATTCTCTACCGCGAAGATTTCTACCTCGTCCCGCGCCGCGACGGCCATGTGCTGGCCGGAAGCACGATAGAAGATGTCGGCTACGACAAATCCGCCACGCCGGAAGCCGCCGCCAACCTCGCGCGCAAAGCCGCCGCACTGCACCCCGCACTCAAAAACGCCCCCATCCTCCAACACTGGAGCGGCCTGCGCCCCGGCTCCCCCGGCAACATCCCCCTGATAAACCGCCACGCCGGATTCGACAATCTCTACCTCAACACCGGCCACTTCCGCTACGGTGTCACCATGGCGCCGGTCAGCGCGGAACGGGTGTTTGGGATGGTGACAACAGCGGGATAGTTCCGCAAAAAAAACGCAACGTCGAAACGTCGCGTTTGAAAGTTCCTGCTTCTTGGGAAAAAACAATGGCGGGAAGATTGGGGCGGGCTTCAAACCCGCCCCTGCCTTATCTGCTCGCGACTTCCATCATCTTCAACCAGCCGTGGCCTTGCAAGCCGTTTTCACGGTAAAAATATTCGCGCGTGGCGGGGTTGAAGGAGAGTTCGACGCGGACATTGCCATCGTTTAGCGCGTAGTGTCGCACGCCGTCGCCGCTGTCTTTGAGGGACAGACGGCGCTCGGTCGCGCCCAGCCGCGTGCGTACCTTGACCACGGCCTCCGTGCCTTCGGCGTTGATATTCACCGCGTCCAGCGTGGCATCGGCGACAGTGTTTCCATGATCGTCCGTCAATGCCTGGGATGAATCCGAAGACGCGCTGCCGTAATAATTGTAGGCAACCACGCCACCGATCACGGCCACCGCAGCCACGGCGATGCCCGCGCCGCTTCCTCCTCCTCCGCCACCACCGCCTCCGCTTCCGCCGGGATTGCCGCCGCCACCGCCTCCTCCACCACCGCCACCGAGCTGCTGCGTGTAGATAAAGTGGTCGCCCGTACCCGGAATCGTGCATGTTCCGCCGTAAGTGCAACCATATATTTCCGTGCCCACCAAACCGCCGCGCGTTTCGCCGACCCAGGTGTTAGCCCACACGTTCCACACGCTGCCTGCGTCAATGGCGGTGTTACCCGCGTTGTTGGTGAAAATTCCCGAAGTCACCAGCGTCACGTTGCCATTGGTGGCGTGTGCATACGCACCCGAGGTCATAGTCAGATTGCCGGTGGTTTTGATGAGCATATTGCCGTTATCGGAACTGACATGACCGGCAATGGTGAGCGGCTTGTTATTGAACAAAGTGAAATCGCCGTTCGCATCCGAAATATCAAGCTGGTCAATCTGGTTGGTCGCGCTGGTCAGCGAAACTGTGCTGACCATAGCCGGAGCGCCGAGGTTGTCGGCGGAAACGGAGAACGTGCTTGCCTTGATGGATCCGCTGCCTTGCGTGACGTTGCCAGTTTCAGCAGCCAGATACACATCATTGCCGGTGAGATTCCCATTGATGAGCAGATTGCCAGCCGTTGTAACCAGACTCAAATCACCGCCGACCGAAACCGCGCCGATGACATTGAGGATGTCGGTGGCCAGCTCGAAATTGCCGCTGACATTGGAGGCGCCAAGTTGACCGATCTTGTTGAGTGCGTTATTCAGCGTCACGCTACCGCCGCTGGAGGTGTTGACTTGCAATTGTGGCGTGGTAATCGTTCCGGTGCTTTGTTGACTGATACCGCCGTTCCAGGCAGACAGAACGAGAGTGCCGCCGATGTCAATTGAAGCGCCGACCGAAACCGCCCAGAGTGCACTCAGCGACAGTGAGTTGGTGGAGCTGGAGGTGATGTCCGCATTTACAAAGATAATGCCTTGGTCACCGCCAAAGCCGGTGCCGGTCGTGATTGTCACGTTGGTGCTGCCGAGCGCGGTGTTGATGTCGCTGTTCAAAATGACGGAGGTTGCCGTTGGGTCGAAACTGCTGCCGCCGTTGTACACCGTGCCGCTGACATCTGCCGCATTATCAGTGATCGTCACATTATACGGATCAATCAACCACTCCCCCGCCTTGCCATTGGGCGCGGCGGCGGTGATGGTTCCGCGTGTGTTGAGAATTTGCCCGGAGGTTTCCACAAAGCCGCCGTCGCCATGCGCGGAATCGGCTTTGATCGTCACGCCGGAATCTATCTGCGTGACATCGGCAAACGTGACTTGGTTGATGAGATTGGCCGCAGCACTGTCCGGCACTTTGCCGAGATAATCGCCGCCGATAATGACCAGCCCACCGTGGGTGTCGCCGCTCGCGTCTATGCTCGCATCGCCAAACACGCCCACGCGATTGCCCGCAAGCACCACCGCGCCGCCGTCGCCGTTTTCGTTCGAGGCATCAAGCTTGCCCGTGACGACGACATCGCCCGTGTTGCCCGCGTCGGCAACGATGGTTCCTGCCCTGACCACGCCTTGAATGTTGATGACGGTATTGAGCAGCGTATTTGCGCCCTGCGCGGTAATCAGCACTTCGCCATTTGCTCCGGCGTTGATGTTGCCGGTGTTTTCAACGAGTGCGTTGGCGGAGCCTTTTGTGAGTTCTACGCTGATGCCTTGGCCGTTGTTCAGCGAAACAGTGGCGCTGTCTCCTGCGGCGAGGATGACTTTGCCAGAGTTAATGTCGCCGTTGTTTTTGACTTGATCGCCCGCGAAGACGACGTAGCCTTGAGCGTTGATCGTGCCGTCATTGACGATATTGGCGTTGGTGTTGTTGGCTTTGAGGCTGAGCGTGTCACCATTCATGAACTGGTTGACGTTGACATTGTTGGTCGTGGCGAAAAGACCATTGACGTTGATGGTGGAGCCATTGCCAAAAAGCACGCCGTTGGCGTTTTGTATCCAGACCTGCCCGTTGGCATTGAGTGCGCCGTTGATGACCGAAGCTTCATTGCCCACGACACGGTTCAAGGTGATGGAGTTGGCATTGGGCTGAACAAAATTAACTGTGCTGTTGGAGCCGATGCTGAACGAATTCCAGTTGATCGCGGCGCGATCAGTGGATTGCGTGATGGTCATGGTGTTGCCGGATTGGCCGATGGCAGCCGAGCCGCCGATGACTTGGCCTCCGGTGGGGAGGTCGGCGGCGAAAGCCATTGGGGATGTGAGCAACATGGCAATCAACGTAGGGGCGGGTTTCAAACCCGCCCAAGCTCCTTGAACCCCCACCCTCACCCCAACCCTCTCCCGCAAGCGGGAGAGGGAGAACCCCGTGTTGTTCCCTCTCCCATTTATGGGAGAGGGCAGGGTGAGGGCTTCGGCATCCGATGTACCCGGCTGTTTGCCTTG
>JAITWS010000032.1 GCA_031285185.1 Methylobacillus sp.
GATGAGCGGATTCGTTAGGACGGGTTTGAAACCCGCCTCTACACCGAATGTCGCTTCACCGAAGGGGAATTATTGGATGCCGTCATTGCGAGGCGCAAAGCGCCGTGGCAATCCAGAGACTCATCTAGGTTATCCCCGCGAGCGGGGACTGGATTGCTTCGCTACGCTCGCAATGACGGGGTTCAAGTTTCTCTTTACGGGAAAGAGGAATCAAAACCTGCCGATTCTTTTGTTCAAATAATGGTATTTAACCCTCGCCCTCACCCCAACCCTCTCCCACAAGTGGGAGAGGGAGAACGGCAACAAGCCTTTACAAGAGAGGGAGAACTGCGCGGCAATCTCCCGCAAATGGGAGAAGGGCTTAACCTAAAACAACTCCGAAGCCAGTGTTTGCGGTTTGTCGCAATCCGCGCGTCCTGCGAGGAAATCCATGGTGTAGGGGCAGCGGTTTGGGCGCAGGTTTGCGCGTTTTTTGTTTTGGCGGCGCGTGTCTATGAAGGGCGTTTCGCTGATGCGTTCGTAGCCGGATTGTTGCAGTTTGTCGGCGGTGGTTTCAAACAGGCTGAGCGGGTTGTCTATGTTTTGCAGGGTCACGCTTTTTTTGGTGACTTTGAGCACGTTGTACATGCTGAGTTTTCCCGCGCGGCGTTTGCCGTAGATTTCGCCTGTTTGCACGATCATGGACACGTCTCCGTTTGCTTATTTCGCTGTCCCGATCACCAGCGCGGGTTTGCCGATGGTCGCGCCTGTCCAGACGATGAAGTCGTTGTATTTTTGCCTGTCCTTTTCGGACAGTTTATTCGCGACTTTCATGTATTCCGTCACGATGCCTTGCATCTGCGCGGTATATTCTTTTTGTATGTCTGCCTGCGCGGCGGGATCGGCGGCGGTCTGGTAGCGGGTGACCAGATCGCGCAGGGGTTGCGCGACTTTTTGCATGTCGGGCGAGTCGAAGTCGGGGAAGGGCGCGGGCGGAGCCAAGGCGCGCGCCTTGCGTGCTTCGGGGTCTTGCGGCGCGGTTTTTGCGGGTTCCGGGGTGCCGTAGTTTTGGCGGTAATAGCGGTCAAAATCGGCAGCGGTGAAAATTTTTGCGAAGATGTTGGATTGCTGCGTAGAGGAGGTTTCGCTTTCGGCGAAATCTTCGTGCACGCCGTATTTCCAATCCTTGCCGATGAACAGGCCGTTCACAATTTCAATCGCGCCCTGATAGCGCATTCCGTTCAATTCGATTTTTCTTTGCCCCGGTTTGACGTGCGATGCGGCCTTGTCGTCCACGGCATAAATCTCGCGCACGATCACATAATCGGCGAGCGTGGGGTTGATAAGCCCGCCTCGGCGACTTTTGTTGTAATCGTTGCCGTCAAAAAATTCTTCGAGCGCGCTCTGGTCGCCCCAGCGTTTATAGACGATGAACTCGATGTCGCCGACGGCGGGCGCGGAGAGGGCGTGTTTGCCGGGTTCCAGCGCGACATCGGCGCCGGAGTGCGCGGCGAGGACGTGATCCTTGCCGTCAATCCGCACGGTGAGCGGTTGGTCGGTCGGGTTGTCGAGGTAAAAGGGAAGATCGGTGCCCGATCCGCCCGAGCAGGCGGCGAGAACGAGCAAGGCGGAAACCGTCATGCAGCGGCGGGATAGCGTTTGAAATGCGGAAGTCATGTGATGCTCCTTTTGTTGTGTTCGCGGAATGCTATCAAGGCGGGCGCAAGAAAGCAAACCCGCGTAAACGCGCCCCAAATCAGGCATAATGCCGCATTCAACCGGAGAAACCCATCGGATGCTGGGCATAAAAAATTCAAGAAGCGTTGCCGTATTCGCGCATGATGCCGTGGTGGCGGCGTTTGCGTGGGCGGTTGCGTTTCTGCTCCGTTTCAATTTCACGATTCCCCCCGACTATATCGGCAACATGTTGCACACCCTGCTCTGGGTCGTGCCTTTGCAGGCGCTGATTTTCTGGCGTTTCGGACTTTATCGCGGCATGTGGCGCTTCGCCAGTCTGCCCGATCTCAGGCGCATATTGCTGGCCGTGGGCGTCGCGGCGCTGGCGGTTCCCGTGGTGCTGCTCATGTTGCAATCGGGGCGCGTGCTGGTTCCGCGTTCCGTGCTGGTGCTTGATCCCATTTTGCTGTTGCTGCTCATGGGCGGCAGCCGTTTTGCCTATCGCTGGTGGAGGGAGCATCGGCTTTACGGACTGTTGCAAACGCAGGGCGAGCCGGTGCTGATTCTGGGCGCGGGCGAGGCGGCGGCGATGCTGACCAAGGAGTTGGCGCGCAATCACGATTGGCAAATCGTCGGCTTGCTGGACGACCAAACGGCGCTGCGCGGACGGCAGATACAGGATGTGCGCGTGTTGGGCGCGCTGGAAGAATTGCCGGAGTTCGCGCGCAAAACCGGCGCGCGCCACGCGATCATCGCCATGCCTTCCGCGACGCATTCCGAGCGTCGTCGCGCGTTGGATATTTGCGCGGCGGCGCAGGTGGAAACGCTCACCGTGCCGTCGTTCGACGATCTCGTCAGCGGACGCGTGAGCATTTCGCAGGTGCGGCGCGTCGAAGTGGAAGATTTGCTCGGGCGCGATCCCGTGACGCTGGACGATGCGGGGCTGCATGATTTGATAGGCGGGCGCAGCGTGATGGTCACCGGCGCGGGCGGCTCAATCGGTTCCGAATTGTGCCGCCAGATCGCGCGTTACCAACCCGCGACGCTGGTGCTGTTTGAACTCGGCGAATACGCGCTTTACAAACTGGAGCAGGAGTTCCGCGAAAATTTTCCGCAGCTTCGCATCGCCTGCGTTATCGGCGATGTCAAACACGCGGCGCGCGTGACCGATGTGCTGCGACGCTACCGCCCCTCCGTCGTGTTTCACGCCGCCGCTTACAAGCATGTGCCGCTCATGGAATGGGGCAATGTGGGCGAGGCGCTTGCGAACAATGTGGTCGGCACGCACACACTCGCGCTGGCTTGCAAGGAGGCGGACGTGGATAAATTCGTACTGATCTCGACCGACAAGGCCGTCAATCCCGCCAATGTCATGGGCGCGAGCAAACGTCTTGCGGAGCGCGTGTGCCAGGGCTTGCAGGAGCCGCGCGGCACGCGCTTCGTCATGGTCAGGTTCGGCAATGTGCTGGGTTCCTCCGGCAGCGTGATTCCGAAATTCCGCGAGCAGATTGCCAAAGGCGGCCCCGTGACCGTGACGCATCCCGAAGTCACGCGCTATTTCATGTCCATTCCCGAAGCCTCGCAGCTCGTGCTGCAAGCGGGCTTGATGGGGCAGGGCGGTGAAATTTTCGTGCTCGACATGGGCGAGCCGATCAAAATTTCCGCGCTCGCGCGGGAGATGATACGGCTTTCCGGTTTCGCCGAGGACGAGATCAAAATCACCTACACCGGCCTGCGCCCCGGCGAAAAACTTTACGAGGAATTGCTCGCGGACGACGAACAAAGTTTGCCCACGCCGCATCCCAAACTCCGCATCGCGCGCGCCCGCGCCTCCGATGCCGCATGGGTCGCAAGCCTGTTGCGCTGGGTGGAAAGTGCCACCAGCATGGATGAACGCGCGATCAAGCAAGACCTCAAACATTGGGTGGAGGAATATGGAAACCACAATCCGCCCGACGAACCGGCATCCCCTTCTTTCATAACCGTGCATTAAAAAGGCAGGAATCATGACCAGACCTACCAAAGCCGTTTTTCCCGTTGCCGGTCTCGGCACACGTTTTCTCCCCGCGACCAAGGCCAGCCCCAAGGAAATGCTGCCCATCGTTGACAAGCCGCTGATCCAGTACGCGGTGGAAGAGGCGGCGGAAGCGGGCATCACCGAGATGATTTTCATCACAGGCCGCACCAAACGCGCGATCGAAGACCATTTCGACAAAGCCTACGAACTCGAAGTCGAGCTGGAAACGCGAGGTCGCAAGCAATTGCTGGAAGAGTTGCGCGCGATGATTCCGCGCGACATCAACTGCATCTACATGCGCCAGTCGGAGGCGCTCGGTCTTGGCCACGCGGTGCTGTGCGCTCACCCTATTGTCGGCAACGAACCCTTCGCCGTCATCCTCGCCGACGATTTCATAGACGGCAAACCTGGCGCGATGAAACAAATGCTGGAACGCTACCGCGTGCACGGCAACTCGATTCTTGGCGTGGAAAATGTGGATCCCTCGGAAACCGCGAGCTACGGCATCGTTGATGCCACGGATATGAGCGCGGGCATTTTGCAAGTCAACGGCATCGTCGAAAAACCGCAACCCAGCGAAGCCCCCTCCAACCTCGCCGTTGTCGGGCGCTATCTTTTCACGCCGCGCATTTTCGACCACCTCAAAACCGTGCAACCCGGCAAAGGCGGCGAAATCCAGCTCACCGACGGCATCGCCGCGCTCATGCGAAAAGAACGCGTGCTCGCCTATCGCTTCGAAGGCAAACGCTACGATTGCGGCAGCAAACTTGGCTACATGAAAGCCAATGTCGAACTCGCCCTGCGCCACCCCGCGATAGGCGAGGAATTTGGCGCATATCTCAAGCAATTGAAAGCGTGAACGAAACCAACCCGCAGCACTGGCTGGATGATTCCGAGGAATTATTTTCCGCCGCCGAAATAAACGCGGCGGTGGAAAAAATCGCGCGCGAAATCACGCACGCCCTGGCCGACAGCAAACCGCTGGTCTTGTGCGTGATGAACGGCGCGACCGTGTTCGCGGGCAAACTTTTGCCGCTGCTCGATTTCCCGCTTGAGTTCGACAGCGTGCGCGCCACTCGCTACCGCAACACCACCACCGGCGGCGAAATCCTCTGGAAAACATTCCCCGAAACCGACATGCGCGACCGCACCGTGTTGCTGCTCGACGACATCCTCGACCAAGGCCACACCCTCGCCGCCATCAGCCAAAAATGCCGCGAAGCAGGCGCATCGCGCATTTTGATCGCAGTGCTGACAGAAAAAGAAACCGGACACCCCAAACCCGCCCGCGCCGACTTCATCGGCCTCCCCGCCCCCAACCGCTACATCTTCGGCTGCGGCATGGACATCCACGGCTGGTGGCGAAATTTGGCGGAGATACGGGTGATGAAAGATAAGCTCACGCCCGGCGAGTGAGGGGCATCGGGAAATTTTCATCCGCATCCGTTTCAACTTCATCCAAGCCGTCCCGAGATTGCGGTAAAATTTGGTTCATGTCTTCCCCCGTTTTTATCCATCTGCGTTGTCACAGCGAGTTTTCCGTCGTGGATGGGATGGCGCGTATTGATGATTACGTCAAGCGTGCGGTGAGCGATCGGATGCCGGCGCTGGCGTTGACCGATCTTTCCAATCTGTTCGGCGCGGTGAAGTTTTACCGGGCGGCGCGGGAGAGGGGGGTGAAGGCGATTCTCGGCGCGGATGTGTGGCTGGAGAACGAGGGGAATCGCGATCAGCCGTATCGTGTGTTGTTGCTGTGCCAGAATCACGCGGGTTATTTGCGCTTGTGCGAACTTGTGTCGCGGGCGTTTCTTGAAAACCAGCATCGCGGGCGCGCGGAGATTCGGCGTGAGTGGATCGTCGAGGGCGGTGGCGATGGGCTGATTTTGTTGTCCGGCGAGATGGCGGGCGATGTCGGGCAGGCGTTGTTGCAGGAAAACGTGGCGCTTGCCGAGACGTTGGCGCAGCAATGGAGCGAGCTTTTTCCCGGACGTTTTTACATTGAGTTGCAACGTTCTGGGCATCCGCAGCAGGAAGCCTACATCGCGCGCGCGCTTGATCTCGCGGGGCGTTTGCAGATTCCCGTGGTGGCGACGCAGCCGATCCAGTTTCTCGATCCCGACGATCACAAGGCGCACGAGGCGCGTGTGTGCATTGCGGAAGGTTATGTGCTTGCGGATCGCCGACGTCCGCGTCATTTCACCGAGCAGCAATATTTCCGCGCGCAGTCCGAAATGGCCGCGTTGTTCGCGGATATTCCCGAGGCGCTCGCCAACAGTGTCGAGATCGCCAAGCGGTGCAATCTCACGCTGACGCTGGGCAAAAATTATCTGCCGCAATTTCCCACGCCGAACAATGAAAGTCTGGACGATTATCTCGGCAACCAGGCGCACATCGGTTTGAAACAGCGGCTGGATGTGCTTTATCCCGACACGCAATTGCGCGAATCCAAACGCGCGGAATATGAGCAGCGGCTTGATTTTGAAGTCGGCATCATCGCGCAGATGGGTTTCGCGGGTTACTTTCTCATCGTGGCGGATTTCATCAACTGGGCGAAACACAACGGCGTGCCGGTCGGCCCCGGACGCGGTTCCGGCGCGGGTTCGCTGGTGGCGTACAGTTTGGGCATCACTGATCTAGATCCCTTGCGTTACGCATTGCTGTTCGAGCGTTTTCTCAATCCCGAACGGGTTTCCATGCCTGACTTCGACATTGATTTTTGTCAGGAAGGGCGCGACCGCGTGATCGAGTATGTGCGCCACAAATACGGTCTCGATGCGGTTTCGCAGATCGCCACTTTCGGCACGATGGCGGCCAAGGCGGTGATACGCGATGTCGGGCGCGTGCTTGATCTGCCCTTCAATTTCGTTGACGGCATCGCCAAACTCATCCCCAACGAACTCGGCATTTCGCTTTCCGACGCGCTCGAAAAAGAGCCGCAACTCGCGGAGCGGCGCGCGCAGGAGGAGGAAGTGCGCGAATTACTGGAGCTGGCGTTGCGGCTTGAGGGGCTGACGCGCAACATCGGGATGCACGCGGGCGGCGTGCTGATTTCGCCCGGCAAGATCACCGATTTTTCGCCCGTGTATTGCCAGCCGGGCGGCGAGAGTGTCATCAGCCAATACGACAAGGACGATGTGGAAGCGGTCGGTCTTGTGAAGTTCGACTTTCTGGGTTTGCGGACGCTGACCATACTCGACATGGCGCTCAACGACGCCAACGCGCAACGCGCGGCGCAAGGGCTGGAGCCGCTCGCGTTCGAGACCTTGCCGCTGGACGACAAGCCCGTGTTTGACCTGCTCAAGGCCGCGAACACCACCGCCGTGTTTCAGTTGGAATCGCGCGGCATGAAGGATATGTTGAAACAGGCCGCGCCCGATGTGTTCGAGGACATCATCGCGCTCGTGGCCTTGTATCGCCCCGGTCCGATGGATCTGATCCCCGATTTTTGCCGCCGCAAACACGGCAAGCAAAAAGTGGAATATCCGCATCCCGCGACCGCGCCCATCCTCAAGGAAACCTACGGCATCATGGTGTATCAGGAACAGGTGATGCAGATCGCGCAGGTGGTCGCGGGTTACAGTCTGGGCGGCGCGGATATGTTGCGCCGCGCGATGGGCAAAAAGAAGCCCGAGGAAATGGCGCAACAACGCACGGTGTTTGTCGAGGGCGCGCAGAAAAACGGAACCAAGCCGCGCGATGCCGAATTTCTGTTCGACCTCATGGAAAAATTCGCGAGCTACGGTTTCAACAAATCGCACGCGGCGGCCTACGCGCTCGTGGCCTATCACACGGCGTATCTCAAGAAGCATTATCCGGCGGCCTTTCTCGCCGCCACCATGTCGGCGGACATGAACAACACCGACAACATCCACGTCTTCCACGACGACTGCGCGGCCAACGGCGTGGAAGTGCTCGCGCCCGACATCAACCGCAGCGCATACCGTTTCCGCCCGCTCGACGACAAGCGCGTTTTGTACGGTCTGGGCGCGATCAAGGGCACGGGCGAAGCGGCGGTGGAAGTCATCCTCGCCGCGCGCGAGCAGGATGGAGCGTTCAAGGATTTGTTCGATTTTTGCCAGCGTCTCGATCTGCGGAAAGTAAATCGCCGCGTGATCGAATCGCTCATACGCGCGGGCGCGTTCGACGCGCTGGAACCCAATCGCGCGGCCTTGCTCGCGGGCATAGGCATGGCGATAGAAGCCGCCGAGCAGAGCGGGGCGGCGAGCGGGCAAAACAGTTTGTTCGGCGGTATGCCGGAAGTCGTTCAACACAAATTGCCCGATGCGCCGTGCTGGTCGGAACAGGATAAATTGCAGCACGAAAAAGCCGCGCTCGGCTATTACTTCAGCGGCCATCCGTATGCCGCGTATCGCAAGGAATTGTCCGCCTTCGTGCGTACCGGCCTCGCGGCGCTCAAACCGCAGGAACAGACGCAGTTGCTGGCCGGCGTCGTGGTCGGGATGCGCGCACGCATGAGCAGCCGCGGCAAAATGGCCTTTGTGACCATGGACGACGGCAGCGCGCAGGTCGAGGTGATGGTGGGCAGCGATCTGCTGCTCGCCCACGCCGCATTGCTCAAGGAAGACCAGTTGCTGTTTGTTGAAGGCCGGGTCAGCAACGACGATTTCAGCGGCGGCTTACGCGTCAACGCGCGGCGTTTGTTCGACATCGTGGCCGCGCGCGGCGCGTATGCGAGCCTGCTCAAAATCTCCTGCAACGGTCAGGCCGATGCGCGCAAACTGGGTGAGCTGCTCGCGCCGTATCGCCGGGAAACCGCCGAGGAAACATCCGGTTGTCGCGTACAGATCGGCTACCGCAACGCCGACGCGCATTGCGAACTCGCGCTGGGCGACCGCTGGCGCGTGGAATTGCGCGACGAACTGCTTAACGGCTTGCGCGCATGGCTTTCCGATGAAAATGTGAAAATCCTGTATCATTGAAACCCGTTGCACGGAAGTCGGCAACCCGGAAAACACCGTTCGCCCTGAGCTTGGCCAAGGGCGAACAACATATACTCTGTGTCCGTTCATCCTTCGACTGGCTCAGGACGAACGGAGTGATAATTTATTAACGACATATCGCGCTTATGAAAACCAGCTTTCTGGATTTTGAACAACCCATCGCCGAGCTTGAGGCGAAGATCGAGGAACTGCGCTATGTGCAGGACGATTCCGCGCTGGATATTTCCGAGGAAATCGGGCGTCTGCAAAAAAAGAGCCAGACGCTGACCAAGGACATCTACAGCAAGCTCGGCGCGTGGCAGATTTCGCAGGTGTCGCGCCATCCGCAACGGCCTTACGCGCTGGATTACATCAACGGCCTGTTCACCGATTTTGAGGAGTTGCACGGCGACCGCGCCTATGCGGACGACCCGGCCATCGTCGGCGGCATGGCGCGTTTCGAGGGCGAGCCGGTGATGGTGATCGGCCACCAGAAAGGCCGCGACACCAAGGAAAAAATTTATCGCAATTTCGGAATGCCGCGCCCGGAAGGGTATCGCAAGGCGCTGCGGTTGTTTCATCTCGCCGAAAAATTCAAACTGCCCATCATCACCCTTATTGACACGCCGGGCGCCTACCCCGGCATAGGCGCGGAAGAACGCGGCCAGTCCGAGGCGATCGCGCGCAATCTGTATGTGATGGCCGAACTGGAAACGCCGCTTATCGGCGTCATCATCGGCGAAGGCGGCTCCGGCGGCGCGTTGGCGCTGGGCGTGGTGGATCATCTCATGATGCTGCAATACTCCACCTATTCCGTGATTTCGCCGGAAGGCTGCGCCTCGATTTTGTGGAAGAGCGCGGACAAGGCGCCGGAAGCTGCGGAAACGCTTGCGATCACCGCCAACCGTCTCAAGACTTTGGGGCTGGTGGATCGCATCGTGAGCGAACCGCTGGGCGGCGCGCACCGCGAACCGGAGGCGATGATGCAAACATTGCGCCGCATTCTGAAGGACGAGCTGGAAACCTTGAAGGTCAAATCCACCGCCCACCTGCTCGAAGCGCGTCTGGATCGTCTCATGAGCTATGGCAAGTTCAAAGAAGCCGCGGCCAAGTGAGCTGTCGCAACGCCTGACGCAATTTCTCGACGCGAACATCCGTCCGAATCAAACCCTGCTCGTCGGCCTCTCCGGCGGGCTGGATTCCTGCGTGTTGCTGCATCTTCTCGTCACGGCGCGCGCGCGGCATTTCCTTCATCTCAAAGCCGTGCATGTCAATCACGGCATCAGCCCCAACGCGGAAAACTGGGCGCGATTTTGCGCGGAATTATGCGCGGCGCATGATGTCGCGTTCGCGCTTGAAACCGTGACCGTGCCGCGCGACAGCGGTCTCGGCATCGAAGCCGCCGCGAGAAAAGCGCGTTACGCGGCATTGCGAAAACACAAGGCCGACGCGCTCATGCTCGCGCACCACCGCGACGATCAGGCGGAAACCGTGCTGCTGCAATTGCTGCGCGGCTCCGGCGTGCGGGGCTTGGCCGCGATGCCCGCCATCGCCGATTTCGATGGTCTGCCCGTATTTCGTCCGCTGCTGGATGTCGCGCGCGGAGAACTGGAAAATTACGCGCAAATTCACGGCCTGCGCTGGATCGAGGATGAAAGCAATCTCGACCTCGCCTACGACCGGAATTTTTTGCGCCATCATGTGCTGCCGGAAATCGAAAAGCGTTTCCCCGCGGCGAAAACTACGCTCGCGCGCAGCGCCGGACATTTCGCCGAAGCCGCGAATTTGCTGGATGAAATCGCGGCGGCAGATGCGGCGCGTTATATAGATGACGCGGGTTTCAAAATCGCGGCGCTGCGCGAACTTTCGCTCGCGCGTGGATGCAATTTGCTGCGCCACTGGCTCGCGCGTCATTTGCCGGAGCCGCCCAGCACGCGCCGATTGCGCGAGATTTCCCGCCAGTTGCTGATCGCGCGCCCCGACGCGCAACTGCGCGTGGAAGTCGGCGATGGCGCGGTGCGGCGTTACCGCGATCATGCGGTTTTTGTGGGTCGGGCATCGCTGCGCTCATCTCAATCCGCACCGCTTGCCGTTCTCTCTCTCCCACTTGTGGGAGAGGGTTGGGGTGAGGGCAAGTGGCAACTGCCTCACGGAACTCTGACCTTCACGCGCAAACAAGGCCAGGGATTATCCGCGAACAAAATTCCCGACCAACTCGAAATCCGCGCCCGCTCCGGCGGTGAGCGTTTTCGCCCGGATGCCGCGCGACCCACGCGCAGCTTGCGTAATCTGTTGCAGGAATCGGGCATTCCGCCGTGGCAGCGCGATGCGCTTCCGCTGATCTACGCGGGCGAACGGCTCGCCGCGATTCCCGGCATCGGCGTGGCGTGCGATCTGCAAGCCGCGCCGGATGAGGCGGGCTGGGTGATCGAATTTAAAAGAGATTTATCCGTAGGCTGATAAACTGTTGCGCCAAATTTACAGGAGTGTTTTGACATGCAAAATGTCCGGCATGAAATCGTCATCGTCGGCGCGGGAACCGCGGGGATCAGCGTGGCCGCCGGTTTGCTCGCGCGCGACCGTTCGCTCGACATCGCGCTGATTGATCCGGCCACGACGCATTATTACCAGCCCGGCTGGACGCTGGTGGGCGGCGGCGTGTTTCGCGCGGAGACAACGGCGCGTCCCATGGCTTCGGTGTTGCCGCGCGGCGTCACGCATATCGAGGCGGCGGTGGTCGCGTTTGAGCCGGAGACGAACGCGGTGCATCTCGCCGATGGGCGCAGAGTGGAGTATGAGCAACTCATCGTCTGCCCCGGCATCGAGCTGGATTGGAATGGCATCGAAGGGCTGACCGAAACGCTGGGGCGCAACGGCGTGACTTCAAATTATCGTTACGATCTCGCGCCTTATACCTGGCAACTCGTGCGGCAAATGAAACGGGGACGCGCCGTGTTCACGCAGCCGCCCATCCCGATCAAATGCGCCGGAGCGCCGCAAAAGGCGATGTATTTGTCCGCCGATTACTGGCGTCGCACCGGCTGTCTCAAGGATATTGACATCGCGTTTTATTCGGCGGCCGGCGCGTTGTTCAGCGTGGCGGCTTATATTCCCGCGCTCATGGAATACATCCAGCGTTACAACGTTGATCTCAATCTCGGCACGCAACTGGTGGCGGTGAACGGCGACGCGAAACAGGCCACATTTGTCCGCACCGCCGCGGATGGCGCGACTGAGCGTTTCACGCGCGAGTTCGATATGCTGCACGTCGCGCCGCCGCAACGCGCGCCCGAATTTGTGCGCGCAAGTTCGCTGGCCGACGCGGTTGGCTGGGTGGATGTCAACCCGGATACGCTCGCGCACAAGCGCCACGCGAACATCCACGCGTTGGGCGACGCGATCAACACCACCAATTCCAAAACCGCAGGCGCGGTACGCAAGCAAGCACCCGTGGTCGCGCACAATGTGCTGGCCGCGCTCGGCAAGGCGCAAGGCACGGCGATTTATGACGGCTATGGAACCTGCCCGCTCACGGTGGAACGCGGTCGCGTCGTGCTCGCCGAATTTCTCTACGGCGGCAAACTCGCGCCCTCGTTCCCCCGGCTCAACGAAGGCACGCGCCCGACGCGCTTCGCCTGGGCGCTCAAAACGCAAGTGCTGCCTTTCTTTTACTGGCACATTTTGCTGCGCGGTCGTGAGTGGTTCGTAAAACCGCCGGTCAGGGCGCGGGATTGAGTTTGTTCGGACATGTCACGCATTTGCCGATATTGCCAACGGACATAAGTGTTGGGATAATGCCAACATGAAAGCAAAGGCCAGCCTGCTTCAGAAAGAGCGTTTCAAGCTTTCCGAATCCGCCTTTGCAGAGGTGGTGATCTGGCAGTTGGAAGTGCCGCTTGCGGGCAGTCGGCATTCCTACAAATACCGGCTGGCCTATGTTGTGGATGAGGTTTGCGAGTTGCGCTATGACAACGAAATCGGCAAGGGCGACCATAAACATGAGAGTGGCTGCGAAATTGCCTACACGTTTACCACGCTGGCGCAACTGGAAGCCGATTTTTGGGCTGATATTGACCGACTGGAGGGATGAGCATGAACGAAAAATTATTGACCATTGATGTATCCAGCCGGGAAGAAATCAGGGCGCGCATGAAATCCGCGTTTGGCGGCAAAGCCGATAAATCCCACCGATATACTTTTCTCACGCACGAGGATTTGCTGCGGACACTCACCCCCAGCCGCTGGCGCTTGATCGAGGCGCTCACGGGCGCGGGGCCTTTGGGTGTGCGTGAGTTGGCGCGGCGCGTGGAGCGTGATGTGAAAACCGTGCATACCGACGCGCAATCACTGGTGCTGATCGGGCTTCTGGACAAAACGGATGACGGCAAAATTTCTTTTCCGTATGAGGCCGTGGATGTGCATTTTTCCGCAAAGGGAATGCGGAAAGCGGCGTGAGCCATCCGCAATTTCGTTACCGTTTTCCCAGCATTCCTTCCAGCTTTTCCCAAACATTTTCCAGCAACTTTTTCTGCGCCGCAGCGGTCGGATGCAGGCCGTCGTCCTGAATCAGATCGCGCTGACCAGCCACGCCGTCGAGCAGAAAAGGCACGAGCGGCAATTTGTATTCTTCGGCCAGTTGACGATACATCTCCGCGAAATCGCGCGTGTAAGCCATGCCGTAATTCGGCGGGATACGCATTCCGATCAGCAGGACTTTCGCGTTTTTCCCTTGCGCGGCGGTTATCATGGCGGCGAGGTTGCGCTTCATGTCGGCGATGGGCAGGCCGCGCAGGCCGTCGTTGGGGCCGAGTTCGAGAATGACGAGAGCAGGGCGCGTTTCGTCCAGCGTCGCGCTGAAACGCGCAAGGCCGCCGCCGGTGGTTTCGCCGCTGACGCTGGCATTGGCGACGCGATGGCTGTAGCCTTGTTCGATCAAGCGTTGTTGCATCAACGCGACCCAGCCGTGTTCCCTGGGAATGCCGTAGGCGGCGGATAAACTGTCGCCATAAACGAGTATGGTCGGCGGATTCGCGGCGGCGATGGCGCACACCGGAAAACTCAAACTTAACAACAGGAAAATTCTGGACAACATGATTTCCGATTCCAATCAAAATATCGAAATAGAGGCAAGCAATTTAAGCAAGCATGTTACCAGCAGCGAGGGCGTGCTTGCGATACTCGCAGATTTTAGTTGCGCGATTCATGCGGGCGAAACGGTCGCCATCGTCGGCGCTTCGGGTTCGGGCAAATCCACCTTGCTCGGTTTGCTGGCCGGGCTGGATGTTCCCAGCGCGGGCAGGGTCGCGTTTCGCGGGCAAAATCTGGCGGATCTGGACGAAGACGGACGCGCGGCTTTGCGCGGGCGGCACATGGGTTTTGTGTTCCAGTCGTTTCAGTTGCTGTCCTCGCTCACGGCGCTTGAAAATGTGTTGCTGCCGCTCGAACTGGCCGGAATTTCCGATGCGGATGCACGCGCGCGTCACGCGCTGGAACGTGTCGGTTTGAGCGCGCGTTTGCGCCATTATCCGCGCCAGCTTTCCGGCGGCGAGCAGCAGCGCGTCGCCATCGCGCGCGCATTCGCGCCGCAGCCCGCCGTGCTGTTTGCTGACGAGCCGACCGGCAATCTTGATGCCGCGACCGGCGCGCGCATCGTGGATTTGCTGTTCCAACTCAATGCCGAAGCGGGAACCACGCTTGTGCTCGTGACGCACGATGCGACGCTGGCGCAACGTTGCGGGCGGCGCTTGCAACTTGAAGGCGGAAGGTTGCAAGCATGATCGTCTGGAAACTCGCGCGGCGACAACTGCTGAGTTCCTGGCGCTCGGGCGAGGTGCGCGTGTTGTTGTTCGCGCTCGCGCTCGCGGTCGCGGCGATGACTTCGGTGGGATTTTTCGCCGACCGCATACAAAACGCGCTCGCGCGGCAGGGCGGGGAGTTGCTGGGCGGCGATCTGTCTGTGGTTTCCGATCAGCCGTTGCCGGAAAGTTATCTCGAAAAAGCGCGCGCGCTGAATTTGCGTATCGCATCCACGCTTGAATTTCCCAGTATGGCGATGCGCGGCGAACAAAGTCAGCTCGCGGACATCAAGGCGGTCAGCGCGACCTATCCCTTGCTCGGCCAGATGCGGATTTCCGACGAATCGCGCGATGCCGGTCGCGTGGTCGCAAGCGTACCGCAGGCGGGCGAAGTGTGGGTGGAACCGCGCCTCGCCGGAATGCTGGCGCTCAAGATCGGCGACACACTCACGCTGGGCGAACGCGAACTCAAGGTCGCGGCCATTTTGCAGCAAGACCCGGCGCGCGGCGGCAGCATGTTCAACATCGCGCCGCGCTTGATGATGAATGTCGCGGATGTGGCTTCCACCAATCTCATCCAGTATGGCAGCCGCGTGCGTTACCGTTTGCTGCTCGCGGGCGAACCGCAGGCGCTGGAATTTTTCCGCAATGCCGTCACGCCGACATTGCAACGCGGAACGCGCATCGAGGACGTGCAGGACGCGCGCCCGGAAATCCGCTCCGCGCTCGACAAGGCGCGGCAATTTCTCGGGCTGGCTTCCATGGCGAGCGTGATTCTTGCCATGGTCGCGATGTCGCTCGCGGCGCTGCGTTTCGCGCGGCGGCATCTCGACACCTGCGCGCTCATGCGCTGTTTCGGCGCTTCGCAGCAAACGATATTGCGCGTGTTTTTGTTGCAGGCGCTCATGCTCGGGCTGCTCGGCAGCGCGTGCGGCAGCGCGATCGGATACGTCGGGCAGGAAGTTCTGGCGCGGCTCGCGGGCGCGTTGTTTCTGGAACGATTGCCGCCGCCGGGATGGATGCCCGTGGCGGGCGGTTTGCTCGCGGGCATGGCGACCATGCTGGGCGTGATGCTGCCGCATCTGTTGCGTTTGCGCGACGTGCCCGCGCTGCGGATTTTGCGGCGCGATCCCGGCGAACAAAACGCGGCATCGTGGCTCGCGTGGTTGCCGGGCATCGTCGTCATGCTCACGCTGATTTTTTTGAGCGCGCGCGATGCCAAACTGGGCGGCATCGTGCTGGGCGGATTGGTCGCGCTCGCGTTGGTATCGGCGCTCGTCGCATTCGCTCTGGGGCGCGTGCTGCGCCGCGTTTCGGCGGCGGCGGGCGGCGTGTGGCGCATCGGCATTGCGAGTTTGTTGCGTCGCCCCGGCGCGAGCATCGCGCAAGTGGCCGGGTTCAGTCTGGGCTTGATGGCGATGGCGCTGCTCACACTCGTGCGCGGCGATCTCATGCACAACTGGCAATCCACGCTGCCGCCGGATGCGCCCAATCGTTTCGTCATCAATATCCTGCCCGAACAAATTCCTGCGATCCGCGATTTTTTCCAGAATGAACATCTGGCGATCCCGGAAATTTTTCCGATGATACGCGGGCGTTTGGTTGAGATTAACGGTCAGCCGCTTGATACCACGCGCTACACCGACGAACGCGCGCGGCGGCTTGCGGAGCGCGAGTTCAATCTCTCGATTGCCGACCTCATGCAGCATGACAACAAAATCACCGCCGGTCGCTGGTGGCGCGACGACGAGCGCGGACAACCCTTGTTGTCGCTGGAAGAAGGCATCGCCAAAACGCTGAATCTGCATCTCGGCGACCGGCTCACCTACGACATCGCGGGCGAGCGCGTCACGCTGACGGTGCAAAGCCTTCGCAAGGTCGAATGGGACACCATGCGCGCCAATTTTTTCGCCGTGGTTCCGCCCGGCGTGCTGGAAAAACATCCGTCCAGCTTCATCACAAGTTTTCATCTGGAAGCCGGGCGCGAGGAAACGCTTAACCGGCTCACGCAACATTTTCCCAACCTGACCGTGGTGGATATCGAAGCCGTTTTGTCGCAAGTGCGCGCCATCATGGATCGCATGGCGCTCGCGATTCAGTTTGTCTTTGCCTTCTGCCTGCTGGCCGGATTCGCCGTGCTCTATGCCGCGCTCGCCGCCACGCGCGAAGAACGCGCCGACGAAGTAGCGATATTGCGCGTATTCGGCGCCAGCCGCCCGCAAGTCCGCGCCGCCATCCTCGCCGAATTTGCGGGCATAGGCCTGCTCGCCGGCATCGTCGCCGCGCTCGGCGCGGAAGCCACCGCCGCCATCGTCAGCACCCAGGTGCTGCACATTCCCTACGTGTTCAACCCACTGGTCGGCCTCGCCACAATCTGCGGCGGCCTGCTGCTCATCCCCCTCGCCGCCTGGCTCGGCCTGCGCCGCATCGTGGATACGCCGCCGAGACAGGTGTTGTTGAGCGTTTGAGCGGAAATCGCCTTAAAACGCCGCGCGGCATTATGGTTGTCAACAGCCAAATTGTTGGTTGATAACAGCCAAATCTGCGGTAAACTGGGTGG
The DNA here is from genome assembly GCA_031285185.1 of Methylobacillus sp. Lineage (GTDB taxonomy): Bacteria > Pseudomonadota > Gammaproteobacteria > Burkholderiales > Methylophilaceae > MM2. The sequence continues at coordinate 16,969 of JAITWS010000032.1, forward strand.
CGTTGCGGTGCGTCGTTTGGGGCGCGGGTGGCGGAGATAAAGGGTTGGGGCGGGGTTGGCATGGAAATTGTTACTCCTGTAGCGTCTAACCAAACAAACCGAGGAGATTTTCATGCAGCATTTAACAACTTTCCGTTTGCGCGTCGTGGTTGCGGCGCTGGCTTGCGCTTTGCCGCAGTTCGCGCTGGCGGAGAACAAGGCGGAGATCCTGGAGACGGGGACGGTGGATGTGGTCAGCACGACGCCGTTGCCGAGCGTGGGGACGACGCTGGATATGGTTCCGTCGAATGTGCAGACGGCGAACAGCAAGGCGATCGCGCAGCAGCATACGCTGGAGGTGGCGGATTACATGAACGCCAATCTCGGCAGCGTGACCATCAGCGAGGGGCAGAGCAATGTCTACATGCCCGATGTGAATTTTCGCGGATTTACCGCGACGCCGTTGATGGGCGCGCCGGTGGGGATGTCGGTTTACATTGACGGTGTGCGCGTCAACGAGCCGTTCGGCGACGGCGTGAATTGGGCGGCGATTCCGCAGTCCGCGATTTCCGGCATCAATTTGATTCCCGGTTCCAATCCGGTGTTTGGTCTCAACACGCTGGGCGGTGCGTTGTCCGTGCATACCAAGAGCGGCGAGCAATATCCCGGCGGCGCGATTGAGTTGAACGGAGGTTCCTGGGGGCGCACGGGCGCGAATTTTGAATACGGCGGTTCCAAAGACGAAGTGGATTGGTTTCTCACCGGCAATTTCGTCAACGAGGACGGCTGGCGCGAGCATTCCACGAGCAATGTGAACCAGCTTTTCGGCAAGCTGGGCTGGCAGAACGAAACCAGCGATCTCGATCTCAGCATCAGCCTTTCCAAAAATCTGCTGGAAGGCGTGCAGGCGGTTCCGAAAAGTTGGGGGCTGCGCGAGACAGAGGGTTATACCTGGCCGGATCGCAATGATTCCACGGTGACGATGTTGAATCTGAAAGGCAGCCATTTCATCACCGACGACAAGCTGATCGCGGGCAATGTTTATTTCCGTCGCAGCCGCGTCAAAAATTTCGCGAGCAACACCAGCGACGACTACGATCCCGATTGCGACCCCGCTCTGAACCCCGGCACACCGGCGTGTCCGCTGGGCGCGGGCGAGGTCACGGCGCAGGGTTTCAACGAACGCAGCGCGCTCGATCAGCAGGGTTACGGTTTCGCGTTGCAGTTCACCGACAGCGCGAAATTGTGGGCGATGCCCAACCAGTTCACGGTCGGTTTCAGTTACGACGGCGCGCGTTCCAACTATCAGGCGTTCACGCAGGATGTCGCGCAGTTTGATGCAAATCGCGCGGCCAATTCCGATGAGGATTTCGGTCAGGAAACCGATGTTGTCGCGCGCAACCACTATTACGGCGTGTATTTCACCGATACCCTGTCGCTGACCGACAAGCTGCATGTCACCGCGTCCGGGCGTTACAACTACATCCGGGTTAGCCTCAAGGATCGCATGGAACCGGACGGCGCGACCGGCAAATATGTGACCGGCACGGAATCCAGCCGCATCGAACACCAGTTCAACCGCTTCAACCCGGCGCTGGGCGTGAACTACAACCCGAGCAAGGCGCTGAATTTCTTCGGCGGCTACAACGAAGGAATGCGCGCGCCGACGCCGATTGAACTCGCCTGCGCCGACCCGGAAGTGCCGTGCCGGTTGCCGACCGATTTTCTCGCCGATCCATCGCTTAAACCCGTTGTCGCCAAAACCTGGGAAGGCGGTGTGCGCGGCTTGCTCGGCAATCACTGGCAATGGAATGCTACGGGCTTTTATTCCACTTTGCACGATGACATCCAGTTTATTTCGGCGACCGGCAGCATCGCCAACACCGGCTATTTCCAGAATGTCGGCAAGACGCGCCGCCAAGGGGTCGAGTTGGGACTGCAAGGCAAATTGGACAAGCTCACGCTGGCGGCCAATTACACGTATCTGCGCGCAACGTTTGAAAGCGACGTGACCTTCAACAGCGCGGCCAACAGCTCGGCGAACGCGGCGGGTGAAATCACCGCGCGTCCGGGCAACCGTATGCCGAATCTGCCGGATCACGCGCTCAAACTGCGCGCGGCGTATGACGTGATACCGGAATTGACGATCGGCCTCAACATGCTGAGTTTCTCCGGCGTGTATGCGCGCGGCGACGAAAATAATCAGGACGCGAACGGCAAGGTGGCCGGTTACACCATTTTCAACATGGACGCGAACTGGCGCATCACAAGCAACTGGAGCGCCTACGCCAAGGTGAACAATCTCTTCGACAAGGAGTATTCCACACTGGGCGTGCTCGGCACCAACGCCTTTAACACGCCCGGTCGCGCGTTCAACACCGATCCCACCGATTGGGCGAGCGAGCAATTCCGCTCCCCCGGCGCGCCGCGCGCTGCCTGGGTGGGCGTGCGCTACGAGTTTGGCCGCCCCAACAAAAAATCGGATGCGGCGACGATGGATATGGATTGATGCAAACGCGCCGCGAACCGCCAGCCGTTACTCTGCAAATGCCGACCATCCGGTCGCGCATTTTGCTCGTGGAGGACGAAACGCTGTTCGCGCGCGCGGTCGCCAAACGCCTGCGTCAGGCCGGTTACGAATGCGAGCATGCGGAAACGCTGGCCGATGGTCGCGCGATTATCCGCCAATTCGCGCCGGAACTTGTGCTGCTCGACATGCAGTTGCCGGACGGCAGCGGCATGGATTTGCTGGCCGAACTCGCGGCGGCGGAAATTCCCGTGATCGTGATGACCGCCTACGGCGAAATCAGCGACGCGGTCGGCGCGATGAAGCAGGGCGCGGCGGATTATCTGAAAAAGCCGGTGGATCTCGACGAGTTACTGCTCGTGGTGGACAAGGCGCGGCGTTCCGAGCAGATCAAACATCGTCTCGATTATTCGCGCCAGCGCGACAGCCGTGGCGTGGAAAACATCGAGTTCATCGGCGACAGCCCGGCGATGCGGATCGCGCGCGCGCAAATCGAACGCATCGCGCAACTGGTTTCCATCGGCGGCGACGCGCCGCCCACCGTGCTTATCACCGGCGAAACCGGAACTGGAAAAGACATGGCCGCGCGTTTGTTGCGTCAGCTTGGCGACCGCGACGACCGGCCTTTCGTGCATGTGGATTGCGCTTCCTTGCCCGCCGAATTGATAGAGAGCGAATTATTCGGCCACGAAAAAGGCGCGTTCACCAGCGCACAAAATGCCCGCTGCGGCCTTATCGAAGCCGCCGAAGACGGCACGCTGTTCATGGACGAAATCGGCGAATTGCCGCTTGCGTTGCAAGCCAAATTGCTTAACGTGCTGGAACGCCGCGTGGTGCGCCGTCTGGGTTCGACACGCGAGCGCTCCGTGCCCGCCCGTTTCATCGCCGCGACCAACCGCGATTTGCAACAAATGGTGCTCGAAGGCCGCTTCCGCGCCGATCTTTATTACCGCCTCAATGTGCTCAACATCGAAATGCCGCCGCTGCGTCAACGCGGTGATGACATTTTGCTGCTGGCCGAACATTTCGCCCGGCAAACCGCGCGTCGTTACGGCCTGCCTCAGCGCTCGTTTGCACCCGAAGCGCAAGCCGCCATACGCGCCTACGATTGGCCGGGCAATGTGCGCGAACTCAAACACCTCATCAGCCGCGGCGCATTGCTTGGTCAGGGCGCAACGATCACGCTCGCCGACCTCGCGCTTCCCGGCGCGACCGCCGAACCTCCGCCGCTTTCCGCCATGCGCCTCGAAGACGCCGAAAAAACACTCATCGTCAACGCGCTGAAGCAAGCAAGCGGCAACGTTTCCGAAGCCGCGCGACTGCTCGGCATCACCCGCATGACGATACGTTATCGCATGGAAAAACACGGGATCAGAGAGGTTTAAGTTCCTTCCCGCCGCGCAGCGACGGGAAAGATCATATGCCTGCATGTTAAAATTCCCCATCCAATCTTCGCGGAGCTTTCCATGCCCATCGGAACCCCACTCACCCCTTCCGCCACGCGCGTGATGCTGCTCGGCAGCGGCGAGCTTGGCAAGGAAGTCATCATCGCGTTGCAACGTCTCGGTGTCGAAACCATCGCTGTGGATCGTTATGCCAACGCGCCCGGCCATCAGGTCGCGCATCGCGCGCATGTGATGGACATGACGGACGCGGGCGCGTTGAAGGCGCTGGTGGCCTCCGAAAAACCGCATCTCATCGTGCCGGAGATCGAAGCGATCGCGGTGGATGCGCTGGCGGAAATCGAGGCGGCGGGCATCGCGCGCGTGATCCCCACGGCGCGCGCCGCGCAACTGACGATGAACCGCGAAGGCATACGCCGTCTCGCGGCGGAGGAACTCAAACTGCCGACTTCGCCTTACGCATTCGCCTCCAGCCTCGCGGAAATGCAGGCGGCGATTGCGGGCGGCATCGGCTATCCGTGCTTCATCAAACCCGTCATGTCGTCCTCGGGCAAGGGGCAATCGCGCGTGACGGAAGCCGCACAACTCGCCGCCGCGTGGGATTACGCGGCGCGTGGCGGGCGCGTGAATCAGGGGCGCGTGATCGTCGAAGGACAAATCGCGTTCGATTATGAAATCACGCTGCTGACCGCGCGCGCGATGAATGCCATTGGCAAAATCGAAATGCATTTCTGCGAACCGATCGGCCATGTGCAAGTGCAGGGCGATTACGTCGAAAGCTGGCAACCGCAGGCGATGAGCGCGAAAGCACTGGCACGCGCGAAAGAAATCGCGCAAGCAGTGACGGACAATCTCGGCGGCCTTGGATTATTCGGCGTGGAGTTGTTTGTGAAAAATGATGACGTGTGGTTCTCCGAAGTCAGCCCGCGCCCGCACGATACTGGCATGGTCACGATGGCGAGCCAGCGTTTTTCCGAATTTGAAATCCACGCGCGCGCGATACTCGGCTTGCCGGTGGATGTGAGTTTGCGCGCGCCCGGCGCAAGCGCGGTGATTTACGGCGGCGTGGAAAGCGACAATCTGACATTCGACGGCGTGGAATCCGCGCTCGCCGTGCCGGAATCCGATCTGCGGCTTTTCGGCAAACCGGCCTCCTTCGAACGCCGCCGCATGGGGGTCGCGCTCGCGAACGGAAAAGACACGGACGAAGCGCGCGCGCGCGCCAAGGAAGCCGCCCGCCGCGTCAAGCCGAAAGCGGCTTGAAATGGCGCTTGAAATCAAGGAACCCGGCAGCGGTCGCGCCACATTTTTTGAGCTGCTGGGCGGTGTGGAAAAAGTGCGCGAACTGGTCGAACGCTTCTACGACATCATGGACAGCGACCCCAAAGCCGCCGGCATCCGCGCCATGCACAAACCCGACCTGACCGAAGCGCGCGAAAAACTTTTCATGTTTCTGAGCGGCTGGAGCGGCGGCCCGCAACTCTACATTGAACGCTACGGCCACCCCTTCCTGCGCGCGCGCCACCTGCCTTTCGCCATCGCCGAATCCGAACGCGACCAATGGATGTACTGCATGATCCGCGCGATGCACGACCTCGGCGTGGAAGAGCCGGTGATGATCCAGATGGGCAACGCGCTGTGGGAAGTCGCGGATTTTATGCGGAATCGGGAAGGGTGAGTTTTCTTCCGTGAAGAGGGCGCTCCTCGTTGAGCGTCGTTCGGCAGCTATCGCAGGCTGGATGGAACACAGCGAAACCTATTCATCGCAAAACCAACAAACCCCGTTCGCCCTGAGCTTGTCGAAGGGTGAATAACTTCCGATCAAATGTTCCGTTCATCCTTCGATCCTTCGACAAGCTCAGGACAGGCGAAACTCAGGACGAACGGGGCAGGGTAGATGATGGGTTTCGTTGAGATCTATCCATCCTACGGACTACGCGGGTTACGAGCTAAAAAACTGCGTTTGCCGGGGCGTGGGGGTAATAAAAGCGGAGAAAAAAGGATAGCAGGACAAATATGGCAAACGAGGCCAGTCCGCCAAGCCAGAATTTCATAATCCACAGTGCTTGGCGATAGCGTTGTTTGCGGAGTAAAAAAATGAGACCGACAAGAGAACCGGTAATCGCCAGAAAAATTGCAAGTTTTTCCCGGCCTTCGTCACGCGCGATGCCAGCCGATACAATCCATGTGGAAATGCCCGCAACGGAAAAACAAAACAGGGCGATGCAAAGTAGCAGCACCATCACGTTGGTCAAGAAATCACTCATCACATCGCTTTCGGCAAAAACATAAATTACTCTTTCCTCACTACGCCACCCAGTAATGCCGGGACTTCGCGTTTGGATTTGCTGATCGGCCTTGGTGTGGCATGTGTTGCGGTGGGGGTGGTCGCGTCGGGTTCGTAGGGTTTGTCGAACCAGGGGTCGTGGGGTTTGCGGGTTGTCGGGGAGGAGAATTTTCGCTCACTGCGCTCACTTCGCTCGCTGCGTTCACCACGTTCATTTCGTTCCCCGCGTTCGCTTCTTTCCCCACGTTCTCCGCCGCCGAAACGGCGTTCGCCGCGCGCGGGGCGTTGCGGTTGGGGCGGTTCTTCCTGCGGGATTTCGCGCTTGATGAGTTTCTCGATTTCCTTAAGCAGTTTGGTTTCTTCGGGGGAGACCAACGAGATGGCGATGCCGGTTGCGCCGGCGCGTCCGGTGCGGCCTATGCGGTGGACGTAATCTTCGGGGACGTGCGGGATTTCGTAGTTGATGACCATGGGCAACTGGTCAATGTCGAGGCCGCGCGCGGCGACATCGGTGGCGACCAGCGTGGTGATCTTGCCTTGTTTGAAGGCTTCCAGCGCCTGTATGCGTTCCTGTTGCGTTTTGTCGCCGTGAATCGCATCGGCGGCGATGCCGTCGCGCTGCAACATGCGCGCGAGGCGGCTGGCGGTGAGTTTTGTTTTGGTGAATACGAGGGTTTGCGCGTTTTCCTGACGCAGCAATTCGGCCAACACGGGATGTTTGTCGGCTTGCGCGACTTTGTAGATTTTCTGCGTGACGTTTTCCGAAGTCGCATTGCTGCGCGCGACTTCGACCAGCGTCGGATTGGTCAGAAAATCTTCGGCGAGTTTTTTGATGTCATTGGAAAAAGTTGCCGAAAACATCAGGCTCTGGCGCTGCTTGGGCAGCAGGTTGAGGATGCGCTTCAAGTCGGGCAGAAAGCCCATGTCCAACATGCGATCCGCTTCGTCCAGCACAAGAATCTGCACCTGATTGAGCTGCACCGTGCGCTGTTCGACGTGATCGAGCAAACGCCCCGGCGTGGCGACGAGAATTTCCACGCCGCGCATGAGCGTCGGCGTTTGCGTTTTGATATCCACGCCGCCGAACACCACGAGCGAGCGCAGCGGAACATGCTTGCCATACGCCTTGACGCTTTCTTCCACCTGAATCGCGAGTTCGCGCGTCGGCGTGAGAATGAGCGCGCGCACGGGATGGCGCGCGGGCGAGGCGCTGGTGTTGGCGTGCGGGAGCAGCTTTTGCAGCATGGGCAGGGTGAATGCCGCAGTTTTGCCGGTTCCGGTTTGCGCGCCCGCCATGAGATCGCGGTTTTCCAGCACGAGCGGAATGGCTTGCGCCTGTATCGGCGTGGGTTGCGTATAGCCTTGCTCATCCACCGCCCGCAAAATTTCCGGGGCGAGGGCGAGCGAGGCGAAAGTGGTTTCAGTGGTCACGGGTGGGGATTATCCAATA
>JAITWS010000050.1 GCA_031285185.1 Methylobacillus sp.
ACGCGACCACGTTCAAAATTTTTTCATAAACCTCGCGCAGCTCATCGGGGCGCAACAGAAAATCAGGATTGTGCGGACGGCCAAATTGCTCCTGCCCGCGCATAAACGTTTCGTAAATCAACACGCCGCCCGGAGCGAGCGATTCCGCAAGGCGCGGCAGCAGCGGGCGGTGCAGATAGCGGCATACCACAATGCCGTCGAACAACGCGCCTTCAAACGGCCACGGCGCATTTTCGATGTCGGCGACGAGCGCTTGCACATTCGGAACATTTCGCAACTCCGCAATCGCCGCCGCATCGCGATCAACCGCGCACACGCGCCAACCCTGCTGCGCGAGCCAGCGCGTATTGCGCCCGCCGCCGCACGCGAGATCAAGCACGAGGCCGTTTTTCGGAATCAGGGGCGCGTGGCGGATCAGCCAGGGGGAAGGCGGTTCGTGGAGGGTGTGCATATCGTGCGAAAATATGCCTTAACCCTGCATTTCACGCAATCATGAAAACCATGAACCCGGCGCAACCCATGCTGGACTGGCAGAACGGCCAGCCCGTTTCCGCGCTTTACGGCGATGTTTATTTTTCACGCGCATCCGGCATCGCCGAAACGCGCCATGTTTTTCTGCGCGGCAACCGCTTGCGGGAACGATGGGCAACGCTCGCCCGCGACCATTTCACCATCGCAGAAACCGGCTTCGGCACCGGACTAAATTTTCTTTGCGCGTGGCAACTCTGGCGCGAAGCCGCTCCGCCCGACGCGCGACTGCATTTTGTGAGCGCGGAAAAATTCCCGCTCGCCAACGACGAATTGCAACGCGCATTGGCCTTGTGGCCGGAACTCGCAGAATTTTCCCGACAACTGATCGCGCGCTATCGCCGCATCGTTCCCGGCTGGCAGCGGCTGACTTTTGACGAGGGGCGCGTCACGCTGACATTGCTCGTCGGCGATGCGCGCGCGACCTTGCCGCAACTCGCCGCCGATGTGGACGCGTGGTTTCTCGACGGATTTTCACCCGCGAAAAATTCCGAAATGTGGCAGCCGGAAATTTTCCGCGCGATCGCCCGCCTCGCCACGCCCGGCTGCACATTCGCCACCTTCACCAGCGCGGGCTTCGTGCGGCGCGGGTTGCAAGACGCGGGGTTCGTCGTGGAAAAAACGGAAGGTTACGGCAGCAAACGGGAAATGTTGCGCGGGGAAATTTTATCTTTCTTCACCCTCACCCCTACCCCTCTCCCGCAAGCGGGAGAGGGAACTGCAACTCCATTTTCCTCTGGGGAGGGAAATGCAACTCCACTTGCCTCTCGTGAGAAAGGGCGCACAACAAAACTCCCCTCTCCCCCTGTGGGAGAGGGGTGGGGGAGAGGGGGTGCGGCGCGTTGCGCCGCGTCTTTATCGGCAAATAACAAACACGCCGTCATCATCGGCGGCGGCATCGCGGGCGCATCCTCCGCCCACGCATTGACGACGCGCGGCTGGCAGGTCACGCTCATTGAACGTCATGCGGCGCTCGCGCAAGAGGCTTCGGGCAATCCGCAGGGCGTGCTTTATCCGCGTCTTTCCGGGCACGACATTCCGCTCAGCCGGATTGCGCTGGGCGGCTTTTCGCACACGCTGCGCCTCGCGGAAACGCTGCTGGAAAAAGGCCGCGATTGGGATGATTGCGGCCTGTTGCAACAAGCATTCAACGCGCGCGAAGCCAAGCGTTGCGCGGAAGTCGCGGCGCGTTCCCTGCCCGAAGATTTGGTACGCGCCGTGAATGCAACCGAAGCGAGCGCATTGACCGGATTGGAAATGCCGCACGGCGGGCTGTGGTTTCCCCATGGCGCGTGGCTGCATCCGCCTGCGCTGTGCGACGCGCTGGCGCGACATCCGGCAATCCGCAAAATACTTTCATGCGAGCCGCTCACGCTCAAAAAAACACGCGACGGCTGGCAGATATTCGATCACGCCAACCTCGTCGCCGCCGCGCCCGTGGTCATCATTTGCGCCGCCAACGACAGCCTGCGCTTCGCGCCGCATTTGCCGCTGGAACCCGTGCGCGGACAAATCACGCAAATCCCCGCGACGGAAATCAGCCGCCGACTCAAAGCCGTGGTTTGCACCGAAGGCTACATCAGCCCCGCGCGCAACGACAGCCATTGCGCGGGCGCATCGTTTTCCCCCGGCGATACCGACCCCGCGCCGCGCCCGCAAGATCACACGCGCAATCTCGCCATGCTGCGCGCGCTTTCCCCCGCGCTGTTTGACGGCTTGGGCGGGAAACAACTTGACCCGTCAGCACTCAACGGGCGCGTCTCGCTGCGCTGCGCGTCGCCCGATTATCTGCCGCTCGCCGGACAGTTGCTCGATGCCGCGCTGCTCGCGCAACGCTACGAAATCGGCAGCCGCAAACCGCCGGACGAACTGCCCTGGCTGGAAGGATTGTTCGTCAACATCGCGCACGGATCCAAAGGCCTGCTGACCGCCCCGCTCTGCGCCGAACTCATCGCCGCAACGCTGACAAGCGAACCACTTCCAGTAGATTCCGCCCTCGCCCGCGCGCTTGACCCCAACCGCTTTTTGCTGCGCGAACGCGGGTTGAAAAGGCTGGTCGGCGCGGCGGTTCCACCGCATGGGCAGGTTTGAAACCTGCCCCTACACCCATCTCCCACAAAAAGCATCCCGGGTTAAAATCTCACCCCATGTCATCGTCACAACTCCAAAATCTGCAACAGGCCGTCAAGCGCGATCCGCGTGATCCCGCTTTGCGTTATGAGCTGGGCGGTTTGCAGTTGCAGGATCGCCCCGATCTTGCGCTGGAGACCTTCAAAACTGCGCTCAAGCTCGCGCCCGGGCATCCGCAGGTTTTGCTGCAACTTGGCAATGCGCTGTTCGCGCTGGGGCGTTTTGAGGAGGCTGCCGCGCAGTTCGCGGCTTCGTTGCAAGCGGATTCCGCGCAGCCCGGCGCGCATTACAATCTGGGCAATGCGCTGCGCGAATCGGGCAAGCCGCAGCAGGCGGCGGAGAGTTATCGCGCGGCGTTGCGGCTGGACGCGAACGATGCGGATTGCCACAACAATCTCGGCAATGTGCTGCGCGAAATGGGCAGGCTGGACGAGGCCATCGTTTGTTATCAAACCGCGCTTAGGCTCAATCCGCGTTTGCATCACGCGCGTATGCACTTGTTGCATCAGCGCCAGCATATTTGCGATTGGCGGGATTGGGAGGCGCAAATCGCGGAGATTCGTCGGCTTGTGCGCGATGAACCGCAGGCGGCGATTGCGCCGTTTGCGTTTTTATCATTGCCCGGCGCGACCGCCGCCGAACAGCGTTTGTGCAGCGTGCATTGGGTGAAAAACCGTTTCAAGAGTTTAACCCCGCCGCCGGAGCGCCTTGCGGCTTTGCGCTCCCGCCCGGCCAATGCGCGTTTGCGCGTTGGCTATCTTTCGGCGGATTTCCGTGAGCATCCGCTGGCCACGCTTGCGCTGGAACTCGTGGAACTGCATGATCGGCAAGGGTTTGAGATTTTCGGCTATTCCTGCGGCGCGGATGACAAAACCAGCACGCGCAAGCGGTGGGAAAGCGCGTTTGACCGCTTCCGCGATATACGTCCGCTTTCGTTGCAACAGACCGCGCAAGCCATTTTTGACGACCGCGTGGATATTCTCGTTGACCTGACCGGCTACACACACGACAGCCGCAGCGGTTTGCTCGCGCTGCGTCCCGCGCCGATTCAAGTCAACTGGCTGGGTTTTCCCGGCACATTGGGCGCGCCGTTCGCGGATTATCTGCTGACGGATCGCATTATCACGCCCGCAAGCGCCGCCGCGGATTACAGCGAGCAGTTGGCTTTTTTGCCGGAGTGCTATCAGCCGAACAATCGCACGCGCCCCGACGCGCCCACGCCGACGCGCGTTTCCTGCGGTTTGCCTGCGGAAGGAACAGTGTTTTGCTGCTTCAACCAAAACTTTAAGATTACTCCGCAAGCATTTGATAGTTGGATGAAAATACTTTCAAAAACTCCGCAGAGCGTGCTTTGGTTGCTGGAATGCAATGTCTGGGCAAAAGACAATCTGCGGCGCGAAGCCGAGCTACGCGGCATCCATCCCGACCGGCTCATTTTCGCCCCGCGTGTGGCGCAGGCCGAGCACATCGCGCGGCATCGCTGCGCCGATCTTTTTCTCGATACCGCGCCTTACAACGCGCACACTTCGGCGAGCGACGCACTGTGGGCGGGGCTGCCGCTGCTGACCCTGCCGGGCGAAACCTTCGCCTCCCGCGTCGCGGCCAGCCTGCTGCAAGCGGCGGGATTGCCGGAGCTTGTCGCGCACAGCCGTGAAGAATATGAAAACACCGCGATTGATCTCGCCGCCAATCCCGCGCGGCTGAACGCATTGCGCGAACGCCTGATCGCCGGACGCGCCGCTGCGCCGCTGTTTGACACACCGCGTTTCACGCGCAATCTTGAAGCCTTGTACCGCGCCATGTGGTCGCGCCACGCGCAAGGTTTGCCGCCGTCATCCCTTATACTGGAGAATCCGAACGATGAAACTCACGCCAACCACACCCACTGAGGAGAGAAAAATGGAAATGAACCCCAAATTTGTGCGCTACCCCATCATCGCGCTGGCGATCATCATCGTCGCCGTGCTGCTCAACCCGCTGCACACCGTGCCGACCGGACATCGCGGCGTCATCACGGTCGGCGGCAATATCAAAAGCGTGCAGGGCGAAGGCTATCTGCTGCTGTGGCCGTGGGAAAGTCTCAACATTTTCAACATCCGCGCCGAGCAGGCCGACATCGAACAGGCCGAAGGCAGCACCTCCGATCTGCAACCCGTGACCACCAGCCTCACGGTACGCTACAGCGTGATGGCGGATCAGGTGAATACCGTGTTCGAAAAATACTCCAAGGACGGCAATCTCGACAGCTACATCAACACCGCCACGCAGGAAACCTTCAAGGCGGTCACCGCGCAATTCACCGCGCCCGAGCTGATCTCCAAACGCGCCGCCGTATCCAATGAAATCGGCGCGCAACTGCGCGCCAAGGTCGCGCAATACGGCGCGCAAATCATCAACATTGACATGCGTAGTTTCAATTTTTCCAAGGATTACATGAGCGCGATCAACGAAAAGGCAACGCAGGAACAACTGCGTCAGGCCGCCGAAAACAAGGTGCTCACGGTGATCGCCGAGCAAAAACAAAAAGTCGCCATCGCCGAAGCCGAAGCCAACGCGCAAAAAGCCCGCGCCGACGGCGAAGCCTATGCCGCGCTCAAAATCGCCACCGCGCAAGCCGACGCGCTCAAAATCCAGAACGCCGCGCTCGCGCAAAACAAGGACGTGCTCGAACTGCGCCGCATCGAAGTTCAACTGGAACAGGCAAAACGCTGGGACGGACAACTGCCGCAAAATATCTACGCCTCCGCGCCGCTGCCCATACTCAATATCGGCGATAAACCCGCGCGCTGATTCCTTTTCCATCGCCAATGCAAAATCCATCTCTCCCCTACAACCCCGATCTGCGCGAAAAAGCCAAAGCATTGAGAAAAGCGGGGAACCTGTGCGAAGTCCTGCTATGGCAACAAATCAACAAAGGAAAATTCAAAGGCTACGACTTCGACCGGCAAAAAATCATCGGGAACTTCATCGTTGATTTTTACTGCCGCAACTGCCGCGTTGTTATTGAAATAGACGGCAGCACACATGATGCCAAGACCGAATACGACAAGAAACGGGATATTTTTCTTGGAAACCTAGGCTTGACAGTAATCCACATCATGGCGCGCGATGTATTGCAGAATCTGGAAGGCGTAATGGAAATGCTGCGCCGACATCCGGCACTTGCGGAAAAGTAATGCGCCCGCTTTAAAATTCCCCTTCAAAGAAGGGGTGGACGCGAAGCGGACGGGGTAGTGTTCAAAACAAAAATCGCCCCGAAGAGGCACAAATGGTTTGAAAGCGTTGAAATTAAAGTGCGACGCTACGCGCCGCGATATTATCGTGAACTACCCCGTCACCTTCGGTGCCACCCCTTCTGTGAAGGGGAATGGAACCCCGGCGACAATCGTTTCGCCGCCCTACTGATACCCTACTGATAATCCCCGGCATCTATCACATCCGACCAGCCATAGGGCGTGTCGTCCTCGAAATCAACCACAATCCCCGCCTCCGGGCAAAGCGCGCAGGCCTGGAAATGCACGGTCATTTCAAGCGGAGAATGCGCCGCGTCGCGATAGAAAGTGATCGCGGGCAATCCCAGTTGCAGCGCCTCAAGCGCCGCGCCCGAGCTGATGGAGACAAATTCCGCGGCGAGATCCAGAATGTGCGCGTGGGCGGCCAGCACTTCGGCGATGCGCGCGATTTGTTGCGGCGTGATGTCCGCCGGATCGTCGCTGACCACGCTGACCTCAATCTCGCCCCACGCGGTATCGCTCGGCAGCGTCCCGAGCAAAAACAATCGCGCGGAAGGCGCCATGTCGAGCGCTTCCAGATCCAGCAGTCCGGGGATGGTTAGACGTTGCATTTCATTCGCCTCACTTTTTCGAAATAATATCGGATAAAGATGTCTTTTACTATGGAAAATTTACGACCGCTGACAATTCTTTTTCGTGGAGCTTGCGCGGGCGGGTTTCAAACCCGTCCCTACACGCTACGCGGCCTTGTTTCCGGCACGGCGCTGAACAGCGTGGCGGCGACAATCAGCGCGCCGCCTGCGAGTTCGCGCAAGCTCGGCGTTTCGTTTGCCATAAGCCAGGCGAATAGCGTGGCGACGACCAGTTCAAACAGAAAAATCACCGCCGCGCGCGTCGCCAGCGTGTGCGTGACGCCGTATTGCACGAGCAGCGTGGTGACGAACAGCAGCGCGCCCATGACCAGCATAAGCCACCAATGATTGCCGGAAATGCCGACAACGGGTTGATCCGAAAACAGCAAAAACACCAGCCCCAGCGCCGCCACGCCGCCCCAGACGGCGACGGATTTTTGCGCGAGCGTGAGTTGCGTGGCGCGTCGGGTCAGCACGTTGGTCACGGCGAATGCGGCACCTGCCGACAGCGCCAGCCATTCCGCAACGCTGCGCGGCAAGGGGAATCCGTGCGCGGGTTCCCACAACATGATGAACGCGCCGCACAATGAGGAGAGGATAATCAGCGTGCCGCGTTTGCCCGCGCGTTCATGCAGCAGCACGCGCGCCAGCAGCAAAGTCCAAAGCGGCGAGAGATAAAACAGCAGCATGACGCGCACCACTTCGCCGTCTATCACCGCCAGCACATAAGCGAGATTGCACCATCCGGCTGCCAGCGCGAGCATGAGCACCGTCGGCAAATCGCGCCCCAGCTCGCGCCAGCGCCGCGCGAAAATCAGCAAACCGATGACCAGCGCGATCGCGTATGTCAAAAAACTCGCGTGCGCGCCGGAAATGCCCGCGTATTCCAGCAAGCGATAGGGATACCAGATCATCCCCCACACGGTTGCGCCGAACAGCAGGCCAAACGTGGCCAATGCCGGATGTTTTGTTGACGAATCTTTTATAATGCCCACCATGAATCCCTGTCTTGAAAACTCGTCCCGCGATTCGCAAGCGACCTACGGGATCGGCGATTATCCCATGACTTTGCGCGAGGAATCGTGATGAAAAATTTGAAATGGGCGCTTATCGCGCTGGCAATGACTTTCTGCGGCGCGGCGCGCGCGGATGTTGTATCCACGGGCATCGTGGCTATTTCAGAGGATGGAACGCTGACGTTTTATTTTCCAAAAAATGCGCCGCCCGGAGCGACGGTTTTCTACCAATGGACGGAAAAAGGCCGCGTGCGCTGCTGCAAAATCTTGCGCGGCGACGAACTCACCGCGCTGCCGGAACCGGCGAGCGACTGGAGCGTCGAGCAACCCATGATCGTCTATGGCGCAAAAATGAAACACCCGCTGTCGCCGAAAATGGAGACCCTCGGCCTCGCGCTGTCGGCGGATAAAGCCACGCCCCAAGGAAAATCCGGCATCCGCGGAATCTCCCCGGGCAAAACCGTGGAAGCGCGCTGGTGCCTAGGCACGGAAGGCATAAACGTGATCGAAAAAATCAGCGGACGCTACCGCACGACCTACATCGGATTCGGCTACGAAATAGAAAGCGGACAGGAGCCGCGTTGCAGCGCGAGTGATTTGAAGATTATCGGAAAAAATTAACACCTTGCCGTCATTGCGAAGCGCCGTGGCAATCCAGCCCCCCGCCTTCGCGAGAATAAACGGAAAAACTGGATTGCCTCGCTGCGCTCGCAATGACGGAGCGTGTAGATTTCCACCATGCAACCAACGCAGCCGCACAACACACAACGCGCAAATGAAAAAAGGGGCATACGCCCCTTTTGTCTTGCATTTACATCACGTTTTACGGCGTATTAAAAAACGCCATATTGCTTACGCGGCCGTTGACGAAGGTGAGTTCGGTGGTTTTGTAGGTTTTGTTTTTTTCGTAGCTGACGAGGTTGATGTAGTACCACATTTCGACATTGGTCGGCTTGGCGGTCTGGTCGAGCGGGCGGCCGATCACGGTTTCGGCATCGGTCGGTTTGACGGCAAGCTGTTTGCGCGCGGGTTCGCCGATGGCATCGAGCACTTGCTGTTTGGTTTTGTTGTTGACCAGTCGCATGAAGTTGCCTTCGTCGTAGGTCTTGGCTTTGGCGGTTTTCGCGGGCGCTTTGTCCTTGTCGCCCG
Organism: Methylobacillus sp.; assembly: GCA_031285185.1. Lineage (GTDB taxonomy): Bacteria > Pseudomonadota > Gammaproteobacteria > Burkholderiales > Methylophilaceae > MM2. The sequence goes on from JAITWS010000050.1 coordinate 8,689, forward strand.
CAGCGGCCAGACTTGGAGCGGCGACCAGCAGTGTGGCGGTCAATGCGGCGGCGATGAGTTTGCTGTGCATCTTTGGGTTTCCTTTTCCTTGGGGTGTGGATTATCGCATTTATGCGGGTCGGCGACCATCGGCCACATCCACCCGCAATCCGTCGTACCCGAGATAAACGTTCGAGGGCAGCATTTGGCTGACTTCGTGATATTCCAGATCGTGCGTCATGTGAATGAGCCAGGTGTTTTTGGCGGCGATGCGCGCGGCGTAGGCGAGGCTTTGTTCCAGGTTGATGTGGGTGGAATGCGGCTTGTGGCGCAGGCAATCGAGCAGCAAAACATCCAGTCCGGTTAACAGCGCGAGCGATGTTTCGGGGATTGCGGAAACGTCGGTGAGATAGCCGATGTTGCCGATGCGCCAGCCGTAAACCGTGATGCCGCCGTGTTGCGCGGGGATGGGGATGATTTCCTGTCCGAACAGCGTGAACGCGCCGCGCACTTCGTTGGCGCTTAACACCGGCAATTCCCAAAAATCGCCGGGGTCGCGCAAGGTGTAGCCGAAACGCGCGCGGATATGTGCCATGTGTTCCGGGCTGCCGTAGAGCGGAATCTGGCAGCGGTTGAGCTGGCAAAACGCGCGCAGATCGTCAATTCCGTGGAGATGGTCGGCGTGCGTGTGCGTGTAAAGCACGGCATCCACGCAGCGCAGTTTTTCGCGCAAGGCTTGCTGGCGCAGATCGGGGCCGGTGTCTATGAGCAGCGTTTCGCCGCCGGATAATGTGATCGCCGCCGAGCAGCGCGTGCGTTTGTTGCGCGGGTCATCCGAGGCGCATGTCGCGCAATCGCAGCCGATGACAGGCGTGCCGCCGCTGGAGCCGACACCCAGCAAGGTCAGCTGCATGGCGCGGCCTGTTTGAACAAGCGGAAGAAATTGCGCGTGGTCGCCTCGGCCACTTTCTCCGGCGCGATGCCGCGCAATTCGGCGATGTGTTCGGCGACATATTTCACATACGCGGGCTGGTTGGTTTTGCCGCGAAACGGCATGGGCGCGAGATAGGGCGAATCCGTTTCGACCAACATGCGATCGAGCGGAACGGTTTTGGCGACTTCTTTCAGCGCCTGGGCATTCTTGAACGTGACGATGCCCGAAAACGAAATATAAAAGCCGAGTTCCAGCGCGCCATCCGCCACTTCCTGCGATTCCGTGAAACAGTGCATCACGCCGCCGCAGCGTTCCGCGCCCTCTTCGCGCATGATACGCAGCGTATCCTCCGCCGCGCTGCGGGTGTGGATCACAAGCGGTTTGCCGCAGGCGACCGCCGCGCGGATATGCGTGCGAAAACGGTCGCGCTGCCATTCGAGATCGCCCGTGAGCCGAAAATAATCCAGCCCGGTTTCGCCTATGCCGACCACTTTGGGATGATCGGCCAGCGCGCGCAGGCGATTCACATCGGCCTCTTCCACGCCTTCGTTATCGGGATGAATGCCCACGGTCGCCCAAATATGTTGATGCGCTTCGGCGATGGCGAGCACCTGCGGAAATTTTTCCAGCGTCACGCCTATGCACAGCGCATGGCCGACACCGTGTTCGCGCATGGCTTGCAGCACCGCATCCATGTTTTCGGTGAACTCGGGAAAATTGAGATGACAGTGTGAATCCACCAGCATGGCGTGACCGGAAAAAAGATTGGAACAGGAGGCTAAATCGTATAGGTCGGACGCTCAGACCGCAGCATTCCGACCAGCAGGGATTCGATTTTGTTGCGCGCTTCGACGCCGCCGTTCGCTTCGGTAAATTGCACGCCCACGCCTTGCGGACGGTTGCCCTGCGCCAGCGGCATGATCCAGGCCACATGCCCCGCCACGGTGAGCCGGGTCGGGTCGTCCAGCAGCGTGAGCAGCATGAATACTTCCTCGCCCAGCTGGTAGCTTTTTTTGGTGGGAATGAACAAACCGCCGCCCTTGAGAAACGGCATATAAGCCGCGTACAAGGCGGCTTTTTCCTTGATCGTCAAGGACAACACGCCGCTGGGGGCGCTGCTTTTCGAGGTATCTTCGCTCACGGTGTTCTCACGGTCGGAAACAATTGGGTGTACTGGATGAGCAGGCTTTCCACCTGCAACTCGGCATTGAGCGGATGCTGCGCCGTCCGCCGCGCCTCATGCAGCACGCGCTGAAAATCCAGCAGTCGCGACAAGTCTATCCCATTGGCCAGAGCTTGCAAAGATGGCGCTTGCTGCGCGTGATAACGCACCTCTCCGGCCAGCCGCGCGGCGGCGAGATCGTGTGTCCATTTCTGCAAGGCTTCGAGCGTGGCGAGAATGCCTTCTTTGGCGCACAGGGAAGCGACAAAAAACGGATCCATGCGCGCGCCGCGCCCCAGTTCCTTGTGCAGATCGCCCAACCGTTTTTGCTCGCCCTCCTCCATACGCAACGCGAGCAAAGGCGCGCCGCCGACATAGGTGAGGCGCTCGGCAGCATCAGCAACGCCCTGCGCCGCAAGCCAGCTTTCCGCCTGCGCGCGCTCGGGAAACGGCATATCCACCTTGTTGCAACGGCTGCGTATGGTCGGTAACAGACGCTGCGGCTGATGCGTGACGAGAATGAACAACACGCCGGACGGCGGCTCTTCCAGCATCTTGAGCAGCGCGTTGGCGGACGCGGCATTGAGCGCCTCCGCCGGATGCAGCAACACCACGCGCACATTGGCGCGATGACTGGAAAGACCGAGAAATTCGGCCAGCTCGCGCACCTGTGCGATCGAGATCACCTGCGATTTTTTGCCCGGTTTGGCTTCGGCATCTTCTTCGTCGCCGCCCTGCCCGCCGTCTTCCGGCGTCAACACGCGCAAGTCGGGATGATTGCCTTGCGCGTTCCAGTTGCAACTGTCGCATTGCCCGCACGCGTGACCGTCCGCTGCCGGTCGCTCGCACAGCAAAGCGGCGGCCAAGGCCTCGGCGAAATCCAGCTTGCCGATGCCCGCCCGCCCTTGCAGCAACAACGCATGAGGCAAGCGCCCGCGCGCGGCAGTCATGTGTTGCCAAAGATCGTTTTGCCAGGGATAAATCATCGAGCCTCCTGCGAAAACCATGCTCTTTGCTCCCCTCCCCCTTGGGGGGGGAGGGGCTTAAATCTTTGCAAATATTTTCTGTCAATCATGCTCTACACATCCGCGAGCATGGCCTGCAATTCGGCCTGAATTTCGGGGATGGCGCGACCGGAATCAATCACGCGGAAACGCTGCGGAAATTGCGCGGCGCGCGCGAGATAGGCGTTGCGTATGCGATCAAAAAAATCCGCGCCTTCCTGTTCAAAACGGTCGGGGTCGCGCGCGTTGGCGAGCCGTTGCGTGCTGACCGCCACCGGCAGATCAAACAACAAAGTCAAATCCGGCTGAAAATCGCCTTGCACCCATTGTTCGAGTTGCGCGACCTTGGCGACCGGCACGCCGCGCCCGCCGCATTGGTAGGCAAAACTCGCATCGGTGAATCGGTCGGAAATCACCACCGCGCCACGCGCCAGCGCCGGACGGATGACTTGTTCGAGATGCTCGCGCCGCGCGGCGAACATCAACAGCGTTTCGGTTTCGGGACACATGGGTTCGCGCAGCAACAGTTCGCGCAATTTTTCGCCGAGCGCCGTCCCGCCGGGTTCGCGCGTGAGCAAAACTTCCCTGCCGCGCGCGCGCAGTGTGTCGGCGATGAACGGGATATGCGTGCTCTTGCCCGCGCCGTCCACGCCTTCAAGTGTGATGAATTTGCCGGGAGTCATGGCTCTAATTCCTGCCCAACTGATACCGCCGCACAGCGCGGTTGTGATCGTCGAGATTGGTTGAAAACGCATGGCTGCCGTCGCCTTTGCCGACGAAATAAAGCGCCTTGCTTTGCGCCGGATGCAACGCCGCCTCAATCGCCGCGCCGCCCGGCATCGCGATCGGCGTGGGCGGCAGACCGTCACGCGTATAAGTGTTGTAGGCGGTATCCTGCGTCAAATCGCGTTTACGCAGATTGCCGTCGAAATGCTCGCCCAAACCGTAGATCACGGTCGGGTCGGTCTGCAAGCGCATCCCCAGTTTGATGCGGTTCAAAAACACGCTTGCAATCTGCGGACGCTCGCTTGCAAGCCCGGTTTCCTTTTCGATGATGGAGGCCATGATGAGCGCTTCGTAAGGGCTGCCATACGGCAAACCCGGCGCACGATTTTCCCATGATTTCGCCAACCGGCGCTGCATCATTTCATACGCGCGTTTGAGAATTTCAAGATCGCTCATGCCGCTGTCGAAATGGTAGCTGTCGGGGAAAAACAACCCTTCCGCGATGCTTTCCTTCGCGCCGATCTGCCGCAGAATTTCCTGATCGGTCATCGCCATGCTCAAATGCCGCACATCCTCGTTGCGATTCAGCGCGTCGCGCATCTGGCGGAAAGTCCAACCCTCGATAAACGTGATGCTGCGCTGCGTCGTAACGCCGTCCGTAATCATCAGAAAAAGATCGTAATGCGTCATGCCCTCGCGCAGCGCGTAATTGCCCGCTTTGATGTCCCCCGCGCGACCTTGCGCGCGCACAAGCGCGATGAATGTCCACGGTTCCGACAACACGCCCTCGTTCGTCATTTGGCGCGCGATGGCATTCAGGCTGGAACCGTGCTTGAGCACCAGCTCATACGGCGCGGGCGGCAACCTGACCGGCTGCTGCGTGAACCACGCGACCCAGCACGTCGCCGCGACGATCAGCAACAGCAACAAGGCGACCAGCAATTTCAGCAATCGAAAAACAGCCTTCATAACCCCAACCGCTCCCGCAATTTTTCTGCCAGCCCCGCGTTTTGCCAGCGATATTCGCCCATGGAACGCACTTGCAACACGCCGATCAGACTGTTGCAAATGACAACCTCATCCGCCGCAGCCAGCCTTTGCAAACTGATGCTGCCGACACGCGCATCCAGCCCAATCCCGGGAGCCGCCTCCAGAATGCGCGCGCGCGTCACCCCCGCCACACCGCACCGCTGAAAGGAAGGCGTGCGTAATATCGTCCCGCTACGCAGAAAAACATTGCTCATCGTGCCCTCGATCACCCAGCCCTCCTCATCCCGCAACAAACCCTCGGCAAGCTGAGGGCTGCTCCACTCCATGCGCGCGAGCACATTCTCCAGCCGGTTAAGATGCTTGACACCCGCGAGACGCGGCTGCGCGGAAAGGCGCAAACGGCACAAATGCAAATCCACGCCGTCGCTGTACCAGGACTCGGGATAACGCGGCAACGGCGAACGCGAAACAATGCGGCGCGATGCGCCCTCCAACGGCACGGCATACCCGCGCGCGCTGTCGCCGCGCGTGACAATAATCTTGGCAACGCCGTCGCCGCCATCCCGAAAAAGCGCGTCCAGATCGCCCAGCAACGCATCTTCGGAAGGGCAAACAATCTCAAGCGCCCTGCAATCCTCCTCCAACTTGCGGAAATGTAGCGGCCAACATTCAGGTCGCCCCTGACGCACCCGCAACGTGCGAAACACGCCATCGCCATAAGCCAACCCGCGATCCGCAGGCGAAATCGCGGCATCCGCCGCGCCATCAACAAGAAATGAATTTTGCATGTCGGCATTATATAACGCTCGCAGAACCCGTCACTCGCGGCTCTAATGTAGGGGCGGCAGAATGCTGCCCTTACGACCTATCTAAAATGCGTTACTATCTCGTTTCCTTAATTCACGCCATTTATTCGCCTTGCTTCCTCGTTTGAAATTTGCCGGTTTGATGGTTGCGCTTTGTCTGTTGGCGGGGTGCGCGCGTCAGGTTTATCAGGCTGATCCCATTCATCCCGAACAGAGCGCCGATGCGTTTGAGGCACGGCGTTTGGATGCGCCGGAGTTGCGGTCTTATATGGAGAGCCAGGGTTACGCGGCGGAGGCTTTTCCGTTGCGGCAGTGGGATTTGCGCGCGCTGACGCTGGCGGCGTTTCATTACAATCCGAAATTGGCGGTGGCGTGGGCGGAGTGGCGGGTGGCGCGGGCGCGGGAGATTACGGCGGGGCAGAAAACACCGCCTTCGGTGTCGGGCGTGGCGGAGCATCACAGCGATACCGGCGGCGGCATTTCGCCGTGGTCGCTGGGCGTGGGCATCACGATTCCGATTGAGACCAACGGCAAGCGGCAGGCGCGGATTGATGAAGCGACGCATTTGTCGGAATCGGCGCAGTTGGCGGTCGGGCAGCAGGCTTGGGAGATTCGCGCCGAGGTGCGGGCGGCGTTGGCGGAGTGTCGCGCGGCGTTGTGGAAACGGCAGTTGCTGGAGCGCGAGATCGCCTTGCAAAGCGCGGTGGTGGAGATGTTGCAAAAGCGGCGCGATGGCGGGCTGGTTTCCGATATTGATCTCGCCAACGCGCGTTTGCAGTGGCAGCGTTTGAAAAATACGCAGACCGCCGAAACCGCGCATCTGGATGAATTGCTGGCGCGGCTCGCGGGCGTGATCGGCGTTCCGGCGGCGGAGTTGCGCGGGGTGGCGTTGGATGTGGCTTTGCCGCTGCCGGAAAATGGGGAATTAAAAAACGGCACGATGCAGCGTGCTGCCCTGCTCAACCGACTCGACATTCGCGCGGCGCTGGCGCGTTATGACGCGGCGGAGGCGCGGCTCCGGCTGGAGATCGCGCGGCAGGTTCCCGACATCGCGCTCACGCCGGGTTATATGTTCGATCAGGGCGATAATGTTTGGTCGCTGGGTTTTTCGATGTTGCTCAATTTCGTGAACGCGAACCGCAACCAGGGACCCATCGCCGAGGCCGAGGCGCAGCGCAAAGTGGCGGCGCGTCAGTTCGAGGCTTTGCAAATGCGCGTGATCGGCGAGCAGCAATCCGCATTCGCGCTTTACCAAAGTCGGCTCGTCGAGGTGGAAAAGGCGGATGCCGTGCTGGAGTCGCAACGACAAAACGCGGCGCGTGGCGAGCGGCAATTCAACGCGGGTTATATTGATCGGCTTGAATGGACGACCGCGCAGATGGAGGCGTTGATCGCCGAACAAGGACGGCTTGATGCCGTCATCCGCGCGGAACAGGCGCTGGCCGCGCTGGAAAACGCGCTGCAATATCCGCTGGACGGCGGCGAATGCGCGGACGGAGTTGAGCCGCCCTCCTCTGCGCCATGTTTTGCGACAGCGGAATCCAATCCTTCAGGAACACGCCCATGAATCAAAAAACATTGACGATTATTTTGCTGTTGCAGACGGTGATTATTGTCGCGCTGTGCTGGATGCTGGTGCTTTACGGCAAGGACGAATACGCGGCGTATTCGCAGCAGGAGCAGGAGGAGAATATCGCGAGCAAATCGCATGTCTCGACCGAGCAAGGCGCGACGGTGGTTACGCTGGCGAAGGACGCGCAAACGCAGAGCGGCATCGTCGTCAGCGCGTTGCAGGCTGCGGATTGGCAGGCGACGCAAGCCGCTTTCGGCGCGGTGGTTGATCTTGCCGCTTACAACGATTTGCGCGCGCGCTGGCTCGCCGCGCGCGCCGAAGCGGATGTGGCGCGCGCCTCGCTCGCCAACACGCGCAGGGAATATCAGCGTCTGGCGCAACTTAACCAGGATGATCGCAATGTTTCCGACCGCGCCGTTTCCGCTGCGGAGGCCGCATGGAAAGCGGACGAGGCGCGGCTCGCCGCCGCCGAAACTGCCGCCGCGAGCGCGCGCGACACCTTGCGTCAGCAATGGGGCGAAACGCTGACGAATTGGGCGACGCAGGGCGGCGAACCGTTGCAGCGTTTGCTGCAAAACCGCGAGGTGCTGGTGCAGATCACGCTGCCGCCGGACGCGCAAAATCCCGACACGGACGCGACGCTCATGGTCACGCCCGTCGGCACACAGGGGCAGGCATTGCGCGCAACTTTTGTTTCGGTCGCGCCGCAAACGGATGCCGTGATTCAGGGCAAAACTTATTTTTACCGCGTCGCGGCGGGCGCGTTGCGTGTGGGGATGCGTTTGCAGGCAAGTCTGAGCCAACAAAACGCAAAAGCCGTTTCCGGCGTGATCGTGCCCTTCGATGCCGTGGTCTGGTACGGCGGCAGCGCGTGGGTCTATGTCAAACAATCCGAAGAACGTTTCGCGCGTCGCCAGATCAGCACCGAGCGCGAAAGCGGCAACGGCTGGCTCAACACCGGCGCGCTCAAGGCAGGCGATCAGATTGTCACCGGCGGCGCGCAACTGCTGCTGTCGGAGGAATTCAAATACCAGATTCTCAATGAAAACGAGGACTGAGGAAATCGCGTCATGATGTCCGCCCTCGTCCGTTTCTCCATCCGTTTTTACGGCGTTATCGTCGGGCTGGCGAGCCTTGCGGTGATTTACGGGCTTTACAGCTTGAGCAACGCCAATCTGGATGTGTTCCCGGAATTTTCGCCCACGCAGGTCGTCATCCAGACCGAATCGCCGGGACTTTCCGCCGAGTTGGTTGAAGTGCTGGTCACGCAGCCCATCGAGAACAGCGTCGCGGGGACGGTGGGCATAGACACGATGCGCTCGCAATCCATTCCTGGCTTGTCGGTCGTCACCATCATTTTCAAGGAAGGCACGGACATCCACCGCAATCGCCAGATGATCGCGGAGCGGCTGGGCGCGTTGGGCGGGCAATTGCCGCAAGGCATCATTCCCAATATCACGCCGCTCACTTCGTCCGCGAGCACCGTGCTGGGCGTGGGGCTGGTTTCCGACACGCGCTCGCTCATGGAGTTGCGGACGCTGGTGGATTGGACGATACGCCCGCATCTTATGGCGGTGAACGGCGTGGCAGATGTGAATGTGTTCGGCGGCGAGGTGCGGCAATTCCAGATTCAGGTTGATCCCGACAAGCTCATCCGCCACAACCTGTCGTTGCAGGAGGTGCTGGACGCGGCGAGCCGCGCGACCGGCGTGCGCGGCGGCGGTTTCATCGAAAACAACAATCAGCGCATCGTCATCAACACGGAAGGTCAGGCGCTGACGCCCGCGCAACTGGGGCGTATGCCGGTGGCGCATCGCAACGGGCAGACCGTGCATCTGGACGATCTCGGGCAGGTGGTCGAGGGCGCCGCGCCTTCGATCAGCGCCGCCGCGATCAACGGCAAACCCGGCGTGTATCTTTCCGTGCAGGGGCAACTTGGCGCGAATACCAAGGCCGTGACCGAGGCGCTCGAAAAAGCACTGCGCCAGATCGAACCCACGCTCGCGGCGGAAAAAGTCATGCTTTATCCCAAGCTGTTCCGCCCCGCGAATTTTATCGAAACGGCGGTCAGCAGCGTGCAGACCGACATTCTCATCGGCTCGGCGCTGGTCATCACCGTGCTGCTTTTGTTTTTGTTCAACGCGCGCACCGCGTTTATTTCCGCGACGGCGATTCCGCTTTCGCTGTTGAGCGCGATCATCGTGCTGGAATATTTCGGCATCGGTTTGAACATCATGGTGCTGGGCGGTCTGGCGATCGCGCTGGGCGAGGTGGTGGACGATGCCATCATAGATACCGAAAACATTTTCCGCCGCCTGCGCGAAAACCGGCTGCTGGCGAAACCGCGCGCGATCTTTCAGGTCGTGTTCGATGCTTCGATGGAAGTTCGCAGTTCGGTGGTTTATGCCACCATCATCGTCGCGCTGGTGTTTGTGCCGCTGCTCACGCTCTCCGGCGTGGCGGGGAAAATGTTCGCGCCGCTGGGTCTCGCCTACATCAGCGCGATCATGGCTTCGCTCGTGGTCGCGCTGACGCTGACGCCCGCGCTGTGCTATCTCATGCTCGGCAACGCCAAACTGGAAAACGAAGCGCCGCCGCTCATCCGCATCATCAAGGGTGGCTACATCCGTTTGCTGCGCGCCATCGAGCGACATTACAAACTCACCATAGGCGCGGTGATGCTGCTTATCGCGCTCGGGCTGGGCATATTGCCGCTGTTCAAAAGCCAGTTCATTCCCGCGCTGAACGAAGGCCATTTCATTCTGCACATGACGGCGGTTCCCGGCACGTCGGAGCAACTCTCGCTGCGTACCGGCGAAAAAGTCGCGGCGGCATTGTCGCAAATCAAGGGCGTGAAATCTGTCGCGCAATGGGTGGGGCGCGCGCAAAACGGCGCAGATACTTTCGGCACGCATTACAGCGAATTTGAAGTCGAGATCGGCACGCTTTCGGGCGAGGAACAAGCGCGCATCCTCGACGAAATCCGCGCCACGCTGGAAGGCGGCGAGGACGGCAGCAAGGGCTTTCCCGGTGTCAATTTCGCGATCAACACCTTTCTCACCGAACGCATCGAGGAGACCATTTCCGGCTACGCCGCCGCCGTGGTCGTCAACATTTACGGGCGCGATCTGGATGCGCTCAACAGGGACGCGCGCGCCGTCGCAAGCATACTTTCCGGCATGAAAGGCGCGCGCGACGTGCAACTGCAATCGCCGCCCGGCACACCGCAACTGGTCATCCGCCTGCGTCCGGAACGCCTCGCGCAATGGGGCATGAGTCCGCTGGACGTGCTGGAAAGCATACGCGCCGCCTACGAAGGCGCGCAGGTCGCGCAAACGTTTGAGGGCAGCCGCATCATAGGCGTGAGCGTGGTGCTCGCGCCGCACGCGCGCGGCAACATCACGCAAATCGGCGCGCTGCCGCTCAAAAATCCCGAAGGAAAACTGCTGCATCTCAGCGACATCGCCGACATCCGGCAGGAAAACGGTCATTCCAAAATTCTGCACGCGGGCGCGAAACGCATCCAGGTTGTGACCGCCAATGTGAATGACCGCGACATCGGTGATTTCGCTGCGGAACTGAAATCGCGCGTTCGCAAGGAAGTCGCCTTCGCCCCCGGCAACTATCCCGAATTTACCGGCGAAGCCGAGGAGCAGGCGCAATCACGGGCAGACCTCATCGTGCATTCGCTGCTCGCGGGCGTCGGCATTTTTCTCATGCTGTACATCGCGTTCGGACGTTTGCGGAATCTGCTGCTGACCTTCGCCAACCTGCCCTTCGCGCTCATTGGCGGCGTGCTCGCGGCGATGTTCACCGGCGGCTGGATTTCGCTCGGCTCCATGGTCGGTTTCGTCACCCTGTTCGGCATCACGCTGCGAAACTCCATCATGCTGGTGTCGCACTATCAGCATCTGGTTGACGAGGAAGGCATGATCTGGAATCTGGAAACCGCGCTCAAAGGCGCATCCGAACGCCTGCCCTCCATCCTCATGACCGCCCTCGTCACCGCGCTCGGCCTGCTCCCGCTCGCCATCGGCAGCGGCCAGCCAGGCCGCGAAATCGAAGGCCCCATGGCCACCATCATCGTAGGCGGTCTCGTCACCTCCACCATCCTCAACCTGCTCATCCTCCCCACCATCATGCTGCACTTCGGAAAATTCGAAAAACGGCGGCTGGATTGACTGCACTCCCCCGCAATTTTGATCCGTAGATTGGGGTGAGCGTAGCGATGCCCAACATCACGACCGTGGAAACAGAAGAAGAAACGTTGGGGTTCGCAGACTCACCCCAACCTACGAACTGCGAACTCCGCCTACCGCTCCGCCACTTTTGATTTCGCCAGTGGCGGGTTGGTGGAGAAATAGCGTTTGATGCCTGCGAGGATCGCGTCGGCCAGTTTGTTTTGGTAGGCGTCGTCGTTGAGTTTGCGCTCTTCTTCCGGGTTGCTGATGAAGGCGGTTTCGACGAGGATGGAGGGGATGTCGGGGGATTTCAGCACGGCGAAACCGGCTTGTTCCACGCTGCCTTTGTGCAGGGCGTTGATCTCGCCCAGACGACCGAGCACGGCTTTGGCGAGTTTGAGGCTGTCGTTGATGGTCGCGGTTTGCGAGAGATCAAGCAGGGTTTTTGCGAGATAGGGGTCTTTCGTATCCAGACTCACGCCGCCGATCAAATCGGATTCGTTTTCCTGCTTGGCGAGGTAACGCGCCATTGCGCTGGTCGCGCCGCGTTCGGACAGCGCGAATACCGAGGAGCCGCGCGCGCCGGGGCTGACGAAGGCATCGGCGTGGATGGAGACGAACAAATCGGCTTGCAGTTTGCGCGCCTTGACCACGCGCCCGTGCAGCGGGATGAAGTAGTCGGCGTCGCGCGTGAGCACGCCGCGCATATTGGGTTCCGCGTCTATTTTGGCTTTGAGTTTTTTGGCGATGGCCAGCGTCACATCTTTTTCGCGCGTGCCTTTCGCGCCGCGCGCGCCGGGGTCTTCGCCGCCGTGTCCGGCATCTATCGCGATGATGAGCAGACGCTGGCCGCTGGTCGCGGATTTTTTGGTTTCGCTGGTCGCGGGTTCGGGCTAGGTGGTATTCGTTGTTTTTCCGGGCGGGACATAACCGCCGGGTTCGGCGGCGACTTCTGCGGGGGCGACTTCGGGCGATGTGCCCGCGTTGGAATTTTCCTGCGGCTTTTCGCGTTCCTGCAACGCCATCATCAGCGAATCCTGAGCGGGGTAAACATCCAGCACCAGACGGTATTTGTATTCGCCCGCGGGTTGCAGCGAGAAGAAGGACGGCTTGGCTTCGGTTTTGAGATCAACCACCAGCCGCACCACGTCCGGCTTGAAATAAGCAACGCGCACCTGCTTGATGTAGGGATCGTTCAGCGCGATCTTGCCGGAAAGCGATTTGAGCGTCGCGCCGAGATCAACGTTTTCCAAGTCCAGCACGAGCCGATCCGGGTCTTTCAGCATCATCATGTTGTGCGTGATGGGCTGCGCGGATTCGAGCGTGATGCGGGTGTAATCGTTGGAAGGCCAGACACGCGCGGAGGTGATGGTGATGGGCGCGGCATTTGCGAACAGCGCGCCACCGAGCAAACAAACAAACAACGACAACTTCAAAACACGTTCAAACATTCTTTCCCCAACTTTGTCCCGGCGGTCAGCGTCGCCACACGACCTGTTCCACGGGTTTCCAGCGTAACCACAATATCCGCGGGTGGCAACAGATCGCCCGCCTTGTCCGGCCATTCGATCACGCACACGGATTGCGCGTTGAAATAATCGCGGAAACCCGCCGCCTCCCACTCTTCCGGGTCAACGAATCTGTATAAATCAAAATGGTAAAAGTATATGCCCGAAATCACATATGGCTCAACCAGTGTGTAAGTCGGGCTTTTGACTTTGCCATCGAACCCCAGACCGCGCAACAGCCCGCGCACGCTGGTCGTCTTGCCAGCGCCGAGATCGCCGCGCAGCCAGATGTTGAGTCCGCCCTTGACGATGCGCCCCAGCCGCGCGCCGAACGCGAGCGTCGCGGCTTCGTCGGGCAAGTCCAGTGTAATATGATTCCGGTTATGCAAAGACATCCTTCATTCGATCCGCAACAGCTTGCCGCCGACATCAAACGCTGGGGCAAGGCTCTGGGTTTTCGTCACATCGGCATCACCGATACCGACCTGAGCGCCGCCGAGCCGCAGTATATGGAATGGCTGCAACAAGGCTTGCACGGCAGCATGGATTATATGGTAAAACACGGAACCAAACGCACGCGCCCCGCCGAACTTGTGCCCGGCACGCTGCGCGTGATCTCCGCGCGCATGGATTATCACCCGCCCGCAACGCGCGACAGCAGTGAAATTTTGCAGCACGGCGAACAGGCGTTCATTTCGCGCTACGCGCTCGGACGCGATTATCACAAAGTCCTGCGCGCGCGCCTGCAACAACTGTGCGACCGCATCACGCAGGAAATCGGCGCGTTCGGCCATCGCGCATTCACCGACAGCGCGCCCGTGCTGGAAACGCATCTCGCGGAAAAAGCCGGACTCGGCTGGCGCGGCAAACACACTTTGCTGATCGCGCGCGAAGCCGGCTCATGGTTTTTTCTCGGCGAAATCTACACCGATCTGCCCCTGCCCACGGACGAACCCGCCAAAAATCACTGCGGCGATTGTCAGGCCTGCATGGAAATCTGCCCCACCAACGCCATCATCGCCCCCTACACCGTGGACGCGCGGCGCTGCATTTCCTACCTCACCATAGAACTCAAGCAAAGCATCCCGCCAGAGCTGCGTCCCCTCATCGGCAACCGCATCTACGGCTGCGACGACTGTCAGCTCGCCTGCCCCTGGAACCGCTTCGCGCAAACCACCGCCGAGCCGGATTTCCATGCGCGGCACGGTCTGGACGATGTCACGCTGATCGAATTATTCGGCTGGGACGAATCCACCTTCCACCAACGCATGAGCGGCAGCGCCATCCACCGCATCGGTCACGAACAATGGCTGCGTAATCTCGCCGTCGCCCTGGGCAACACGCCGACTGCGCCAGAAATCATCGCGGCATTACGCGGACGATTGGATCATCCTTCGGCCCTGGTGCGCGAACATGTGGAATGGGCGCTGGGGCGGCATGGGTAAGTGGGTGGGTTTGAAATCCACCGCTGCGAAATTCAAATCCGCCCGCTGGCGATTACGGGGGTTAGGATGTAATACATGCCTGCGCCGGCGAATTGTTCGCGCATTCCGTGGATCAGCGATTCCGCGATTTCGCGGTCGGTTTGGACGAGGAATTGCACGCGGCGCTGGCGGCCTGTGACTTGTTCGAGCAGGGTCATTCCGGCCTGGGTTTCGCCGTGGCCGTGGGCGGTCATGCTGGTGAAGCCGTGGATGTGTTCGTTTTCCAGCAACCAGTTCACCAGTGCGTCTTCCAGATCGGGAGGCACGAATAATGTGAGCACGACGGATGCGTTCATTTATTTTTTCTCCCTGCCGAAACGGCGATAGAGCAAGGGCAGCAATATCAGCGTGAGTGAGGTTGAGGAGACCAATCCGCCGATGACCACGATGGCGAGCGGGCGCTGGATTTCCGAGCCGGGGCCGGTGGCGAAGAGAAGCGGCACGAGGCCGAAGGCGGCGATGCTGGCGGTCATCAGCACGGGGCGCAGACGGCGTTTCGCGCCTTCGACCACGACTTTCGCGACCGCCATGCCTTGCGCGGCCAACTGGTTGAAATAGCTCACCATCACCACGCCGTTCAACACCGCGATGCCGAGCAACGCGATGAAGCCGACCGATGCGGGAACCGAGAGATATTCGCCCGATAGCCACAGCGCGAACACGCCGCCGACCATTGCGAACGGGATGTTGGAAAGGATCAGCACCGATTGCCGCACCGAGCGGAAGGTGGCGAACAGCAGCAGAAAAATCAACCCGAGCGCGATGGGAACCACCACCGCGAGCCGCGCGGCGGAGCGTTGCTGATTTTCAAATTGGCCGCCCCACTGAATGCTGTAGCCTTCGGGCAGTTTGACTTCCTTTTCCACGCGCGAGCGCGCTTCGTCAACAAAACCCACGAGATCGCGACCGCGCACATTGGAGATCACGACAACCATGCGCGCGCCTTTTTCGCGGTCAATTTTGACCGGGCCTTCCACGCGCTGCAAATGCGCGACGGCGGAGAGCGGCACATTGGTTCCGTCGGGCAGGGTCAGCATCAGGCTGGAAAATTCGGAGGGCGAGGCGCGCAAGCCTTCCGCGCCGCGCAGCAATATCGGCGTGCGACGCTGACCTTCCTGCACGATGCCGGTTTGTTTGCCTTCGAGCTGCATACGCAGCGCGGATTCCACCTGCGAAATATCCAGCCCGAGCCGCCCCGCCGCGAGGCGGTCAATTTCCACGCTCAGATATTGCACACCGCTGTTTTGCGGCGTGTAAGTGTCTTCCGCGCCGGGGATGGATTCCAGAATACGCACCACTTGCTGCGCGAGGGAATCGAGTTGTTTGAGATCGCTGCCGAAAATCTTGACGGCAAGATCGCCGCGCACGCCGAGTATCATTTCGTTGACGCGCATTTCGATCGGCTGCGTGAAGGCATAGGCCATGCCGGGCATACCATCCAGCACTTCGCGGATGTGGTCTATGATGTCGGACTTGTTTTTCGTGCGCCATTCCTTGCGCGGTTTCAGCACGAGAAAACTGTCGGTCTGGTTGAGTCCCATCGGATCCAGCCCCAACTCGTCCGACCCCGCGCGCGCCACCACGCCCTGCACTTCCGGCACGGCTTTCATCACGTCGCGCTGCACGGCGAGATCAAGTTCCACACTTTTTTCGAGGCTGATCGAAGGCAGTTTTTCAAGCTGCATGAGAATGTCGCCTTCGTCCATCGTCGGCATGAAGGTTTTGCCGATCTGCAAATACGCGACTGCCGTGAGCGCAAGAGAAAGCGTCGCCAACCCCACCACAATGCGGCCTCGCCGCAGCGCCCAGAGTAAAGTCGGCTCGTAAATCTTGAGCGCCTTGCGTACCAGCCACGGCTCTTCGTGACTGACTTTTTTGAGCAGAAAAGCCGCAAGCACGGGGATCACCGTAAGCGACAACAGCAGCGATCCGCTCAACGCGAACACGATGGTCAGCGCGACCGGACCGAATAATTTTCCTTCCAGTCCCTGCAAGGTCAAAAGCGGCAGGAACACGGTCACGATAATCAGAATGCCGGACGTGACGGGAATGCTGACTTCGCGCACCGCGCGATAAATCAGATGCAAACGCGGCAGGCGCGAATGGCTCTCGTGCGCGAGATGCGACACGATGTTTTCGACCACCACCACCGCAGCGTCAACCAACATGCCGATGGCGATGGAAAGCCCGCCCAGACTCATCAGATTCGCCGACATGCCGAATTGCCGCATGAGGATGAACGTCACCATCGCCGCGAGCGGCAGCGCCAGCGCGACCGTGAGCGCCGCGCGCATATTGCCGAGAAACAGCACGAGCAAAATCACCACCAGTGCGATGGCTTCGAGTAAAGCCTCGCTCACCGTGCCGACCGCGCGCTCGACCAGATTGCCGCGATCATAAAACACCTTGATACTGACGCCCTGCGGCAGCAGCGGTTTGATTTCCGCGAGACGCGCGCGCACGCCGTTGACGACTTGTTGCGCGTTCGCGCCGCGCAGACCGAGCACCAGTCCTTCCACCGCCTCGCTCTTTCCGTCGCGCGTCACCGCGCCGTAGCGCGTCAGCGCGCCTATGCTCACCGTGGCGACATCGCCGACGCGCACCGGCATCCCCTGCGTGCTTTTGATGACGGTTCCGCGCACATCGTCCAGCGTCTGGAAACGCCCTTCGGCGCGCACCAGCAGCGATTCCTCGCCGTCGCCCAAACGTCCCGCGCCGTCGTTGCGATTGTTGAGTTGCAGCGCCTGTTCCAGCGCATCCAGCGAAATGCCGCGCGCGTACATGCGACCATTGTCCGGCACGATCTCGAAGCTCCGCACCATGCCGCCCAGCGCGTTCACATCGGCCACGCCCGGCACGGTGCGAAGTTGCGGACGTATCACCCAATCAAGCAAACTGCGGCGCTCTTCGAGCGACAGATCGCCGCCTTCTATCGTGAACATGAACATTTCGCCGAGCGGCGTGGTCATGGGCGCGATGCCGCCGCCGATGTCGGGCGGCAAACTGCTCCAGATGCCGGAAAGCCGCTCCGCCACCTGCTGCCGCGCCCAGTAAATATCGGTTCCGTCGGCGAAATCCACGGTGATGTCGGTCAGGCCGTATTTGGCGACCGAGCGCAACATGGTTTGCTTGGGCAGGCCGAGCATTTCCACTTCGACCGGCGCGGTGATGCGCGCCTCGACTTCTTCCGGCGTCATGCCCGGCGCCTTGATGATGATCTTGACCTGCGTGGTCGAAACATCGGGGAAGGCGTCAATCGGCAGATTTTTGAACGCATAGCCGCCCGCCGCCGCGAGCAGCACGACCAGCACGAGCATGAGCAAACGCTGCGTGAGCGCAAACTGAATCAAGCGCGTCAGCACGTTATTGCGCTCCGCCCGAACTCGTCCACGCCGCCTTGATCGCCGCCGTGCCGCTCACCGCGACCTTGCTGCCCGCCGCGAGATTGCCCGAAAACACGATTCTGTCGGCCTGTTCGGAAAGCACCGTGATCTTGAGCGGCGCGAACCCTTGCGCGTTTTGCACGAACACATAACTGTCCGCGCCGTTGCGCGTCACCGCGTTGCGCGGCACGACGAACTGCTGGCCGTCGTTGCCGCTCACCAGTTCCGCCTCGACAAATTGCCCCGGCGCGAGACGCTCGGCGTTCTTGCGGATTTCCGCGCGGATGTGCATGGTCTGATCGTTTTTGTTGATGCTGCGGATGATCGTAATCACGCGACCTTCGGCTTCATATTTCGGAATCCGCACCGCCATGCCCTCTTTCACATCGCCCAGCGTTTCCACCGGCGCGTGAATTTCCAGCCACAGCGGAGTGAGATGACCGATGCGGAACAACGGCATCATCGCATCTATGCGCTGCCCCGCCGTCACCATGGATTCCAGCACATCGCCCGCCATGGGCGCGGTGATCGTGAGACCGCTGCTGAATTCCTGCCGATTGGCGAGACGCGTGATCGCGTCGTCGCCCATGCCCGCCAGACGCAGCGCCTGTTTGCGCTGGGACAAGAGCGCGGAAAGCTCCTCATGCCCGGCCTTGCTTTCCAGATAACGGCGCTCGGCGATGATGCCGTCCTTGTAAAGTTCCGCATCGCGGTCGGCCTTGTTTTTCGCCAGCCGCGTCTGCGTCAGCGCCTGCAAATAATCGCGCTGCAATTCCACCAACTCCGGGCTGCTCACATGCGCCAGCGGCTGCCCTTTTTTGACCGTCTGCCCCGGCGCGACATGCACGGCATCAATCAGCCCCGGCTGCGGCGCGGTGACCACACGCTCCTGCTCGACCGGAACCATGATTTCACCCGGCAAACGATGGCTGCTGAAACCGCTCGCCGTTTCCACCGGCGCCACCGCGATGCCCAGACTTTTTTGCTGCGCGGGCGTCATGGCGATCACCTCACCCGCGTGCGCGGGGATGGCGAAGATGCCGAAAAAAACGATGCAGAAGTTGCGTAACATCCGCCCGTCATTGCGAGCATAGCGAAGCAATCCAGCCGACCATCGTGAATTTTCTGGATTGCTTCGCTCGCGCTCGCAATGACGCACCGCAAAATGACCGGCGCGAGATGAATCTCGAACGCCAGCAAAAATTGATCTGAGAATATTCACGGCAAAACTCCTGCGGCCTGATTGTAGCGGGCGATATCCCATTGCAATTGTATGCGGCTGTTTTGCAGGGCGCGTTCGGCCTCAAACGCAAGCGCCTGCACGCGCATCAAATGCACGAGATCGGTTTCGCCCAGCGTGAATGCTTTGCGGGCGAGATTGAGATTTTCCTGCGCGAGACTGTTCTGCTCTTCAACCAGCACGAGTTCCCGCCGCGTCACTTCGAGATTGTGCTCGGCCTCGTGCATGGCCGTGAGCAATTCCAGACGGCGTTGTTCGTGTTCCGTCAGCGCCTGCGCCAAATCCATTTCCGCGCGCGCCATCATGGGCGCGGAACGCACCTCGGCATCAAGCGGAATACGCACCGCCACGCCCACGCTGTTGTCGAACGCATTGTCGAACGCGCCCCGATCATGCCGCGCGCTCAACAACAATTGCGGATTTTCGCGCCGTTCGACTTTGACCAGATTGCGCTCCTCGCGCATCAGCGCCACGCGCCGCGCGGAAGGCGCGAGGAGCGGGTGATTATCGTCGGCTTGCGCTTCGCCCGCCTGTTTTTCATCGCCCTGCATCGGGATGGATTTCAAGCCGGTCAACATCCACCAGCGATGTTCGGCGTGTTTCAATTCCGCCTCGGCGCGCAGTTGCGCCGCCTGCGCCTGCAAAGTCTCGTTCTTCGCCAGCATCACATCGGTCTTGGCGAGTTCGCCCGCCTGCTGGCGACGCTCCACATCCTGCTCCAGCGCCAGCGCGGTTTGCGCGCGCCGCGCCGCGAGTTCGGCGGCGTTGCGACTCATCGCCACATCCCAAAATGCTTCGCGCAAACGCCCCGCCGCATCCAGCAACAAACCCGCGCGTCCCGCGTCCAGCCCGCTGCGCGCCTCGCGCGCCACCGCCTCACGCGCGGTTTTCTGTCCCGGCAGCCACACCGGAAATTCCAGCGTCGCGCCCCACTCGCGCAAATTGCGGCCGCTGCCGATAACATCCGTCTGATGATTGAGATTGACTGCGGGCGCGCCCGGCAACAACGCGGAAGCGTGCTTGTCGCGCGCCGCCACAGCGCCCGCGCCCGCCTGCAACAACGGCTGGCGCGGATCGCGCTCGAACGTGGCCTGCAACACGCCGCCCAAGGTCAAGGCGCTGTCGGATTGCAACCGCTCCAGCTCCTCCTCCGCATGGGCGCAAACGCACGCGAACATCAGCAGCAATGCCGATGCGATGCGTAACGAAAAAACAGAAGAATAAAGTTTCATGCCGCGCACTGTACTTGATGAAAATTAAAAAAATCTTAACCGTTTTGCATGGTTTCGATTCATCTGCGCCTAGGGCGTATTCACACCAGAAAAATTGAAATCTCAGGTGTCGGTTCCGACATCATCCCAGTC
>JAITWS010000061.1 GCA_031285185.1 Methylobacillus sp.
GATAAGCTCCTGCGGCCTAACGAACGAGTCAAGCGGCGGCGAAGCCGTCCGCCTTGGGCCGCTTGTCAGGCGCTTGAATTTAATGCAAATTATTACACCGACACACATGAAATTCATCACTTTCAACTGGAACGACCAAGCGCCTGACAAGCGGCCCAAGGCGGACGGCTTCGCCGCCGCTTGACTCGTTCGTTAGGCCGCAGGAGCTTATCGTGATTCACAAAGATCAGCGTTATCGAAGCCTGGCGCCATTAGAAGTGACTGCCATGATCTCATGGGCGGCTCCTTTCACCAGTGGCGAGGTCGGCATATTGCCAGGTGGCGAAGAATTCATCATCGCCAACGATCCATCTGAAACGGCAACTGCGGTGTATTGTAAACCAGTGCGATACGATGAATTACAAGCCCACTTCGTGCCAGCCGCAGACCGTCATAACAAACGTTATATGGGCTATTGTCTCGGTATCAAATTAAATTTGATTGTCAAGCAATGCGAACAAATTTCATAATCCATATCTATGATCTTATACTCAACATTGCATTCAACCTGGACGCGCCTGCGGCGCGCCGGTTAGCTTGGGCATTGGGCCGCAATGATCACCATTCCCCCAGAAGTTGGACGCTTTATCGCCGATGGTTTGGCGCAAGAGATAAAACGGCAAGAAGAGGTTTTCCGAACCTGCGGAGATGACATCCCGGATGATTGCGATCCAAACGACGTAATGATTTACGTGGGCTATCGTAACTGGCTGATTGAACATAGCGACCAGTATGCTATCGACGAGCATCCAAATTCAAAGCCCACTGCGTGGGTGATGGCAATGATTCCTTATTTTCTGAAGGAAGCTCATGCCCCGATCTCGGAGCAACTACTCAATGCGGTAATGTGTACATACGCTCAATATGCGGCTGGAAAATGCCTAGCAATGATCAAAAACAGTCTGTCTATAACCGAGCTTCACCACAATGCGTCTAAAAGTCTTGTTGGTTTGCTAGAGCGTATCGCAAGTTTTCCTAGACGCACTGATTTGGCTAGTCGAAATGACGATGGCACTGTCTAACATCTCAGTCACTCCAGACGCGCTACAACACGCCGGTTAATTCAGGTGTTAGGGAATACAAGTAAGAAATCAAAATAATCAAATCAAACCGAAGCTGCCTCCCATGATGAAACAGTAAACAGGGCATTTATCCAATGCTTATTGAATTCCCCAAAACCCTGGAGCAGCGGCTACGCTACCACATGACGAGCGACGCGCTTGTTGTGGCGGATGATGTACACGCCGAAATCAGCGAACTTGATTCTTTGTCGTTGGGTCGTCTCATGGCGCAGGCGTGGCGCACTTGCAAGCCGTTTTTGTTCAGTGCGGATGGACATTATCTTGATGACCTCCACCCAGAATTTCGATTTATCGCTGAAGGTTGCGACAGAATCCAATATCTCACCGCTGCGGGCGTTGCTCGCAGGATTTTGGTGTGCGCTCGTCAGGAATCACCGCCGCGTTACGATGCTGATAGCACCCGCGATATGCTGTTGGCGCTCCTCGACAGCGACATATCGCCGCGCACCGAAAAATCCGCGTCCGCCCACTCCATTGGCGACGCGCTGGACAAAGCCGCGCAAATTGTCGAGCTAATGGCTGACGGCTTAACCGATGAACACCGCCATTTGTTAGGGCAATTGACACAAAAACCGTGGCTGCCGGAAGGTAGCCCGTTGCGGGTGGCGCTCGCCATCATCGCCGGTTTATCTGTCCCCGCCGCGCCTGCGCCGACAACAACCACTGCGCCCCCCTTGCGGCACATGGAGCTTGACTGCATCGCGCACATGGCGGTGAGACAACCTCACGCCGCGCTTGAGGTGGCGCGGGAGCTTGATCCTGCCTATCACTACCGCTCAACCTCAACCGATGACGAAGCCGCCGATGCGCCCCTGCCGTGCTTTCTGGCGCAATTTCCTGAATTTGTTGAAGCCGCGCAGCCCGCCATTACCGCCGCGCTGACGTGGATCAACCTCATCCAACAAGGCGCAATTCCCTATGCTGCCGATAAAGCCTTGCCTTATGACGACGCGCACGCGCTGGCGCGGTTTGTGAACATCGCGCTCGATCACCACGAATCTTGGCTTGAACCATTGCTGCAACCCCTCTTGTTGGGCGTTGCCATCGCCCCCATTGCCACCGCCAAAACCGCGCCCTCGCAAGCGGCAGCGATGAGCATTGCCAAAGCCATTAGCGATTGCCCCACCATTGCCAGCCTCGCCACGCTCAAAGCCGTTATCCCGCAGGTTCGTCATGCGGGTGTCAGCAAAAAATTGCAAAAATTCCTCAAAGCGGGCGAGCGACGGCTGGCGGCAAGTCCGAATCTCCTCAGCGGCTTGCCGCCGGATTTTGTTGTGCCCAAATCCTTGCTCGGCGCGTTCAAAAAATCCTTTGAAAATCTCTACCTCAACCGCCGCGCCTTTACGCGGCAAATCTTTGAGACAAAGCTGCTTGCCACCAAGGGTATTTCCGAAATGGCGCAAGCGTTGATTTGGACGACCAACGCCGAAGATGGCGCAGCGGTATCGGCGCAAGCCGTCAAAACACGCAGCGGCTTTGAGTTTCTCGATGCCCACGGCGCAAAAATCACACTGGCATCCGATGCGGTTTTTCGCCTCTGGCATCCTCTCACGGCAGCCGCCGCCGACCTTGCCGATTGGCAGACACGCATACTCGCCAGCGGCGTGCGCCAGCCTTTTAATCAGGCATTCCGCGAAACCTATCATTTGCCGCCCACCGTAGAAAATGAGCAAACCCTCAATCTTTTTGCCGATTATGTGGTCGACGTTCGCATACTCATCGGCGTGGCGCAATCGGCAGGTTGGCGACTCACCAACAACGACGAATTTCAGCGCAGCGTGAATGAGCTATGTTTTGCGTTTGCGTGTAACGCGCGACTCTACCCCGGCGCGGAAGGCGCCGGGCAAACCGGCGATCTGCATGTTGCCCGCCACACCCGTTATGGCGAACCTGTGACGTGGGGCGAGATCGCACCTGAAATCGTGTCCGAAATTTTACGTTCCGCCGATTTACTCACCAGCGTTGCCGCCTTTGCCGCTAATCCGGAAGAAGCGGAAAACCTCACCGATTATTTTTCACCCGGCGCACACGCCGCGCAAAGCCGCCACGAAGTGCTGCGTCGTTTGTTTGGCGAGGAGGAACAAGCCAACCGCCCGTGGGTCGATGGTCGCTACGTTCGCATGGGTGACATCAACATCCACATCGCCACCGGACAAGCCCGCCGCGCGGGTGCGCCACTGGAACTCACAAAGCCGAAGGGAACAATCCCCCTGCCGTATGACGATGTGGTGCTGGAAAAAATCGTCGGGCAGATCAATGGCGCGATAAAAGGTCAGTAATTTTATTTGTCGTTCAAGAGAAGCTAAAACGATAGCTCGGTTAGTCTTTTCTGTGGTGTCCCAGTTAATTATGCGATGGACATGACAAGTCATTCAACCCGGACGCGCCTGCGGCGCGCCGCTAGCGGCGGCGGGGGAACTGGCAGGGCTGACGGCTTGAAACGGTGTGTAGGGGCGATCTCCAGGGAAACCTGCGATTGCTGACGCTGTAAAACCCCGCTCGCCCGGCAAATCAGCGGGGCGCTGCATGAGATTGGCGGGCAGTATCGGTTGTGTGAGGAGATG
>JAITWS010000003.1 GCA_031285185.1 Methylobacillus sp.
ATGGAAAAATACCGGCTCCCGGCGATTCATTTTTTATCGCTGGATGTGGAAGGTTTTGAAGAGGAAGTTTTCAAAGGCTTCGATCTTGCGAAATACCGCCCGTGGATCATTTGCGCGGAAGCGGTGTTGCCGTGGTCGTCCATCCGAAACGATACCAACTGGTATCAGTATGTGATAAACAGCGGCTACACCGAAGTGCATTTCGACGGCTACAACCGCTTTTTCGTCGCAAACGAATTTAATCCGCGCCCGGCGGCGGCGTAGGGAAAAGCGCAAGCGTAGGCTCTGAACGTGTTGAAGGCGTTGGCTGCCATCCATTCGGCACACAATGGTTGACGAACATGGCTAACGTTACTAACATTAAGGCTCGGAGAAATCGAAAGGGCGCACCATGGGATTAACGCAAATCAAAACCGTCACAAGCCGCGAGTTTGTCCATAACGTCAGCGCCGCAAAGCGTGTGGCGGATGAAGGCGGCACGGTTATCATCACCAACCGCGGGGAGCCGACCCTTGCGCTCATTCCCATTGCAGAATATCAACGCTTGACGAAAGCCGGTAAAAATATCATTGATGCTCTGCGTATGCCGGAGGCCGATGCTTATGATATTGAGCCGATCCGCATTGATGTTCAGGGTGTCGGCGCATGAGCGCGCATCCGATGCTGCTGCTGGATACCAATGTCATTTCAGAGATTCGCAAAAGCACCTGCGACCCAAACGTGCAAGCTTGGGTGAGCAAACAAGCTTCTGCCACTTTGTACATCTCGGCCATCACCGTGCTGGAGACTCAACGCGGCATCAGCCAAGCCGCGCGACGTGGCGATGAGCAACAGGCGACGGTGTTGAATCGCTGGCTGGAGGATATGTTGCTGCCGACTTTCGCCGACCGCATTCTGCCGGTGGATCATGCGATTGCCCGCCGTGCGGGGCGCTTGAAATGGATGAGTGACCATGATGTCCGCGATCCGCTGATCGCCGCGACAGGGCTGGTGCATGACGCGACTGTGGTGACGCGCAATACCAAGCACTTCGCCGGATTCGGAGTGAGGCTGATAAATCCTTGGGATTACAAAGTCTGATCGCGTGGATGATTAATGTGCGTGTTGGCATCCCCAATGTTTGACGCCCATTCCGCAATGTCATAACATACATACATCATAAGGAGGCCGCGATGACCATACACACCGTACCCAGCCGCGATTTTGCGCGTGATTTGGCTAATGCCAAGCGCATGACCGCTCAAGGCCCTGTGTTTATCACCAATCGGGGCAAGCCTGCTTTTGCGTTACTCAAGATTGAGGATTACTACCGGCTTAACAGCCAGCAGGAGATGTCGCTGCTGGAGTTGATGGACAATCTGCCACGCGCCGACGGTATAAAGTTTGATGCCGCGCGCAGTGACATTGCGCTGCAAATTCCAGAGCTTGATTAATGTACGTGCTGGACACCAATGTCGTGTCGGAACTCCGCCCCGGCAAGGCACGTCAATCTCCCGCCGTGCGCGCATGGGCTTCCGCGCTTCCTGAAAGCGGATTTTTTCTTTCCGCGATCACTCTCATGGAACTTGAAATCGGTTTACAGCGGATCGAGCGCAAGGATGCCGTTCAAGGAAAACTCCTGCGCGCATGGCTTGATTCCCTCCGCATGGTTTTCAGCGAGCGCGTCTTGCCGTTTGGCAAGGAGGCGGCCTTGCTCTGCGCGTCTTTGCATGTGCCCGATCCGCGCAGCTATCGCGATTCCATGATCGCGGCAACGGCGCTTTCGCACGGCTTTATCATCGCCACCCGCAACGTGCGCGACTATGAGCATTCCGGCGTAAAACTGATAAATCCCTGGGATTACAAAGTCTGATCGCGTGGATGATTAATGTGCATTCTTGGGCGCGGCGATGATTTGAATCACCTCAAGCGCGCGAAAGTCGTCCGGGTTGGAGGTCAGCAGCGCGTAGCCGTGTTCATGCGCTTGCGATGCGATCCATAAATCGTTATAGCGCGGACGCGGGCTGCGACCGGCTTGTTTCAGCATCGTCGCGAGCAGCCCGAACGATTGCGCGGTGCGGCGTGTGATTTCGAGTATGGGCATCTGTTCGGCATGGCGCAGCGCGATCATGCGTTGCGCGCGCTCCACGGCATCATCCGGCGCGTGCGCGCCAAATTCAAGTTCGCCCATGCTGATCGCGGAGACAAAGACAAATTCCGATCCCACTTGTTCGAGCAGCGCATCAAGATCAACAGCGCCGCTGGCGACATCAATCCAAACACAGGTGTCAACGATCACCGCGCCCATGGGTCGCGCACTTCTTCGTCAAAATCCATTCCGCGAATATCGGCCTTGAAACGCTCGCCGACTTCACGCGGGATTTTCGGCGCGCGCTCAAGCGCCTCACGCACCGTGACCGACCGCTTGGGCGGCGTAATGGTGCCAAGTATCGTGTTGTTGCGTTTGATGGTGATGAGTTCGCCATGCGCCAAGGCATCCAGCACTTGATTCGTGCGACGCGCCAAATCCGTGGCCGTGATGATCGCCATGTGAGCCTCCTTGTTAGCAAATACGTATTTTTTGTAATTTTCGTATCGTTGTCAAGTTGTTTTTAAATCAATGTGTTAGAAAACTTTTATGGGCTTGATGCGGTGCTTTGCGCTACATAATGACGATCTACGCGACCGCGGCGATCTTCCGCAAAATACGCGATGTCATCATCAAACCAAAACTCGCAGTGACGGTCATCGCCGCGCCGAAGCCCGCGCAGTTGAGGCCGGTGAGCGGTGGGTCGTTCGTGTCGCAAGATTCGCCGTCCTGCGGTTTTTTGAGCGGCTCGGCGGAGAACACGCATTCCACGCCGAATTTCTTTTTTGGGTCGCGCGGGAAGCCGTATTCGCGGCGCAGCAGCAGGCGCGTTCTTGCGAGCAGCGGGTCTTGCACCGCGCGCGATAAATCATCCAGCGCGATTTTTGCGGGGTCAACGCGCCCGCCCGCGCCGCCGGAGGTGATGAGTTTGATTTTGCGGCGGCGACACCAGTGAATCATCGCGGCTTTGACTTTTGCGTTGTCAATGGCATCGGCCACAAAGTCGTAACCGCATCCGAGCAGGTTTTCCAGATTTTCTTCGCTGACGAAATCTTCGATCTCCGTCACCTCGCACGCCGGGTTGATCGCGCGGATGCGTTGCGCCATCGCGCTGACCTTGGCTTTGCCGTATTCGTCGCCGAGCGCGTGGATTTGGCGGTTGGTGTTGGATTCCGCGACATGATCGAGATCAATGAGCGTGATGCGTCCGACGGCGCTGCGCGCGAGCGATTCCGCGATCCACGAACCCACGCCGCCAACACCGACCACGCACACATGCGCCTGCCGGAATCGCTCAAATGCCGCGTCGCCATATAGCCGCCGGATGCCGCCGAAGCGACGCTCGAAATCCATTTTCATAAAAATGCGCCAGAAGATTTTTGATTTATCTTTGTTTACCGCACTTATCCCCACCCTCACCCCTACCCCTCTCCCGCAAGCGGGAGAGGGAACTACATAAGACATCGCTGGTGCTCTCTTTCTCCCACAAGCGGATGAGAGAACTGCATGAGGCGGTGCGGATGTTCTCGCTCTCTTCTCCAACATTGCGGAATGCGCCGAAGTTCTCCCTCTCCCGCTTGCGGGAGAGGGTTGGGGTGAGGGTGGGGGTTAAATAACACCAATTAAATTTAACTTTCCAGCACCACGAACGCGACCGCGAGGGCTTTTTCGTCGCTGATTGAAAGGTGCATGTGCTTGATGCCGCGTTGCTGAACCCAGGCTTGCAATTCGGGCGCGAGCACGATGATCGGTTTGCCGAGATCGTTGTGGCCGATGCCGATGTTTTGCATTGCCACCGGCGCGCGCAGCCCGGTTCCGAGCGCCTTGCCGAAGGCTTCCTTGGCGGCGAAACGTTTGGCGAGGAAACGCGCCTTGACTTTGCTCAATTCAAATTCGCGGTATTCGTCGTCGGTCAAAATACGCTTGGCGAAAGCGCTGCCGAAATGCGCGAGCGAACCCGAGATGCGCGAAACTTCAACGATGTCGGTTCCTATGCCGTAGATCATGAACATGCGCGCCCGGCTGCCGCCGCGACCATGAGATTTTTCATTTCGCGCACCGCTTCGCCCCAGCCGACGAACAGCGCGTGGGCGACGATGGCGTGCCCGATGTTGAGTTCTTCCACACCGGGGATCGCTGCGATCTGGCAAACATTGTGATAGTGCAGGCCGTGCCCCGCGTTTACATGGAGACCAAGCGCGACGCCGTGCGCGACGGCGTTTTGGACGCGATGAAGTTCGTCGGCGCGCGCGCGTTCATCTTCCGCGTCGGCATAGCCGCCGGTGTGCAATTCGACCACGGGCGCGCCCGCAGCTTTGGATGCGTCGAGTTGCGCCGGATCGGCATTGATGAATAGCGATACGCGAATGCCCGCCGCGCCGAGTTGTTCGCACGCATTTTTTACCTTGTCGAAATGCCGCACCACATCAAGGCCGCCTTCGGTCGTGAGTTCCTCGCGGCGTTCCGGCACGAGGCAAACATCCTGCGGTTTGACTTGCAGCGCGATGGCGATCATCTCATCGGTCACGGCCATTTCCAGATTCATGCGTGTTTGCAAAATGCCGCGCAGCATATGCACATCCGCATCCTGAATGTGGCGGCGATCTTCGCGCAAATGCAGCGTAATCAAATCCGCGCCGGATTGCTCGGCCTGCAACGCGGCCTGCGCGACGGAAGGGTAAGAAGTGCCGCGCGCCTGGCGCAGCGTGGCCACATGGTCAATGTTGACGCCGAGTTTGATCGTCATGGTGGGGTCATAATTCCTGTAAATCAATCAGCAACTGCCGGGTGTGCAAAGGCTGATCGCCGAGATGATGCGTGAGCAGCATACGCATCAGTTGCTTGCTTTGCAGCAGCGTGGCGGGGTCGCTGTAATCGTCGCGCGCCATGTCGAGCAGCGTTTTGCCGAGCAATTGTACACCCGATTTTCGCGCGTCCGGCGGCAGCGCGCCGTGCTCCGGTTGATAGAGATATTCGCTCTCCGCGAGGATGGGCGTGTTGTCGAGCTGATGCGTGAGCGGAACCGCGTAGCCCAGTTCCTGCAACATTTTCAGCTCCATGCGGCGCAGCGTGGGCGCGTGCGGCGCGTCGGACGCGAGCGCGCGCAAGGTCTGCGCGTAGTGGTCGTACAAGGCTTCGTGCGCGTCCTCGCGCGGCAGCAGACGCAGCAGCAATTCGTTGAGATAAAAGCCGCACATGAGCGCATCGCCATTGAGCAACAACAAACCTTCGCCCCAATCGAGCGCGTGCAGATTCCGCAGTTCGGATTTGCCCGACCAGGTGGCGAGCAGCGGCTGGAAGGTTTGCAACATGCCGCGCAACGCGGAACGCGGACGGCGCGCGCCTTTGGCGATCGCGCCCATGCGCCCGAACTGGCGGCTGAAAAGCTCGACGACGAGACTGGTTTCGCGGAACGGATAAGTGTGCAGCACGAAAACCGGCTGCTGATCCTGTCGCGCGATGCCGCCCGCGGCCATCAGTAACCGAGACTTTTCAGCGCGCGTTCGTTATCAGCCCAACCGCCGCGCACCTTGACCCAGGTTTCCAGCCAGACTTTTCCGCCGAACAATTTTTCCATGTCCTGCCGCGCTTCGGTCGAGATTTGTTTGAGCTTTTCGCCGCCCTTGCCGATGATGATGGGCTTTTGATTTTCCTTGTCCGTGATGATGGCGGCGTGGATGCGGCGCAGCTCGCCTTCCTGCTCGAATTTTTCGATTTCCACCGTGACCAAATACGGTAACTCTTCGCCGAGCAGGCGGAACACTTTTTCGCGCAGCAATTCCGCCGCGAGAAAACGTTCGTTACGATCGGTAAATTCATCCTCGCCGTAGATCGCGGGTTGTTCCGGCAGATGTTCGCGGATCGCGCGCAGCAATTCATCCAGATGCTGATTGCGTTTGGCGCTGACCGGCACGATGCCCGCGTAGGAAAATTCCTGCTCGCGCTGTTGCATGAATGGCAAAAGATCACCCTTGTTTTCCAGCAGATCGGCCTTGTTGATGACGAGCAGCACAGGCGTGTCCGCAGGCAGAATTTCAAGCACCTTGCGGTCGTCGTTGCCGAAGCGCGTGGCCTCGATCACGAACAACACCACATCCACTTCGGACATCACCTGCTTCACGGTTTTGTTCATGCCGCGATTGAGCGCATTGATGTGCTTGAGTTGAAAACCGGGCGTATCCACGAAAAGATATTGCGCGTCTTTCGTCGTCTCTATGCCGAGCAGCCGGTGGCGCGTGGTTTGCGCCTTGCGCGAGGTGATGCTGAGTTTCACGCCGAGGATGTGATTGAGCAGCGTGGATTTGCCCACGTTGGGGCGGCCTACAATGGCGATGGTTCCGCAGCGAAAATCCGTCATGATTTTATTTCACCAATTCATAAGCCGCTTGCGCCGCCTGTTGCTCGGCGGCGCGACGGCTGGTTCCCGCGCCCTGCGCGCTGATGTTGAGCGCGGGAATGCGGCACTCGATGCGGAAAGATTGGCAATGCGCCTCGCCTTCCGTCGCGAGCAGCACATATTCCGGCAGCGCCAGTTTGCGGCCTTGCAGATATTCCTGCAAAAAAGTTTTGGGGTCTTTGCCGAATGCCTTGGGATCCATGTCTTCCAGCAAGGGCGCGTAAAGTTTTTCGATCACGGCGTGCGCCGCGGCAAAACCGCCGTCGAGAAAAATCGCGCCGAACAAGGCTTCCAGCGCATCCGCGAGCATGGAGGGACGCTTCCATCCGCCGCTTTTCATTTCGCCATCGCCGAGCCGCATGTGCTCGCCCAGCGAAAGTTTGAGCGCGATTTCGCTCAGGGTCGCCTCGCGCACGAGATGCGCGCGCAAGCGGCTGAGATCGCCTTCGGGCAGCGTGGGGAAACGCTGATACAAAAGATGCGCGACCACGCAATTCAGCACGCCGTCGCCGAGAAATTCCAGCCGCTCGTTGTTCGGCGTGCCGTGACTGCGATGCGTCAGCGCCTGCGTAAGCAGCGATGCCTGCGTAAACGCATGGCCGAGGTTGCGGGTCAGCGCGGTTTTCTGGGTCATGCGATCCTGGAACTAATACTTCGAAGGCTTCTCGGTGCCGGTCTGGGCGTGGAATTTCATCAACGCGCTCACATTGCCGACGATGGGCACGATGACCTGATAATCAGCGACAATCGTGGTCGTGCCATCGGCTGCGCGCTGGATTTTCAGGTCTTTCGGCGTGACGTTGCGGATGTCGTCCATCACGGACGAGCGATCAAACGTCTTGAGAATATCCTGCTCGGTCATCGTGGCGAGACTGCCGCCGGTTTCGATGCGGGCGAGCGCCTTTTTGACTGCGTAAAATTCCGCGTAGGCGGGAAACAATTTCGCCACCAGCAGAATAACCGATCCGACGATAACGACGGTTCCCGTCACGCTCCAGAATGAAGCACCTTGCTGTTTTTTCATCATGCCAGCCCCCTTGTTAATGGATGGAATTGCCAATTCTGCCGAAATTATCGAAATTCCACCAGATCATAAATGCTTTTCCGACGATGTTTTTTTCGGGCGCGCATCCCCAGACGCGGCTGTCCTCGCTGTTATCGCGGTTGTCGCCCATCATGAAATAGCAGTCGGACGGCACGACGAACTCGCCGTTTTTATTCACCGGAATGTCATGCAGCAGAATATCGTGCTCATGCCCGGCCAGATTTTCCTTGTAACGCTTGGCGACGATAATGTTCAGCCCTGCCGTGTCATATTCGTAATCGCCTTCAAAGATCGCCTCAAGCGGCTGGCCGTTGACGGTAAAACTGTGTCCCTCATAGCGAATGGTGTCGCCCGGCAAACCCACCACGCGCTTGATGTAATCCTTGGATTCATCTTTCGGATAGTGAAATACCATGACATCGCCGCGCTGCGGATGGCCGATCTCGATGAACGTCGTGTTGAGCAGCGGCACGCGCAAACCATAGGTGAATTTGTTGACGAGAATGAAATCGCCCGTGAGCAGGGTCGGCATCATGGAGCCGGACGGGATTTTGAACGGCTCCACGAGAAAGGAGCGGATCAGAAAAACCGCCAGTATCACCGGGAAAAAACTTTTGGAATACTCCACCGCCCAGGATTCAGCCACGCCCCGGGGACGCGCTTTTCGCAGCCAGAAAATATCCAGCAGCCAGACCGCGCCGGTAATCGCCAACGCGATCAGCATAATCAACGCAAACATTTATTTGTCCTCCACGCGCAGAATCGCCAAAAAAGCCTCCTGCGGAATTTCAACATTGCCCACCTGCTTCATGCGCTTTTTACCCTCTTTTTGCTTTTCGAGCAGCTTCTTTTTGCGCGTGATGTCGCCGCCGTAGCATTTCGCCAACACGTTTTTCCGCATCGCCTTCACGGTTTCGCGCGCGATGATGTTCGCGCCGATGGCGGCCTGAATCGCCACGTCGAACATCTGACGCGGAATCAGCTCGCGCATTTTCGCAGCAAGTTCGCGCCCGCGATACTGGCTGTTGGCGCGATGCACGATAAGCGACAGCGCATCCACGCGCTCGCCGTTGACGAGGATATCCAGCTTGACCAGATCCGCCGTGCGAAATTCGAGAAATTCATAATCCATGGACGCATAGCCGCGCGAGGTGGATTTCAGCTTGTCGAAAAAATCCAGCACCACTTCGTTCAGCGGCATTTCGTAAGTCAGCATCACCTGCCGCCCCATGTATTGCATGTTGCGCTGCACACCGCGCTTGTTGTTGCACAGCGTCATCACCGGCCCCACATATTCCTGCGGCATAAGTATTGTGGTGGTGATGATGGGTTCGCGGATTTCCTCGACGCGCGACGGCTCGGGCAGCTTGGACGGATTTTCCACCAGCAGCGTTTCGCCCGCCTTGCTCACGATCTCATACACCACGGTCGGCGCGGTGGTGATGAGATCCATGTCATATTCGCGTTCCAGCCGCTCCTGCACAATCTCCATGTGCAACAGACCGAGAAAACCGCAACGAAAACCGAATCCCAATGCCTGCGAAACTTCCGGCTCGAAACGCAACGAAGCATCGTTGAGACGCAGCTTTTCAAGCGCATCGCGCAAGGCTTCGTACTGATTGGACTCGACCGGATACAAGCCCGCGAATACCTGCGGCTTGATCTCCTTGAAACCCGGCAACGGCGCGGACGCGGCTTTGTTGGCGATGGTCACGGTATCGCCCACCTTGGCATCGGCGAGTTCCTTGATTCCCGCGATCACAAAACCCACCTCGCCCGCCGACAGGCTTTCGCGCTGGCTGGATTTGGGCGTGAACACACCGACCTGCTCGCACAAATGCTCCGCGCCGGTCGCCATGAGACGGATTTTATCCTTGGGCTTGAGCGTGCCATCCACCACGCGCACCAGCATAATCACGCCGACATAATTGTCGAACCACGAATCAATAATCAGCGCCTTCAACGGCGCATTCAGCTCGCCCCTTGGCGGCGGAATTTTGGCGACCACCGCCTCCAGCACATCCTCCACGCCTTCGCCGGTCTTGGCGGAACAACGCACCGCGTCGGTCGCCTCCACGCCGATGATGTCCTCAATCTCCTGAATCACGCGCTCCGGGTCGGCGGAAGGCAGATCAATCTTGTTCAACACCGCAACCACCTCGACCCCGAGATCAATCGCGGTATAACAATTGGCAACCGACTGCGCCTCCACGCCCTGCGAAGCATCCACCACCAGCAACGCGCCCTCGCACGCGGAAAGCGAGCGCGAAACTTCATAGGAAAAATCCACATGTCCCGGCGTATCAATCAAATTAAGGTGATAAATCTCGCCGTCGCGCGCCTTGTAATTCAACGCTGCCGTCTGCGCCTTGATGGTAATGCCGCGCTCGCGCTCCAAGTCCATGGAATCCAGCACCTGCGCCTCCATCTCGCGCGCGGACAACCCGCCGCAAAGCTGAATGATGCGATCCGCCAGCGTGGATTTGCCGTGGTCAATGTGAGCGATGATGGAAAAGTTACGGATATTTTTCATTTTCAAGTAACAAGAAAGGCGCCAAAGGCGCCCTTCCCGGTGAATGCTGCAAATGCGCGGATTTTACCTTAAAACATCACTTTCCGCTTACTTTAACCGGCACATACAGCGTATTGTCGCCGCGCATTACCAGCAGCGCCACGATTTTGCCCGGTTGTATCGGGGCGATCAGTTTGTTGAATTGCTCGATGGATTGCACTTCGCTGTTGTTCACGGCGAGGATGACGTCGCCGCGCATGATGCCGACTTGGGCGGCGGCGCCTTCGGAGGCGATTACGAGCAGGCCGTTTTTGCCGTTGAGCCGTTTCTTTTGTTGCGGCGTGAGTTCGCGCAGGGTCAGGCCGATTTTGTTCGGCGTGACTTTGGCGGGTGCTTTATCCTGGCGCGCGTTTTCCTTTTCGTCCGACGGCATTTCGCCGACCGTGAGGGCGAGCGTTTTGGCGCTGCCTTTGCGGAGCACTTCAACATCCACGACTTTGCCCGGTTTTGTTGCGGCCACGATGCGCGGCAAATCCGAGGAGGTGTTGACCGCTTTGCCGTCGAATTTGAGTACCACGTCGCCCGGTTGCACGCCGGCTTTTTCGGCGGGGCTGCCTTTTTCGATGCCGACCACCAGCGCGCCGTTGGTATTTTTCATGCCGAAGGAGTCGGCCAGTTCGCGCGAGATTTCCTGAATGTTGATGCCCATCCAGCCGCGCGTGACTTTGCCGTTTGCCTTGAGTTGGTTTTGCACGTCAAGCGCGACATCAATCGGGATGGCGAACGACAGCCCCATGTATCCACCGCTGCGGCTGAATATCTGGGAATTGATGCCGACCACTTCGCCCTTGAGATTGAACAGCGGGCCGCCCGAATTGCCGGGGTTGATCGCCACATCGGTCTGGATGAAGGGGACATAGTTTTCCTGCGGCAGAGCGCGTCCCTTGGCGCTGACGATGCCCGCGGTGACGGTGTTTTCAAGGCCGAACGGCGAGCCGATGGCGGCGACCCATTCGCCCACTTTCAATTGCGAAGGGTCGCCGATGGTCACGCGCGGCAAGCCGGTGGCTTCTATCTTGAGCAGCGCGACATCGGTGCGCCGGTCTATGCCGATGATTTTGGCTTTGAATTCGCGCTTGTCGGTGAGTTTGACCAGCACTTCATCGGCATTGTTGACCACATGCGCGTTGGTCATGATGTAGCCGTCGGCGCTGATGATAAAACCCGAACCCAGCGATTGGGTTTGGTAATCCTGCCCCTGCCCGCCGCCGGGCGGCGCGAAGCGGCGGAAAAATTCATAGAAGGGATCGTCTTCCGGCATGTTGGGGAACGGCATGAAGCCCTGCCCTTCGGTATGCACGGTTTGCGTGGTGCTGATGTTGACCACGGTCGCCCCCTGCTTTTCATACAGTTCGGTGAAATCCGGCAGATCACGCGCGAGCGCGGAGGTCGCTACGGAAAAAACAAAAACCAGAACAGCAAAGAAATTTTTCATCATTCCACATTACCTTGTTTGCAAAATCGTAATTCGGAGTTCAGCGTGGCGGGACGCAACACAACGGGGCGATAGCGGCCACTGGCGCGACGCGCGGAATGGGCGCGCAACCATAACAGCCCCAGCGCAAGCCCTGCCACGGCTCCCGCCAACGCATACATATCCGCGCTTGCACGCGTGGTAGCGAACGACGCGCCGAGCGCGGCGCCGATCAACAGTGAAAACAAGGGGACGCCATACGCGGCCAGCGAGCCGGTCAGCAACGCTTTCTCATCCAGCCCGACCACCACGGTGTCGCCGGTTTTGGCGTTGATTTGATTTTCCGCGCGGACAATCGCGCTGCGATGTCCCAGCAGCCTTCCCAGAACCGATACGCCGCATCCGCGCGTCTGTCCACACAGCCCGCACGGTTTGTTACGCACGATTTCCAGCAAGGCCGTGTCGTGTTCGATGCCGACGACCACAGCCTGTTCTTCGATCATGATTTCCTACCGGGATTATTTCTTGAAAGTGACCGCGCCCGCGATCAGGCGCACCGTGGCCTCGGGCACTTCGCCCACCACGATTTGCTGATAACCGTCGGTCGCAACGGCATAGACATTGGTTCCGCCCTGCGTCGCCAAACCTTGTTTGGGTTCAGCGTTTTTTTCCAGCGGCTCGATAAACAACGAAACGGAAGCCATGCCGTCCGAGAACACCAGTTGCTGCACCGGGGAAGTTTTTCCCGGCATCAGCCGCGTGATTTGATCCACCTTGCGAAAGCCCGCCGGAAGCTCCGCGATCGTCCAGCCGTCGCCCTCGACTTCGCCCGGCTCCGCCGTCACCGTTTCTTCCGGCTGCATGACGTAGGATTTGCCGCGCGCCATTTCGGGGCGGAACCAGTCCATTTTCTGCGAGGCGTTCAACAGCACCAACTGGCTGAACGCCACTTGCTCCATCAATTGCCCGCGCTCGTTGAGCATCACGGATTTGAGCAGCAGGCCGTATTCCTTGTCCACATAAAAACGGTAGCCGTAGCGCAACTGATCCTTGGGTTCGAGCGAAACAATGGCGGCTTCGCGCCCGCCCACGCGCTCAAAGCCGAGGCCGCGCACCTGATAACTCATCTTGAGCGTGTTGGTGAGGCCGGGCAGCACGGCGGGGAAGGAAACCTGAATGCGCCGACGTTCGACCAGCACTTTTTCATTGCGGGGGCTGTAAATGACGACATCGTTGCCTTGACGCAACACCTCGCGCGGCTGCCCGTCCAGCGAAACCAGACGGGCATATTCGCCCTGCGCGTAATTCATATGCGTGATTTGCATCGAATTGACGGTGCTACCGGACTGATAAACGAAAATGCCTTTGTAACTGAGTTTATGCGCCGCCTGCGCGGCCTTTTCCAACATTGTCCATAGTTCGTCGTCGCCCGAAGCCGAATGCGCCGAAAGTGGAAAAACAATCAATAAAACAGAAAAATACCGTACAGCCTGACGCATCATTTAACGTTCACTCTCCGGGTAAGCCACGGGGCGCGCGTAATGCGTGGGCAAGCCGCTCTCCGGCGCCCATTCCTGATGCGCCAGCAGGTAATCGTTCATGGATGCGGGGAAATTGCCGGTCTGCGCGACGGTTGCGGTTGCGACATCCTGCATCGGCGGCTGCATTTGCTTGAACACCATCAAGCCGACGAACAACACGGCCACCACCGAAGCGGCCACGGACATGAGCTGCATGACTTTGCTCTCGGCCGGGCGGCGTTTCGGCGCGAGCGCCGTCGGCTCCTCGTTGATGCGCGCCATCACGCGCTTGTGGAAATCAAGGGGAAGATCCACGTTGCCACGCATCGCATCACCAATCAGGTGATACGTTGCCCAGCTTGCGGCATAATCCTCGCTGCTTTTGAGCGCCGTGAACAAATGATCCGACGTTTCCACATCCAATTCACCATCCATCAAGGCTGATATCTGGTCTTTCATCACCATCTCCTGTTTTCAGGGGTATCCAGTAAAGGACGAAGCTTTTCAGCAATCGTTTCTCTCGCGCGGAAGATACGGGAACGCACCGTACCGATAGGACAACCCATTAAAGTCGCGATTTCCTCGTAACTGAGTCCTTCGATTTCACGCAGTGTAATGGCCGTTCTAAGCTCCTCGGGCAATGCCGCAACGGTGTCATTTACGGTTTTGGCAATTTGTTTGGTCGCAAGTTCCGTTTCGGGCGTGTCTATTGTGCGTAATTCCTGCCCATCCTCAAAATTTTCCGCGTCTTCCACCTCAATATCGGTGCTCACATGCGGCCTGCGCCCCATCGCCACCAGATAATTCTTGGCCGTATTGATGCCGATGCGGTAAAGCCAGGTATAAAACGCGCTATCCCCGCGGAAGCTGGGCAAGGCGCGGTAAGCCTTGATAAAGGCTTCCTGCACCACATCCTCGACTTCCGACTGGTTGCGTATCATGCGCGATAAAAGACGACCCAGTTTGCGCTGATATTTCTGCACCAACAGGTCAAAAGCCTTTTTATCGCCGCGTTGAGCACGCTCAACCAGCGCCTGATCCAATTCACGATCGCCCATGCGGGCGGCACTCCCTATAAATTATTTATGAACAAATATGTCTTTTATTGTCGAATAAACCGTTTGCAAGTATAACCGGTCGCGGCAATGTCCCATACTCTGTACGGGCTGTAAAGACAGCAGTACACTTCGTTTGGTTCATCATTCAAGAAAAAACATCCCGGAAAAAATCGTGACGCGATTCGACGTGCTCATCATCGGCAGCGGCCTGGCCGGACTGACTCTGGCGCTCCAGCTCGCGCCCCACAGGAAAGTCTGCCTCGTCACCAAGCGCCAACTGGACGACAGCGCCAGCAGTTGGGCGCAAGGCGGCATCGCCGCCGTGCTGACCAACGAAGATTCCATTGAGGCGCATATCCGCGACACACTGGTCGCCGGCGCGGGATTGTGCGACCCGGAAGTCACGCGCAATGTCGTCACACATGGCCGCGCCGCCGTGGAATGGCTCATCGCGCAAGGCGTGCCGTTCACCCGCGAGGAAGACGACAGCGGCTATCACCTGACGCGCGAAGGCGGCCACAGCAAACGCCGCATCATCCACGCCGCCGATGCCACCGGACGCGCCGTGCAG
The DNA here is from genome assembly GCA_031285185.1 of Methylobacillus sp. Taxonomy (GTDB): domain Bacteria; phylum Pseudomonadota; class Gammaproteobacteria; order Burkholderiales; family Methylophilaceae; genus MM2. The sequence goes on from JAITWS010000003.1 coordinate 14,645, forward strand.
GAAACGCTGGCATTCAAAGTCCGCACACATCCCGGCATCACCGTGCTGGAAAATCATATCGCGGTGGATCTCATCACCGCGCGCAAACTGGGCAAGCGCAAGGATCGCTGCCTCGGCGCGTATGTGCTCAACAAGGAAACCGGCAAAGTCATCACCATCTCCGCCGACCACACCGCGCTGACCACGGGCGGCGCGGGCAAAGTTTATCTCTACACCACCAACCCCGACGTGGCCACCGGCGACGGCGTAGCGATGGCATGGCGCGCGGGCTGCCGCGTGGCGAACATGGAATTCATCCAGTTCCACCCGACCTGCCTTTATCATGAAAAAGCCAAATCCTTTTTGATTTCCGAAGCCGTGCGCGGCGAAGGCGGCCTGCTCAAACTGCCGGATGGCACGCGCTTCATGCCCGCGCACGACGAACGCGCGGAACTCGCCCCGCGCGACGTGGTTGCGCGCGCGATAGACTTTGAAATGAAAAAACGCGGCCTCGACTGCGTTTACCTCGACATCTCGCACCGCCCCGCCGATTTCATCCGCGCGCACTTCCCGACCATCTACCACCGCTGCATGGAACTGGGCATAGACATCACACGGGAACCCATCCCCGTCGTCCCCGCCGTGCATTTCAGTTGCGGCGGCGTGCTCACCGGCGACAACGCGCGCACCGACATCCCCAATCTCCACGCCATCGGCGAAACCGCCTGCACCGGGCTGCACGGCGCCAACCGCCTCGCCAGCAACTCGCTGCTGGAATGTCTGGTCTATGCCCGCGCCGCCGCGCAAGACATCCTCGCCGCCCCGCCGACAGAAACGCTCCCCCTGCCCGACTGGGACGAAAGCCGCGTCACCGATGCCGACGAAGAAGTCGTCATCACGCAAAACTGGGACGAACTGCGCCGCACCATGTGGAATTACGTCGGCATCGTCCGCACCGACAAACGCCTCGAACGCGCCATGCACCGCATCCGCCTGTTGCACGACGAAGTGCACGAGTTCTACAGCAATTTCCGCATCAACAACAACCTGATCGAACTGCGTAACCTGCTGCTGGTCGCCGAACTCATCGTGCGCTGCGCGATGGAACGCAAGGAAAGCCGCGGCCTGCACTACAGCAAAGATCACCCCGAAACCCTCCCCGACGCCATCCCCAGCGTGCTCACGCCGGATAATTACACCAGTCTGCTGGATAATGCGCGCGGCCAAAAACGTCCCAAATATCCGGCATAAAACTCCATGTCCCTCCTCACCGAACTCCAAAAAGTCAAAAGCGAAGAAGACGTTAAAGATGCCTACATCAAGGCGCTTGGTCTCAAGAGTTACACCAAAGGCTTGGTGGATATTCAAACCGAAGAAATCTGGTTTGAAGCCAAAGATGCCGCCACATCCCCCGTGTTGATGTTTGCACAGTTGCTTTTCTACGTCCGCGATGCGCGCAAAAAAGGCGAGCACATTCCGCCTTTCCTCGCCGTGATTGACAGCGAAAAAGCCGCCATCATGGAAACCGCAAAAGCCTTGCCCATCATGGCGGATAAAGCGATCAAATGGCCGAAATCCGCATCGCAAGTGGATAAGCAAATCGCCGCCCAAGTCGCGCCCTACATCGAAACGCACTTCGTCGTTTACAAAATCGAAAGCCACGAAAAAGAATTTATCAGCGCCGTCAAAACCGCCATCAAAAACGGAAAGCTCGTTCGCACACCGATTACGCCCGACAACCTGCGACAGGTATTCGACAAATGGGTCGAAATGATCGGGCGAGAAATCGAAGGTGTCAGTGAAACCGACTACGCGCTTTTATTTTTCGCCGACATCATGCACGACGGCGTGAAAGCCGCGATGGCGGATTTACCTGCGCGTCTTGGCTACTATGACGACAAGCCCACTTTCCTGCTCAACGGCAAAACCTACGAACTCGCCAGCGACCGAGGCTATCGCAATTTCTGGGCGATTTATCATCGCCCGCCGGAACAAGAATATCGTCACTATCTGCTCGAACGCCGCGACAGTTTGCTGCCACTCGACGAACGCAGTTTCAAAGGCGCGTTTTACACGCCGCTGCATATCGTGGATAAAGCCTATGACCTGCTGGCTGAAACGCTCGGGAAAAACTGGCAACAAAATTACATCGTTTGGGATATGTGTTGTGGTGTCGGTAATCTGGAAGTCAAACATTCCAACCATCGCAACATTTTTATGAGTACGTTGGATCAGGCTGATATTGATGTGATGACGGCGAGTCATACCTGTGTGGCGGCGACGAAATTTCAATATGACTACTTAAACGATGACGTAGTGGTGGCGCAGGACAGGACAGGACAGGACAGGACAGGACAGGACAGGACAGGACAGGACAGGACAATTATACACCGGCATAGATTATTCCCTCACCAACAAAATGCCGCCGGAATTGCAACAGGCGATTGCTGATGCGAGGGCAAAGAAGAAAGGCGCTAAAAAGATTTTGGTGTTGATAAATCCGCCGTATGCCGAAGTCACAAATAGAGGCAACGTGGAAGGTAGTAGCAAAGCAGGGGTTACTAAAACTCGTTTTGCTGAATTTGGTATGGAAGGCTACGGCAAGGCAACAAATGAGTTATTTACGCAGTTTGTCGCCCGGATATACAAAGAAATTCCTGGAGCCACATTGGCCATGTTTAGCCCATTGAAATACATAAACACTCAAACCTTGGGTGATTTTCGTGAAAAATGGAAGGCAGAATATCTAGGCGGGTTTGTTGTTCACAGCCAAACATTTGACGGGCTAATTGGAAATTTTCCTATTGGGTTTTTAATCTGGAATACGAATAAGCATATTCCTATTGGCACAGTTTCAGCCGTTGCTCTGGATCGAGATGGAAATAATGTTGGTGAAAAAATACTCTGTAATTACGATGGACAACCTCTTCTTACGGATTGGGTTGATCGCCCACTGGTAAATATCAAAGAAGTCGTGCCTTTGAAAAATGCCATAACGCCTGCAACGGCAACAAGGGATTTGCGAGGTACTCGATGGTCGAATGGTGCGATTGCGTGGCTGAATTGTGCAGGTAATGACCTGCAGAATGCGATGGACAAAACAATGCTTTTTTCATCTGGCTACGGGAGTGCGAGAGGTTATTTCGTTAATCCAGAAAATCTTTGGAAAGCCGCTATCGTTTTCGCTGTGCGTATGGTCATTCCTCACACATGGCTAAATCACAACGATCAATTTTTGCAACCCTCCCAACCACTAACCGAAGAGTTCAAATCAGACTGTTTGGTATATATGCTTTTCGCCGGAAAAAACCTCACTGCCGGAGCCAACGGTTTGGAATGGAACAACAAACAATGGTCACTCACCAACCATTTCATCCCCTTTACCGAAACCGAAGTGAGCGCGAAAGGCCGCTTTGAATCCAGCTTCATGAGCGACTATATCGCCAAACTCAAACTCTCCGCCGAAGCCCGCGCCGTGATGAGCGAAGGCAAAAAACTCTGGCAGCAATACCACGCCAGCCAATACGAGAAAAAAATCCGCGACGAATACAAACTCAACCGCCCCGATGTCGGCTGGTATCAAATCCGCAAAGCTCTGGAAGCCAACAACGATAACGAACCCGTGGATTTCACGCCGTTCAAGGAAGTTTACGATGCACTTTCATCGAAGTTGAGGCCGATGGTTTATGCGTTGGGATTTTTGAGATAGAAAAATATCACTCCCCCGTAACCGCGTGTACGAGCAATTGGCGCTCCGCGCCCAACAGGGCTATCATGCTCGTTCGCTTAACCTGAAAGGATTCCGCCATGAGCAAAATCATTGTTGAACACAACCCCGATCCCGCGCGTTTGAAATCCATGGGGGTTTCTTCCTGGCCGACGTGGTCAAAAGAAGTTTCCGTTTTTCCGTGGAGTTTTGGCGAGCAGGAAGTCGCTTATATTCTTGAGGGCGATGTCGTCGTCACGCCCAAGGGCGGCGAACCCGTGCATTTTGGCAAGGGCGATCTCGTGACTTTTCCCGAAGGCATGTCGTGCACCTGGGATGTCAAGAAGCCGCTGCACAAGCACTATAATCTGGGATAGTAAAAATGAAAAAGCCGGGGGTTCCCGGCTTTTTTGTGTCTGGATTGGTGGAATTAGCCCGTCGCAACTTCTGGTCGCGGACGCACTGCAAGCTGCAAGCCCAATGCGCTGATGACCCGCATCAGAGTATCCGTCGAAGGAATCCTGTTGCCGGAAAGCCCTTTGTACAAACTTTCGCGGCTTAGCCCGGTATCCCGCGCCATCTGCGTCATACCACGCGCTCTTGCCACATCACCAAGCGCGTCAGCCAGCGCCGCCGGGTCGTTTTCTTCCAGTACGATGGTCAGATACTCGGCAATGGCCTCTTCGCTATCAAGGTGCTCTGCCACATCGAACTCACGAAGTTCGGAAATTTTGATCTTTTTTGTCATGCTCATGTCTCCAAAGTTGCAGCCAACTTCTTGGCGCGTTTAATGTCGCGGCTTTGCGTGGCCTTGGTGCCGCCGCCCAACATCATAATTATCGTTCCCCTCCGCTGCACGAAATACATGCGCCAGCCGGCACCAAAATCTTCCCGCATTTCGCTTACGCCTTCACCTACCGGTTCCACATCGCCCAAGACACCTTTGGCAACTCTTTTCAAGCGGCGCGCCAAACGCAGTCGGGTCTGACTGTCTTTCACGCTGACGAGCCACTTTTCAAACTCCGGCAACTGTAAAACAGTGTACATGTTTATAGTGTAGCCTTGCGGCTACCAAATGGCAAATGGCGCTACATCTGAGCCAACGAAAAAGCCGCATTTCTGCGGCTTGTGTGAACTTGTAAAGAATTGGTCGGGGCGAGAGGATTTGAACCTCCGACCACTTGCACCCCATGCAAGTACGCTACCAGGCTGCGCTACGCCCCGAATTACGCAAACCGAGGTTTGCGCGAAGGCGGCATTATAACGGAAAGCGGCATTCGCGCCAAACGGCGGATGGCCGATCACGCATCGCGGAGCAGTGTCAGCACTTCGCGCATTTGGTCGCGCAGGTGGGTGATGTCGGGTTGGTCGCCGTGGGTGACGGTGATGGATTCGGCATCCGGCACTTGTGGCGTTTCGTCGTGGGCTTCGAGTTCGCCCAGTTGGTTGCGCGCGCCGCTGATGGTGAAGCCTTGTTCGTAGAGCAGCTCGCGGATGCGGCGGATGAGCAGGACTTCGTGATGCTGGTAATAGCGCCGGTTGCCGCGGCGCTTGACCGGCTTGAGCTGGATGAATTCCTGCTCCCAATAGCGCAGCACATGCGGTTTTACGCCGCACAGCTCGCTTACCTCGCCAATGGTGAAGTACCGTTTGGCGGGGATGGGCGGCAGGGCAACCTTAGCGGGCTGCGGCTCCGCCATAATTGTTCTCTACCCTGCTTTTGAGTTTGTGGCTGGCGTGGAAGGTCACCACGCGCCGCGCGGTGATGGGGATTTCCTCCCCGGTTTTGGGGTTGCGCCCCGGGCGTTCGGATTTCTGGCGCAATTCAAAATTGCCGAAACCGGACAGCTTGACGATGTCGCCGAGTTCCAGCGTGCTTCGGACTTCCTCGAAGAATGCTTCGACCATGTCCTTGGCCTCCCGTTTATTCAACCCGACCTGCTCGAACAGCATGTCGGCCAAATCTGCTTTTGTAAGTGTCATTTGATTCTCTCAACTACGTAACACAGCGCCGTGTTTTTGGGTCATCGCCGCGAGCAACCGTGCCATTGCGGCGTCGGTTTCTTCATCGGTCAAAGTTCTTTGAGTGTCTTGCATAACTACAAAAAAGGCAAGACCTTTCATCCCTTCGGGAACCCCTTTTCCACGGTATTGATCAAACAGGGCGATTTCGGTGACGACCTCCACGCCCGCTTCATTCATGGCATCCAGCAGCGCCTGCGCCGGAACGGTTTCGGCTACCAGCACGGCGAGATCACGGCGCACGGGCGGGAACTTCGCCACGTCGGTGAAATGCGGCACGCCGATTTCCAGCAACGGTGCCAATTCCAGCTCGAACAGCACCGCGCCGGAAGGCAGTTGATAATGCTGCTGCCATTTCGGATGCAAGCCACCCATCCAGCCGATGGTTGCGCCGTTCGTCAGTTCGATGCGCGCCGATTGTCCGGGATGCAGTGCCGGATGTTGGTCGGCGACAAAACGCGCATGGCCGCGCGTGAGCATTTCCACATCGGCCTTGAGGTCGTAAAAATCAACAGCGCGCGCCGTTTCGCCCCACTGCTCGGGCAGCGCCGCGCCGGTGCAAATTCCGGCGATTTTCGTGCGCTGCTCATAATTTTTCCCACCGAAACATGCGCCGATTTCAAACAGCCGCACACGCTCCTGCTTGCGGTTCAGATTGTAAATCACCGCCTCCAGCAGCCCGCCCCACAAGGTCGAGCGCATCACGCCCATGTTGCTGGCGATCGGATTACGCAACGCAATCGCATGTTCGTTGCCCGCGAGATTGCGTTCCCACGTTTCATCCACAAAGCTGTAGGTCACGACTTCCTGCCAATCGGCTGCGGCCAGTTGCTCGCGCAAACGCATGGGATGACGACGCGCTTCGTCGTCCGCGAGCATGGTCATTTTCGCAAGCGGCGGCACGGGCGGAATGTTTTCATAACCGTAAAGACGCGCGATTTCCTCGATCAGATCTTCTTCGATTTCAATATCGAAACGCCAGGAAGGCGGCGTCACGAGAAATTCATC
>JAITWS010000088.1 GCA_031285185.1 Methylobacillus sp.
TTGCTCAAAATCGCCTGCGGCTTGGGTTCGGGCTGATCGGGCACGCGCACCATCGCGAAATCATAATGCAGCGTCGTGCCGAGATCGCCGTTGGTGATGTTCACGGGCAAGGTTCCCGCCCCCATCATCTGTTCCAGTCGCGTGAGCTTCAGCCCTTCCAGTTGAATGTCGCCGGATGAGGAAAGCGGGTTCGCGCCGAACGTGCCTTTCCAGCGCAAAGTCGTGCCGTACTTGGGCACGAGCGCGGTGATCTGATAATTTCCGCGTTCCTGCGGCAGCGTGGAAAAACTGCCGAGTTCCAGTTCCAGCGGCGCAAGCTCGGTCACGAACGGCGTATCGCGGTTGCGCTCGGCATAATGCAGGCCGCCTTTTTCGATGAGAATATGATCGAGCAACAAACGCGGAATCGAGTCGCTTTGCGGCTCGGGATTTTCGTTGTCCTTGGCGATCAATTCGCTCCAGTTGATCTTGCCGTCGCTGCCGATTTCGAGCGTCGCGCTCGGCTCGGTGAGGCGGATGTCGGCGATATGCCACGCGCGGCGAAACAACCCGCTCGCCTCCAGATCAACAAACAATCGCCCAAAGCTCGCAAGCGGCTGGCCGTCGTTGCGCGTGAGCTTCAGATTGTCCACGGTCAGATGCAGCCGCAGCGGATCGAACGTCACCTTGTCCACCGAGATTTTGCTCGCGAGCTTGTTCTCCGCCACCCAGGGCAACAGCCTCTTCGCAAGCGGATCCACCGCGAACCAGCCGAACAGCAGATACAAAATGAAAAGGGCGAAAAATGTGCCTGCAATCCGGCGAAACCGCCGCCCGGTCAGGATGCGTTTAATGGTAGTCATGGCGCTTTGTTGTGAGTGGCATAAAGTAGGTGAAAGAATCCCCTATTACATGGTTTGATGCAAGACCTCCGGGGATAATTTTTGCCGGATTTGAATAAAAATGTCGCCCTGCCGAATGGCTGCCGAAAACTCCAACCGGCTGCTAAAATTCCGAAATAGCCTTGCACCCACCCACAAAAGGCGAAAAGACTTTAACCCGGAACCCCATGAACGCCGTAGAAATCGAACAAGCCGTATCCGACCTTGCCGCCCAGCCGTTTGACCGGGCGGAATTTCCGTTCGCCTTTCTCGCCGCCTTCGGCAACAAAGAAACCACGCTCAAGCGCCTACGTAGCGGCAACACCAACAAATCGGACATTCCCGGCGGCGTACTGCAAACCAACAACATCCACATCGCCGCCGTCGCCCCCGGCCAAGTCACCCAAACCCTCGCCGCGCTCAAAGCCAGCCCGGCTACTGCCAAGGCCAAAGCCAAATTCATCCTCGCCACCGATGGCGACACCTTCGAGGCCGAAGACCTCGCCAGTGGTGAAATGGTGGCCTGCGATTACGCCGACTTTCCCAATCATTTCGGCTTCTTCCTCGCGCTTGCCGGCATCAGCACCGTCCGGCAAATCCGCGAAAACGCCTTTGACATCCGCGCCACCAGCCGCCTCAACCGGCTCTATGTCGAGTTGCTCAAAGATAACCCCGAATGGGGCGCGGACGCGCGCCGCCACGACATGAACCACTTCATGGCGCGGCTTATCTTCTGCTTTTTTGCCGAAGACACCGACATCTTCAACGGCAGCGGCCTCTTTACCGCCACCATTGAACAAATGAGCGCGCGCGATTCAACCAACACGCACGAAGTCATTAGCGAAATTTTCCGCGCCATGAATATCGCCATTGCCGAGCGCAACACCGCTCAACTTCGCCCTTGGGCTAACCAATTTCCCTATGTGAACGGCGGCCTCTTTTCCGGCAACTGTGAAGTGCCGCGCTTGAGCAAAATCGCCCGTTCGTATCTGCTCAACATTGGCAGCCTCGACTGGACGCAAATCAACCCCGACATCTTCGGCAGCATGATTCAGGCCGTCGCCGACGACGAAGAACGCGGCGCTTTGGGGATGCACTACACCAGCGTCCCCAACATCCTCAAAGTGCTCAACCCGCTGTTTCTCGACGACCTGCGGCGGCAGCTTGCTGAAGCGGGTGGTGCAAGTGCCGTCATTCCGCGCGAAGTCGCGGAATCCATAACAACGGTGGATTCTGCGACTACAGGCGCTCATGCGCCTTCCGCGCAGAATGACAGGGGAATCAACAAAACCAAACTGCTCAACCTGCGCAAACGCATGGCGCGTATCCGCGTCTTCGACCCCGCCTGCGGCAGCGGCAATTTCCTCGTCATCGCCTACAAGGAAATGCGCGAGATCGAAGCGCACATCAACCAGCGGCGCGGCGAGGCGGATCGCGCCTCCGACATCTCACTCAAAAACTTTCGCGGCATCGAACTGCGCGACTTCCCCGCCGAAATCGCGCGGCTGGCCCTCATCATTGCCGAATACCAGTGCGACGTGCGCTATCGCGGGCAAAAGCTGGCATTGATCGAATTTTTGCCGCTGGACAAACAGAACTGGATTGTTTGTGGCAATGCGCTGCGGCTGGATTGGTTGAATATCTGCCCGCCGACCGGAACGGGCGTAAAAATTACCGCCAATGATTTATTTGAAACGCCGCTGGAGCAGACGGAAATTGATTTTGAGAATGAAGGGGGCGAGACGTATATCTGCGGGAATCCGCCCTATCTTGGTTCGACTTGGCAGGATGAAAAGCAGAAATCAGAACTGAAAGCTATTTTTGACCATCGCACAAAAAACTGGAAATCGCTCGACTACGTTGCTGGCTGGTTTATGAAAGCCGCCGACTACGGTACTAAAACCAATGCGGCAGCGGCCTTTGTGTCCACCAACTCCATTTGCCAAGGCCAACAAGTACCTATTTTGTGGCCGTTGATTTTCAAAACCGGCCATGAAATTTCCTTCGCGCATACCAGTTTCAAATGGGCAAATCTCGCCAGCCACAATGCAGGCGTAACGGTGGCTATTGTCGGAATCTCCAATCACGCAGAAAAGCTGCGACCGATTTTTTCCTTGTCCGATGAGGGTACATTGATCGTCAAGGAAGTGGAAAACATCAATGCTTATCTGGTTTCCGGGGCAAACGTTATTGTCAAAAAAATGACCGCGCCCCCTGATGCTCGTGGGGATATGGATGCAGGAGGAAAGCCTGTAGAAGGTGGGAATTTATTTTTGAGCGTAGATGAAAAGAATGCGCTTCTTGCTCTTCAACCAAAAGCCGCTGATTTCATCAAAACAGCCTATGGCGCAAGTGAATATATACGAGGTGATGTGCGACATTGTCTTTGGATAAGTGATGCCAATAGCGCACGCGCAAAGTCGCTACCAGAAATTTCTAATCGCTTAAGTCGAGTTGTTGAAGTACGAAATAAAAGCCCAAAACCGACCACAAAAAAAGGAGCGGCATGGCCATATCGGTTTGAAGAGATCAAGCAAAAAGGCAACGAAGTTGTGACCATTGTTCCGAAGGTATCTTCCGAGTCACGCGAATTTTTACCTGTCGGTCTATTGCCACCGGGATCAATCATTACTGACCTCGCCTTCGCCCTCTACGACGCCCCCCTCTGGAACATGGCGCTGATCGCCTCGCGCCTGCACCTCGTCTGGATCGCCACCGTCTGCGGCAAACTGAAAACCGATTTCCGCTACTCCAACACCCTCGGCTGGAACACCTTCCCCGTGCCGCTGTTGACCGAACAAAACAAAGCCGATCTCACGGAATGCGCCGAAAACATCCTGCTCGCCCGCGAAGTGCATTTCCCCGCCACCATCGCCGACCTCTACGACCCCGGCAAGATGCCCGAAAACCTGCGCCACGCCCACGA
>JAITWS010000108.1 GCA_031285185.1 Methylobacillus sp.
TTTTCCAGCTTCATCCGCGCCAAAATGTCTTTGGGCAGGATCACACCGAGCGAATTGCCGATTTGAGTAAGTTTGAGCGCGGACATGATGCGACTTTCAAAGTTATAACGGTTGTTATACTAAGGGAAAAACAGGCGCTTTGCAAGGCGTTATCTACGCTTGTCGCAGCGTTTGGATTAATGCGAGAGTCCTCAAATACGCCTGATGGGGGAATGAACCGGCGCGTTTTCGCGCGTCCGGGTTGAATGGGCGGTCAATCCGCGTGATTTTCAAGCGCGGCATTTAATATCTCCGAATTTTCATCGCTTTCCGCGTAAGCGTCCGCGGGCGAATAACCCTCCGGCGGCGGCTGAATCAGCGGTTTCACATTCAAGCAGCGTTGCGCCCACGCTTTTATTCTCAGCCCATACAGCGCCGCGCACAACTCTTTGCGGGCGGCGGCGTATTTTTGTTGGTGCTCTGCCGATTGAAAATCATTGCATCGCCCGAGCGGGAAAAGACGCCACGCATAAGCAGGCACGCCTTCCTGCACCCACATATCCAAAAGCGCGGCCTCCGGGGTGGGCGAATAGTCGGGGTCTCGGTGATACATCTGGCTGCGCCCTTCATGATCCCAACACTGAAAAGAAAAACGCGAAAAATTGGCGGATGGCGAAAAATACATCACCAGGTTCGAGGGCGTGGATGTATCGCGCGGTTGATACCCGCACGCGCAGCAGGCCAGCGCATAAAAATGCCCGTCATCTTCACCGGCCTGATGGAAATCCATGTGCTTCATATCGCCTCTTCAAACAACCGGCTGTTCTCCCGGAAAAATTTCAACAGCGCGCGGTATTTGGCTGCGTCGTCCCGGTATTCATTGGGCACGGATTTGTATGCGGCTTCGAGTTCGTCGTCGTCCGATGCGCCGTTTCGCAACGCGGCAAGCGCCGCCGCGAGCGCCTTTGATTCCGACTCCATTCCCGCGCGTTGATAGGCCGCGACCGCCAGAGGCAACAGCCATTCCCCGGCATTGTTGAGCGCCGTCCAACCATTAAACTGATAGTCGTCCTCCAGCCAGAAAATCGGAAATGCGATTTTGAAACCCTCGGGAAGTTTGTCCCAATCACGCATCTCCTCATCCATCATCAACGGAAGATAGCCGAGCGCTTCCAGAAAAAGTTCGTCATCCTCAATGTGCCAAAACTCAAGGGGAAACTGCGTGTTGGGATAAAAGCCGCGCATGTACGCGGCAAGACGTTCCAGCAATGGGCGTGTGAATGGTGAAATTGGCATAGGCGCGGATTAATCCTTGCGCCATTCCCTGGGCATCAACACCCACATTCTTCCCTGTTGTTTCATCGCGCCGGCTTGCTGGCCGGCGGCATAACCCGCGCCCCAGAAAAAGTCGGCGCGCACTGCGCCCTTGATCGCGCCGCCGGTATCTTGCGCGACGACCAAACGGCGCATCGGCTTGCTGCTGCCGGGGAAGGTGGTGTCGAGAAAAACCGGCGCGCCGAGCGGGATGTAGCGGGGATCAACTGCGATGCTGCGCTCGGCGGTGATAGGCACGGCCAGCGCGCCCAAGGGACCGGGCAGTCCCGCCGGGAGTTCGCGGAAAAAAACGTAGCTGGGGTTGGCGTTGAGCAGATCGCGTAATTTGTCCGGGTTGCGGCGACCCCATTCCTTGATGCCCTGCATCGAGGCTTGCGCCATCGTCATTTCGCCGCGCTGAATCAACACATTGGCGACGGAGCGATAGGGCTGGCCGTTTTGATCCGCGTAGCCGACAGGCACGCTTTCGCCGGATTCCAGTTTGATGATGCCGGAACCCTGAATTTGCAGGAAGAAAAGATCCACCACGTCATCCACCCAGATCAGTTCCTTGCCCGCGAGCGGCGAATTGAGCACATCAATTTCGCCCCGGCTGTAATACGGAATCAGCTTGTTGCCTTGCAGCCGCCCGCGTAAACGGCGGCCATTCAACTCGGGATAAAGACTGCCCAATTCCACGGTCACGAGATCGTCCGGGCGGATATAAAGCGGATAACGGTAACGCTCCGTGCGTTTGCGACCGCCGTTCAATTCGGGCTGGTAATAGCCGGTGATCGTGCCGCTGTCGCCGCCTTCCGCAGTTTTGGCTTGATACGGTTTGAAATTGTCGAGCAAAAAACGCTTGATCGCGGATTTGTCGGGGTTGTTCAACCTGCCCGCCGCCGCGCACACTTTGCGCCACGCATCGCGGCTTTTAAGCGCATCGCAACTGCGGAGAACGGCAGGCCACGCGGCGCTCAGATTATCGTCATCCAGCCCCGGCAACGCATCCCACTCAACCGGGCGCAGCAAACCGTATTCGGATGATTTGGGCGACTCGGCGGCCTTGGTCGGCGAAGTCGGCGGCGCTTCGTAACGTTCGACATCGGGGATTTGCAACGGCGGCAATGTCTCCACTTTATCGCAATTGCACGCAGCGACGGCGGCAGGGTCGGGCGCGGATGCGGCAATCGCATCGGGTGTCGCGTCGGCCACTTCGGATGCAGTCGCCGTCGCGGGCGGCGGCGGTTGAACCACCGGCTTTTCCGGTGCGGAAGAGCAAGCGGCGAGCAGCACCAATAACGGAAAAACAATGCGTGGCGACATCAGCCGATCAACCCGGTCGTCGGCGAACTGGGCGCGGCGGAATAAAGTTTTTTCGCCATGCGTCCGGCAAGCCAGGCCTCGCGCCCCGCCTCGACCGCTTTTTTCATGGCCGAGGCCATAAGCACGGGATTTTTCGCGCCCGCGATCGCGGTGTTCATCAAGATGCCGTCGCAACCCAGCTCCATCGCGATCGCCGCGTCGGAGGCCGTGCCCACGCCCGCATCCACCAGCACCGGAACCTTGGCATTTTCGATGATAATCTGCAAATTCCACGGGTTCAAAATCCCCATGCCGGAACCGATCAGCGACGCGAGCGGCATCACCGCGCAACAGCCGATTTCTTCCAGTTGCTTGGCGATGATGGGATCGTCCGAGGTGTAAACCATCACATCGAAACCTTCCTTGACAAGCGTTTTCGCGGCAGCCAAAGTTTCGACAACATTGGGATAAAGCGTATGCGGATCGCCCAACACCTCCAGCTTGACCAGCGTGTGCCCGTCCAGCAATTCACGCGCGAGCCGCAGCGTTCGCACCGCATCCTCCGCCGTGTAACACCCGGCGGTATTCGGCAAATAGGTGAACTGCTCCGGCGGAACGAAATCCAGCAACGAAGGCTCGTTCGCATTCTGCCCGATGTTGGTGCGGCGTATCGCCACCGTGACGATCTCCGCTCCGCTCGCATCAATCGCCGCGCGTGTTTGTTCAAAATCCTTGTATTTGCCGGTTCCGACCAACAGCCGCGAAGCGTAATTTTTGCCCGCGATATTCAAAGTATCCATGCTTCCCTAACCCCCGCCCACCGCGCCGACAATTTCCAGCGCATCGCCCGATGCCAGCAACGTGGAATCAAACGCCGTGCGCGGCACGATCTCGCCATTGCGCTCGATCGCGATACGCTTGCCCTCCAGCCCCATGCGCGCGACCAGATGCGCCACCGTGAAGCGGGTTTCCTCAAAAGCGCGGGAATTGCCGTTAATGGTCAGTTGGATCAATTGTGTGTGAGCCATCAATTCAAGTAAAATCAACAGCGCCGAAAGGCGCTCGATGGTCATTATAACGGCATGACGAGTGTTTTCGATACCGCAGGTTTGGCGCTTTCAGAAACTTGCGGCAATGCGGGTGTAGTTCAATGGCAGAACATTTGCTTCCCAAGCAAAATACGCGGGTTCGATTCCCGTCACCCGCTCCAGACAATCGCTTATAAATAAAGTAGCTTGAATCTAAATTATGGGATGGAACATGGATAGCATCGTTCATGTCACCGTAGAAGAAACCGGCTTGGTAAGTTTTCTATGACCTGCTTTTTGAAGACGTTGCCGTATCCTGTAGCACTTTTAGGCAAGCGTATCAACCAGTTCAGCTTCACAGGTAGCGCGTAACCTCAACACAGGCCATCCTCGATTTAACCCGGGATAACGGTAGGTATTGCTATGTCGGCCTGTTTCGCCTTTATATTTCTTAATCTCCAACATAGTCGGCTCATCTGACGTGTAAGGTA
>JAITWS010000014.1 GCA_031285185.1 Methylobacillus sp.
TCCCTTCTGCCGCGCTGAGCAGCGCAGCCGAGCCGGGGGATTTCGGCGAGCGTCTGTTTGAGCCTTGGCGCAGCCAAGGCGAGTTCAGCGAGCCGCCCGGATCGGCGAGCAGCGCAAGGGAGCGCGAAGCGCCGCGGGAGCAGGGGGTCGTTTTCTTTGGTTACTTTCTTTTGGACAAGCACAAGAAAGTAACTCGCCCGTCGGGGCGAGTCCCGACCTACCCAAGCTTGCTTCTACAGTAATGTGCGTTCATCCTTCGATCCTTCGACAAGCTCAGGACGAACGGTTTTTTGTTTAACCCCCTCTCCCCCACCCCTCTCCCACGAGGGGAGAGGGAGAACTGCAACAGCCCTCACAAGCAACCGCAAGTGGAGAGAGGCTTAATTACTTAAGGACACAGACCATGCTGGACGCCAATATCAAATCGCAACTGCAAGCGTATTTTGAAAATCTCGCGCAACCCATCGCGCTCGTCGCCAATCTCGACGACAGCGCGGCGGCGGGCGAGATGCTGGAATTGCTGCAAGAGATTGCGGAATTGTCCGGCAGCATCACGCTGGAACAACGCCGCGACGCAGATACGCGCGCGCCGTCGTTCGCTGTCACCCGTCCCGGCGAAAATGTCGGTGTGCGGTTTGCGGGCATCCCCATGGGACACGAATTTACTTCGCTGGTGCTGGCCTTGTTGCAAGTCGGTGGTCGTCCGCCCAAGGTCGAGGCCGATGTCATCGAGCAGATCAAAAATCTCGCGGGCGAATTTCATTTCGAGACTTACATTTCGCTCACCTGCCACAACTGCCCGGAAGTGGTGCAGGCGCTCAATCTCATGGCGATCATCAACCCCAACATCACGCACACGATGATAGACGGCGCGTTGTTCCAGAAAGAGGTGGAAGAGCGGCAGATCATGGCCGTGCCGTCGGTGTGGCTCAACGGCGCGAAATTCGCGGATGGGCGCATGGAATTGGGCGAGATTCTCGCGCGCATAGATACCGGCGATCAGGCGCGTCAGGCCGACAAACTTTCGCACAAGGAAATGTTCGACGTGCTCATCGTCGGCGGTGGTCCCGCAGGCGCGGCGGCGGCGGTTTACACCGCGCGCAAGGGCAATCGCGTCGGCATCGTCGCCGAGCGTTTCGGCGGACAGGTGATGGATACGCTGGCCATCGAAAACTTCATTTCAATCAAGGAAACCGAAGGTCCCAAACTCGTCGCCGCGCTTGAAGAGCATGTGAAAAGTTACGAAGTGGATATCATGAATCTGCAACGCGCCGAGCAACTGATCCTCGGCGATGTGATGCAAATCCGCCTCGCCAACGGCGCGGTGCTCAAGAGCAAAGCCGTGATTCTCGCCACCGGCGCGCGCTGGCGCGAAATGAACGTGCCGGGCGAAAAGGAATATCGCGGCAAAGGCGTTGCCTATTGCCCGCACTGCGACGGCCCCCTGTTCAAAGGCAAGCGCGTCGCGGTGATCGGCGGCGGCAATTCCGGCGTGGAAGCCGCGATTGATCTCGCGGGCATCGTCGAACACGTCACGCTGCTGGAATTTGCCGACCAGTTGAAAGCCGACGCCGTGTTGCGGAAAAAACTGGATAGCCTGCCCAACGTGACCGTGATCGTAAACGCGCAAACCACCGCAGTGACGGGCGACGGCCAGAAAGCCGACGGCCTCGACTACACCGACCGCGCGAGCGGCCAACAACAGCACATCGAAGTGGCGGGCGTGTTCGTGCAGATCGGCCTCGTCCCCAACACCGACTGGCTCAAAGGCACGATCAACCTGAGCAAATACGGCGAAATCGAAGTGGACGCGCGCGGCATGACCAGCATCCCCGGCATATTCGCCGCCGGCGACGTGACGACAACGCCCTACAAACAAATCATCATCGCCATGGGCGACGGCGCAAAAGCCGCGCTGGGCGCGTTTGATTACATGATACGGCAGTGAGGTGGTTTTTCACGGGGCGATCCCTCCACCCTCACCCCAACCCTCTCCCGCAAGCGGGAGAGGGAGAACACCCTACGCCCTAAAACCCTTCCTTGGTGTCCAGGATCGCCGGGTTCATATTGCCGCAGGCGTTGGTGTAGGGCGGGTTTCTTTGTCCTTCGCCGACGATGTACCATGCCCTGACGATGACTTTGTTCTGAAATTCAAACCGCCTTTCCATCGCTTTGCAGACGGCATAGGCGGGCGAGCAGGAGGCGTTGTAATAGCCGTCGCTGCTGCAATAGGCGTCGTAGTTGTAGTTGTTCCAGAAGAGATACACGGCGACCGTGTTGCCCGCCGCGTTGGTGTAGGTGCGGGTCGGGCCGTTGGCGCAGGAGTAGCAGAAATATCTCAGCCCGTCCTTGTCTTCCTGCTTGATCGGACGCATCATCGCCAGCATTTGATCCCAGGTTTTTCCCTTGGACGCGCTGTTGAGTTGCATGTCCGCGCAGCCGGATAAAAACATGGCCGCCAACACCGCGCAGCCCGTCAATATTGTTCTGATCTTCATTGCTCCACCTTTCCCGAAATAGTTGTTCAAGTAAAAAATTGTTGTTGCGTGGACAAGCCTAGCAAGGCTGGATGGTTTTGTCATCCCCGCCGCGCATTTGCCGGATCGGGCGGCGTTATTCGGCGCGCCAATCTCCACCCAGCGCCTTGAGCAAAGTTGCGTGGGCGACGAGGCGGCGGTTGGCGATGTTGATGAGGTTGCTCTCGGCGGAAAGCGCGGTGGTTTGCGCGGTGACGACATTGAGATAGCTCACGGTTCCAGCGAGATACTGGTTTTGCGTGAGTTCCAGCGCCAGCTCCGCCGAGGCGGTCGCGGCTTGTTGCACGGTGGCTTCCTGATCGAGCTGGCGCAAGAGCGCGAGGTTGTCTTCCACTTCCTGAAACGCGCCGAGCACGGTCAGGCGGTAGGTGGCGACGGTTGCGTCGTAGGCGGCGACAGCGCCTTCCTTTTGCGCTTTGCGCGCGCCGCCGTCGAGCAAAGTCAGCGCGAGCGCGGGGCCGAACGACCAGAAGCGGTTGGGCATGGTCAGCAGATTGGCGAGCGCGCTGTTCTGATATCCGCCCGACGCGCCCAGCGTGAGGCTGGGATAAAACGCCGATTCCGCCACGCCGATTTGCGCGTTGGCGGCGGCCATGCGCCGCTCCGCCGCGGCGATGTCGGGACGGCGTTCCAGCAATTCCGACGGCAGCGCGTCGGGGATCGCGGGCACATTGGGCAGATCGGTTTGCAGCGCCGTGATGCTGAAATCAGCGGGCGGTTTGCCGATCAAAATCGCAATCGCGTGTTCGTATTGCGCGCGTTGCGCGACAAGATCAATCGCCTGCGCCTGCGCCGATTGCAACTGCGTTTCAGCCTGTATCACATCGGTGCGCGCGGCAACGCCCGCTTCGTAACGGTTGCGTGTGATGTCCAGCGAACGTTGATACGCGGCGATGGTTTTGTCGAGCAAGCGCAGATGCGCGTCCGTGGCGCGCAACTGAAAATATGTTTGCACCAGCGTGGCCTGCGCCGAAAGCAGCGCGTTGCCGAGATCGCCCACACTCGCGTCGGCGGCGGCTTGCCCGGCTTCCACATTGCGGCTGATGCGCCCCCACAGATCGGCTTCCCAACTTGCATCCAGCGACAGGCTCACGGAATTGGAAATGCGCGCTCCGCCGTTCGCGCCGGAAGTCGCGCTTCGCGGTTGGCTGCGTGTCGCGGAAAAATTCGCGCCCACCACTGGCCAGTAATTCGCGCGCGCCGCGCCCAGCGACGCGATGGCCTGACGATATTGCGCGGCGGCCACCTGCACATTCAAATTGGCCTCCGCCACTTCGCGCGTCAATCCGCTCAATTCGGGATCGCCGTAAACCTCCCACCAATCGCCGCGCGGCGCGGTGTCGCCCGGCTGCGCGCGCTTCCAGTTTCCGGCCTCCTTGAAAGCCGCAGGCGTGGCGACATCGGGACGGTGATAATCGGGACCGACGGCGCAGGCGGTGAGGAGGAGCGGAAAAAGGAGGCACGACGCCTTGAAGGTTCCCGCTCCTTTCAGTGGGCTTTTCTTCCCCTCTCCCGCTTGCGGGAGAGGGCAGGGTGAGGGGCGGCCAAAGGCCGCGCTTATTTCGTTTACCCTCACCCCAACTCCTTCGACAGGCTCAGGACAGGCCTCTCCCACCCGCAAGCGGGAGAGGGAGAACAACGGGCGCGGGATGAAAGTGCAGAAATTTTTTGTCATATCGAAACTCCCGTGGGTGTCATTGCGGGCGGGTTGTTTTTGCGGGCGCGGCGGCGGGCGTGGCGCAGGCGCAGATTATCCAGCGACAGGTAAATCACCGGCGTGGTGTAAAGCGTCAACAACTGGCTCAGGATCAAACCGCCCACGATGGAAATGCCGAGCGGCTGACGAAATTCCGCGCCGTCGCCGCTGCCGAGCGTGAGCGGAATCGCGCCGAACAGCGCGGCCATGGTGGTCATCATGATGGGGCGGAAACGCAGCAGACAGGCGCGATGTATCGCTTCGCGCGGCGTGATATTTTCGCGGCGCTCGGCGTCTATCGCGAAATCTATCATCATGATGGCGTTCTTTTTCACGATGCCGATAAGCAGGATCACGCCGATCAGCGCGATCAGGGTGAAATCGGTTTTGAACGCGAGCAGCGCGAGTATCGCGCCCACGCCCGCGGAGGGCAGCGTGGAAAGAATGGTGAGCGGATGCACGAGGCTTTCGTACAACATGCCAAGCACGAGATACACCGTCACCAGCGCGGCGAGGATGAGCCAGGGCTGGCTGTCGAGCGAGGCCTGGAATGTTTTCGCCGTGCCTTGAAAACCGCCGTGTATGCCGCTCGGCACGCCCAGCTTGTTCATCGCCTCGTCTATCGCCTTGGTCGCGTCGGAAAGCGACACGCCTTCGGCCAGATTGAAGGAGATGGTCGTCGCGGCGAATTGCCCCTGATGGCTGACCGCGAGCGGCGTGGTGGTCGGCTCGTAATGCGCGACGGCGGAAAGTGGCACGGGCGTTTTCGTGCCGTCGGCATTGGTGGCGGTGACGTAAACATCTTTCAGCGTTTCCGGGCTTTGCCAGTATTGCGGCGCGGCTTCCATCACGACGTAATACTGGTTGAGCGGATTGTAGATGGTCGAGACCAGACTTTGCCCGAATAAATTATTAAGCGTGGAATCTATCGTTCGCACCGACACGCCGAGCCGCGCGGCGGCTTCGCGGTCTATCACCAGCGTGGTTTGCATTCCCTTGTCCTGCGCGTCGGTGTTCACGTCGGCGAGTTCGGGCAACTGCGCCAGCGCCTGCCGCACGCGCGGACTCCATGCGCGCAGATCGTTGATGTCGTCGGCTTGCAGCGTGTATTGATATTGCGCGTTGCTCTGCCGCCCGCCGACGCGAATATCCTGCTGGCCTTGCAAAAACAGATTCGCGCCGGGTTCCTTGGCGAGTTTTCCGCTCAGACGACGGATCACCTGATCGGTGGAAACCTTGCGTTCGGCCAGCGGCTTCAACGAAACAAACATCATGGCGGAATTGCGCTGGCCGCCGCCGGTGAAGGCGACGACGTTTTCCACCGCCGTATCGCTTTTGACGATGGCGACGAAGTTGGTGAGCTTTTCCTGCATGGACTGAAAGGAAATGCTTTGATCGGCCTGCACGCTGCCCATCAAACGCCCGACATCCTGCTGCGGAAACAGGCTTTTGGGAACCACGCCGTAAAGCAGCACATTGAGCGCGATCGTGGCCGCGAGTATCAGCAGCATGAGCTTGCCGTGATCGAGCGCCCAATCCAGCGTGTTGCGATAGCCCGCGAGCACCCGGTCGAAAATACGCTCGCTGACGCGGAACAGCAGCCCCGGTTTTTCCTCGCCCTTCGCGCGCAGCAAACGCGCGCACATCATGGGCGTGACGGAAAGCGACAGCACGAGCGAAATCAAAATGGAAACCGACAGCGTGAGCGCAAATTCGCGGAACAAACGCCCCGGCATTCCGCCCATGAGCAAAATCGGAATGAACACGGCGATGAGCGACAAGCTCATGGAAACGATGGTGAAGCCGACTTCACGCGCGCCTTGCAAGGATGCTTCCATCGGCTTGACGCCGTTTTCGATATGGCGCGAAACGTTTTCCACGACGACCACCGCGTCATCCACCACGAATCCGGTGGCGATGGTGAGCGCCATCAGCGACAAGGTGTTCAGGCTGAATCCCGCGAGATACATGAAGCCGAACGTGCCGATCAGCGACACCGGAACCACCACGGCGGGAATCAGCGCCACACGCCCGCTGCGGAGAAAAATGACGACGACGAGCACGACCAGTATCACCGACAAAATCAGCGTGCGCTCCACCTCGCGCAATGAGGCGCGTATCGTCGGCGATCTGTCCATCACCACGGAAAGATTCATCGCGCCGGGGATGGAGGCGTGCAATTCCGGCAGCATCGCGTTCACGCGGTCTATCGTCTCGATGATGTTCGCGCCCGGCTCCTGCGTCAAAATCAGCATGACCGCCGGTTCGCCGTTCACCAGCCCCATGTTACGCACGTCCTGCTGCGAATCCAGCACCTGCGCCACATCGCCGATACGCACCGGCGCGCCGTTCTTCCAACTGACGATGGCGGGAATGTAATCGGCGGCGGTGCGCGCCTGATCGTTCGCCTGAATCTGCCAGTAATGTTCGCCTTGTTCCAGATTGCCCTTGGGACGATTGACATTGGTCGCGGCGATCGCGCTACGCACATCCTCGGGGCCGAGACCCATCGCGTTGAGCGCGCGCGGATCGAGTTCCACGCGCACCGCGGGCAGCGATGCGCCGCCCACCTGAACCTGACCTATGCCTTTGATGCGCGCGATTTTCTGCGCGAGTATGGTCGAGGCAGCATCGTACATTTGCGCGCGGGTGTAGGTTTCCGAAGTCAGCGACAAAATCATGATGGGCGCATCCGCCGGATTGACTTTGCGATAAGTCGGATTGCCCGGCATCCCGGTGGGCAGCAAACTGCGCGCGGCATTGAGCGCGGCCTGCACATCGCGCGCCGCGCCGTCTATGTCGCGCGAAAGATCAAATTGCAAAGTGATGCGCGTGCTGCCGAGCGAACTGCTGGAGGTGATTTCCGTCACCCCCGCAATCGCGCCCAGACTGCGTTCCAGCGGCGTCGCCACGGTCGCCGCCATGGTGTCGGGACTCGCGCCCGGCAGAGACGCGCTGACCGAAATCGTCGGAAATGCCACCTGCGGCAATGGCGCGACCGGAAGCAAACCGAACGCGAGCAAGCCGGACAAAAGTATGGCCAGCGTCAGCAAGGTGGTGGCGACCGGCCGCCGGATGAAAAGCGCGGAGAAGTTCATGGCGTTTCAGTCAACCGGCTGGTTTTTTGAACCTTCACCCTCACCCCTGCCCCTCTCCCGCAAGCGGGAGAGGGAACATCGGCGCGGATGGCAAGAGACGATGCGACCAAAATTGTGTGAAGTTCTCCCTCTCCCACTTGTGGGAGAGGGTTGGGGTGAGGGCAAGAATCATCAAACAACATCATCATTTCTCCCGCCCGTTCCGCGCCAGCCGGTCAAACGCCAGATAAATCACCGGCGTGGTGAACAGCGTCAGCACCTGGCTGATGAGCAAACCGCCCACCATGGTGAGGCCGAGCGGATGGCGTATTTCCGAGCCGACGCCGCCGCCCAGCATGAGCGGCAACGCGCCGAGCAGCGCGGACATCGTGGTCATCAAGATTGGACGAAAACGCAGCAAACAGGCTTCGCGTATCGCCTCGCGCGGCGGCTTGCCGTGGTCGCGTTCGGCTTGCAGCGCGAAATCTATCATCATGATCGCGTTCTTTTTCACGATGCCGATGAGCAGAATGATGCCGATGATGGCGATCACGCCGAGATCGTTGCCGGAAAGTATGAGCGCGAGCAACGCGCCTATGGCCGCCGAGGGCAGCGTGGAAAGTATGGTCACCGGATGAATGAAACTTTCGTACAGCACGCCGAGCACGATGTACATGGTGACGATGGCGGCGAGTATCAGCAGCAGCGTGTTGTTGAGCGAAGCCTGAAACGCCTGCGCGGAACCCTGAAATTCGGTTTGTATGCTCGCGGGCAAGCCCATCTCCGCGCCCGCCGCGCGTATCGCCTCGACCGCTTCGCCCAGCGAAACATCGGGCGCGAGATTGAACGAAAGCGTCACGGCGGGAAACTGCGCGATGTGATTGACCGCGAGCTGCGCGGGCTTTTCGACCACGCGCGCGACGGACGAAAGCGGAACCTGCATCCCGCCCGGCGCGATGATATAAAGATGTTCCAGCGCCTCCGGTCCCTGCCGGTATTCGGGCGCGACTTCGAGCACGACGCGATAGAGATTGGATTGCGTGAATATGGTGGAAATCAGCCGCTGCCCGAAAGCGTTGTAAAGCGCGTTATCAATCGCGGCAGTGGTGATGCCGAGACGTCCCGCGCTGTCGCGGTCAATCTCGATATAGGCCTGCAAACCGTGATCCTGATTGTCGCTCGCGACATCGCGCAGTTGCGGCAGTTGCTTCAAACGCTCCACCAGTTTGGGTGTCCACTCGGCCAGCTCCGCGGAATCCGGGTCTTGCAAACTGAGCTGATATTGCGTGCGGCTGACGCGGCTTTCTATGGTCAAATCCTGCACCGGCTGCATGTAGGCTTTGATGCCTTCGACATTTTCAAGCGCGGTGTTGAGGCGGGCGATCACGCCGGAAGCATCCGCGTCGCGCTCCGCCTTGGGAATCAGATTGACCAACATGCGCCCGCTGTTCAGCGTGACATTGGAGCCGTCTATGCCGATGTAGGACGACAAACTTTGCACCGCCTTGTCATGCAAAATCACATCGGCGACGGCTTGCTGACGCTCGACCATGGCGGCGAAGGAAATCGTCTGCGGCGCTTCGGTGATGACCTGAATCGCGCCGGTATCCTGCACCGGAAAAAATCCCTTGGGAACGAAAACATACAACACGCCGGTCAACACCAATGTGCCGAGCGCGACCATCAGCGTGGCGAGCTGGCGATCCAGCACCCAATCCAGCGCGCGGCCATACCATGCGATGATGCGCTCGAACAACGCGCCGCTCGCGTGGTAAAAACGGCTTTGTTTTTCCGCGGGCGTGTGGCGCAGCAAACGCGCGCTCATCATGGGCGTGAGCGTGAGCGAGACGAAGGCGGAAATCAGAATCGCGATTGCGAGCGTCATCGCAAATTCGCGGAACAATCGCCCCACCACATCGCCCATGAACAACAGCGGAATCAGCACCGCAATGAGCGAAACCGTGAGCGAAATAATCGTGAAGCCGATCTGCTCCGCGCCCTTGAGCGCGGCCTTGAGCGGCGATTCGCCCTGTTCGACGTAACGCGCGATGTTTTCTATCATCACAATCGCGTCATCCACCACAAATCCGGTGGCGATGGTGAGCGCCATGAGCGTGAGATTGTTGATCGAAAAACCGAGCAGATACATCACGCCGAACGTGCCGACCAGCGACAGCGGCACGGCGATGCCGGGAATGAGCGTCGCGGGAATGTTGCGAAGAAACAGGAAAATCACCATCACCACAAGCGCGACCGCCATCAGCATTTCGATCTGCACATCCGCCACGGAAGCGCGTATGGTGGTGGTGCGGTCGGTGAGCAATTCCACCTTCACGTCGCCCGGCAGACTGGCTTGCAACTGCGGCAGCAGCGCCTTGACGCCGTCAACCGTCTGGATCACGTTCGCGCCGGGTTGCCGCTGGATGTTGAGAATGATCGCGGGCGAACGGTTCGCCCACGCCGCGAGGCGGATGTTTTCCGCGTCGTCCACCACGGCGGCGATGTCGGAAAGACGGATCGGCGCGCCGTTTTTCCACGCGATGACGAGATCGCGGTATTCATCGGCGGAGCGCATCTGATCGTTCGCGTCCAGCGTCGAGGCGCGCATCGGGCCATCAAAACTGCCTTTCGCCATATTGACGTTGGCGTTGCTGATCGCGCTCCGCACATCCTCCAGATTCAGCCCCATGGACGCGAGCAATTTGGGTTCGACCTGTATCCGCACCGCAGGCCGCTGCCCGCCGCCAACGCTGACAAGACCGACGCCGGGAAGTTGCGACAGTTTTTGCGCGAGCCGCGTATCCACCAGGTCTTCCACTTTTGGCAACGGCAAGGTTTCGGAGGTGATGCCGAGCGCGATGATGGGCGTGTCCGCCGGATTCACTTTGCTGTAAATCGGCGGCATGGGTAAATCGTTCGGAAGAAAGGAATTGGCGGCGTTGATCGCGGCCTGCACTTCCTGCTCGGCCACGTCGAGCGTCAGCGAAAGATCAAATTGCAGCGTGATGACCGACGCGCCGCCGGAACTGGATGAGGACATCTGCCCCAGCCCCGGCATCTGGCCGAATTGCCGTTCCAGCGGCGCGGTGACGGAAGAGGTCATCACATCGGGACTCGCGCCGGGATAAAGCGTGGTGACTTGTATGGTCGGATAATCCACCTCGGGCAAGGCCGAGATCGGCAACATGCGATAGGCGACCAAACCCGCGAGCAGTATCGCCACCATCAACAGCGAAGTGGCGACAGGCCGCAGGATGAAAATGCGCGAGGGATTCATGACGCGCTTGCGTTGTTGCCGCCGGGTTTGCGCTGACCGCCGCTCCTGTTTTGTTTCCCCTGACCGTCCGGCGGCGCTTTTCCGTTTTCCTTCAAACCCGCGCCGGGAGTCGAGACCGTCACCTTCGCGCCTTCGCGCAATTTGTCCGCGCCGTCGGTCATCACGCGATCGCCCGCCTTCAAGCCTTTTTCAACCGCGACCACATCACCGGAAACCGGGCCGAGTTCAACCGTCCGCACGGAAACCGTCTCCTCGTTTTGCGCGTTTTTTTCGATCACATACATGAAGATGCCCTTGGCACCGCGCTGTATCGCCGCCGTGGGTGCGAGCATCACGTCGTGCCGCGTTTCCACGTTAAGCCGCGCGTTCACGAACTGGTTGGGGAAAAGTTGTTCGTCCTTGTTGGGAAATTCCGCCTTGAGCTTGACCGTGCCGGTGGTGGCGTCAATCTGGTTGTCCACCGACATCAACTCGCCTTTGGCGATCAGTGTTTTGCCGCCGCGCGCCCACGCCTCCACCGAAAGTTTTTCCCCCGCGCGCATTCGACTCGTCACCGCGCCGAGTTGGTCGGCGGGAATCGCGAACACCACATAAATCGGCTGCGTTTGCGTCACCACGGCAATGCCGTTCGCGTCGCCGGTCTGCACATAATTGCCGACATCCACCTGACGCAAACCGACGCGCCCGGAAAACGGCGCGGTGATGCGACTGAATTCGACATTGAGCCGCGCCGCATTCACCACGCCCTGATCGTTCTTCACCGCGCCCTCGTATTGGCGCACCAACCACACCTGATCGTCCACCTGCTGCCGCGCGATGGAATCCTTCGCAAGCAAACCCTGATAACGCTCCATGTCCGCGCGCGCATTGGCGAGCATGGCCTCGTCGCGCGCCAGTTGTCCGCTCGCCTGATCGAGCGTGGCCTGAAACGGGCGCGGATCAATCTCGGCGAGCACCTCGCCCTGTTTGACCATCTGCCCCTCGCGGAAATTGACGCGCACCAACTGCCCGTTCACGCGCGGCTTGACGATGGACGTGTTAAGCGCCGTCACCGTGCCCAGCGCATCCACCGTCACGGCAATCTCGCCGCTTTTCACCACGCCCGCCTGCACCGGCATGATCCCGTTCGCGCCACCGCGCCGCCCGCCCGCCGCATCACCTGCCGCCGAAGCGCCCGCGTCCGATGTATCGCCGGATTTTCCCTGCCACACATAAACCGCCGCCGTCACCGCCAGCACCACCATGGTGATAACCCAGAACGATTTTTTATTCATGATTTTCAAACCGGAAAATTGAGTATGGGAAGCGACATTATAGGGATTATCGCCGGGCGATCACCCGGATTTACATTTTCTTTCAAATGGATGCCGGGATTGTCCAAAATCCGAATGAAACCCCGGTTGCGCTATACTGTTCCGTACCTTGTTTCACAACTTCCGTTCGACCTTTTTCAAAAGGAAATTGCCATGAAAAAAATTCTGCTGTCCGCCCTGTTCACGGGCATGATGCTGTCCGCGTTTTCCGCTTCGGCGCAGGAGACTTTGCCTGCGGGCGTGGTGCAAAAAGGCACGCTGGCTGACGAAACCCTGACCCGTGATGCGATGGGGGGCGTGCTGGGCGTGGTCGCCGCGAAATATCACTGCTCAAACGCCAACGATTACACGCCTTACATTCTGAGAGCGCCCAAGGGTGCCGCAGGTCGGCGCGCATGGGATGAACGCTGGCTCATCGCCTGCTCCGGGAAGCAATATCCCGTGGATATTCACTTTCAGGAAACCGGCTCCGGCCAGGGCACGGATTGGGCGATACTGACGCCGGTCAAATAAAACGCGGGGCGATTTACCCGGCCAAATTCACCCGGCCAAACTCGCGCTGTCAATCACAAAGCGATATTTCACGTCGCCCTTGAGCATACGTTCGTAGGCTTCGTTGATTTCATCGGCGCGTATCAATTCGATGTCGGCGACGATGCCGTGTTCGGCGCAAAAATCCAGCATCTCCTGCGTTTCGGGAATGCCGCCGATGAGCGAACCTGCGAGGCTGCGGCGTTTCATGATGAGGTTGAAAACCTGCGGCGACGGGTGCGGCGTGGGCGGCGCGCCGACCAGTGTCATCGTGCCGTCGCGTTTGAGCAGATTGAAAAACGGATCGAGCGCGTGCGGCGCGGCCACGGTGTTGAGGATGAAATGAAAGCTCTGCGCGTGCGCGGCCATTTCGTCCGCGTTGCGCGAGTTCACTACTTCATTCGCGCCCAGCTTTTTCGCCGCCGCGCGTTTGGCGTCGGACGTGGTGAACGCCACCACATGCGCGCCCATCGCGTGCGCGAGTTTGATCGCCATGTGACCCAGCCCGCCGATGCCGACCACGCCGATCTTGTGACCCGGCGCGACTTTCCAGTGCCGCAACGGCGAATATGTCGTGATGCCCGCGCACAGCAGGGGCGCGACCGCCGCGAGTTGCGCTTCGGGATGACGAATCCGCAACACAAAACGCTCGTGCACCACGATGCGCTGCGAGTAGCCGCCCAGCGTGTGACCGGGCGCATCCCGCGTCGGGCTGTTGTAGGTGAACACGCCGTGATTGCAATAATTTTCCAGCCCGTCATCGCACTCCGCGCACTGCTGGCAACTGTCCACCAGACAGCCGACGCCGACCAGATCGCCCGGCTTGAATCCCGCAACCTGCGCGCCCACCGCCGATACGCGCCCCACGATTTCATGACCCGGCACGCAGGGATATAAAGTCCCCGCCCATTCGGAACGCACTTGATGCAAATCCGAATGGCACACGCCGCAATAGGCGATTTCGATCTGCACATCGCGCGCACCCGGCGCGCGCCGCGTGATGTTCAGTGATTCGAGAGGCCGGTCGCCCGCTTGGGCACCATAGGCTTTGATGGTCATGGTTGTGCTCCTGAGTTTGTTTGAATCTGAAATTATGCGCTCTTGCGCGAATCAGGCAATCACAGCCACACCCGCCGCGCCCGCTCGCAATTCGCCAATCACACATGCCGCGTCGAAACCTTGCGCGCGAAACAACGCCAACACTTCATCTGCATTTTCCGCCGCCACCGCCGCGAGCAAGCCGCCGCTGGTTTGCGCGTCAGCCATGATGCGGCGTTGCCATTCTTCAACCTGCGGCGCGAAGCTGACCGTATCGCCGAAGCTGGCGAGATTGCGCGCGATCGCGCCGGGACCTATGCCCTGTTGGGCGAATCCGACTGCCGCGGGTAGCAACGGCAAGCGACTCGCCTGTATCGTCGCCGCGAGTTTTGCGCCGCGACAAATCTCAAGCAGATGACCAAGCAAACCGAAGCCGGTCACATCAGTAAGCGCGTGTACCGCGTCGAGTTTGCCGAGCGCCGTGCCGACAGTGTTGAGTTGCGTGGTCACGGCGATCAACTGGCGATAACCTTCCTCATCCAGTTTTCCCGCCTTCATCGCACTGCCGAGAATGCCGATGCCAAGCGGCTTGCCGAGTATCAGCACATCGCCCGCGCGCGCCGAACTGTTGCGTTTCACGCGCTGCGGATGAACGACACCGAGCGCGACCAAACCATAAATCGGTTCAGGGGAATCTATGCTATGCCCGCCCGCCAGTGGAATCCCCGCCGTCGCGCACACACTCGCGCCGCCTTCCATGATTTTCTGAATCGCCTCCACCGGCAACACATTGATCGGCATCCCGACAATCGCCAGCGCAAGTATCGGCGTGCCGCCCATCGCGTAAATATCGGAGATCGCATTGGTCGCCGCGATGCGCCCGAAGTCGAACGGATCATCCACAATCGGCATGAAAAAATCCGTCGTCGCAACGATGGCCTGTTCATCGTTGAGCCTATACACAGCGGCATCGTCGGCGGTATCAAAACCAACCAAAAGATCAGGAAACAACGCCGCCTGCGGCAAAGTCCGCAACATCTCCGCCAACACCCCCGGCGCGATTTTGCACCCACAGCCGCCGCCGTGAGAAAGTTGGGTGAGTTTGATTTCGGTCAACATGCCCTAAACCGCCATCAACAAATTCACCACCCCATCCAGCCCGCTGTGGTTGAGCGCGTAGGTTGTCTGTTCGCGCACGACGGGTTTGGCGTGGTAGGCGATGCCGATTCCGGCGGCGGACATCATTTTTAAATCGTTGGCGCCGTCGCCTATGGCGACGGTTTGCGCGATGTTTAATCCGAGTTCGCGGCGGACGCGGGTGAGGTGGTCGGCTTTGGCTTGCGCGTCGAGTATGCCGCCCAGCACTTTCCCGGTGATTTTTCCGTTTGCGATTTCGAGTTCGTTGGCGTGCGCGTAGTCAAGGCCGACGCGCTTTTTCAAACGTTCGGTGAAATAGGTGAAGCCGCCTGAGACCAGCATGGTGCGGATGTTTTTGGTTTGCAGCGCGCGCAGCAATGTTTCCGCGCCGGGACTGAGTTGCAGGCGTTCGTCATGGACGCGCTGCAATGCGGATTCGTCCAGCCCTTGCAGCAATGAAACGCGGCGGCGCAGGCTTTCGGCGAATTCCATTTCGCCGCGCATCGCGCTGGCGGTGATCGCGGCGACTTGCGGTTTGAGTCCCTGCATGTCGGCGATTTCGTCTATGCACTCGATGCTGATGAGCGTGGAATCCATGTCCATGACCACGAGGCCGATGGTGTCCAGCGTGTGTTCGTCGGCGACAAAGGCGCAGTCCAGTTCGTGTTGTTCGCACCAGACGATGATTTCCGGGTTGCGTTCGATTTGTTTCAGCGCGTAGGCGCGTCCCGTGAGCGGAATGAAGTCGTTGCGGCCTGTGAGTTGCGCGAGGGAGGCGAGATGTTCGGGCAGCAGATTGTGCCCCTGAATGACGAGACGCATGGCGTAAATGGCTGAAAAAAGCGGCAATTAAAAAGAGCGGAAATTATAGCAGGCACTGGCTTATTCGAGGGTTTTCCGCCAAAATTGCGGCATTTCCCTGTTTTTGGAATCAGCATGAATTTGCACGAGTATCAGGCCAAGCATTTGCTGCAACGCTACGGCTTGCCGACGCCGCGCGGCATTGTCGCGGGCGATGCGGAATCCGCGGTGGCGGCGGCGCGCGAGCTGGGCGGCGGCGCGTGGGTCGCCAAAGCGCAGATCCATGCGGGCGGGCGCGGCAAGGCGGGCGGGGTCAGGGTGACGCGCTCGCACGATGAGTTGCAAAATCTCGCGCTGAATCTGCTCGGGCATAAACTCGTCACGCAACAAAACGCGCCCGACGGTCAGCCGGTGCATCGCCTGTTGATCGAGGAGACGCTGCCGATCGCGCGCGAGTTGTATTTGTCGTTGCTGATTGATCGTTCGGCGGAGCGCGTGGTTGTGATCGCGTCCGCTGCGGGCGGTATGGAGATCGAGGAAATCGCGCGCGCGACGCCGGAGAAAATTTTGCGCGAGGTGTGCGATCCGCTGCTCGGTCTCGTGGATTATCAGGCGCGCAATCTTGCGTTCGCGCTGGCGTTGTCCGGCGAGCAGGTCGGCGCGTTCACCAAATTGCTCAAGGGTTTGTATCGTTTGTTCAAGGAGAACGATCTTGCCCTGCTGGAAATCAATCCGCTGATCGTCACGGAAACCGGCGCGCTGGTCGCGCTTGATTGCAAGATGACGGTGGACGACAACGCGCTTTATCGCCAGAAAAGTCTCGCCGAATTGCGCGACTGGAGTCAGGACGATCCCAAGGAGGCCGAGGCGCACGCGAGCGGCCTCAACTACATCGCGCTCAACGGCAATATCGGTTGCATGGTCAACGGCGCGGGGCTTGCGATGGCGACCATGGATCTCATCAAGCTGCACGGCGGAATGCCCGCGAACTTTCTCGATGTCGGCGGCGGCGCGACGGCGGAGACGGTGGCGCGCGCGTTCAAGATCATTCTCGCCGACGGCAACGTCAAGGCGATTCTCGTGAACATTTTCGGCGGCATCATGCGTTGTGACATCATCGCCGAAGGCATCATCACGGCGGTGCGCGAAGTCGGCGTCAAGGTTCCCGTGGTGGTGCGGCTTGAAGGAACCAATGTCGTGATCGGCAAAAAAATGTTGCGCGAAAGCGGCCTTTCCATCATCTCCGCCGAAGACCTCACCGACGCAGCCAAACAAGCGGTGGCAGCAGCAGGATAAAGCATATGGCTATATTGATTGATAAAAATACCAAGGTGCTGTGCCAGGGGTTCACCGGCAAGCAGGGCACGTTTCACTCCGAACAGGCGCTGGCTTACGGCACGAAAATGGTCGGCGGCGTCACGCCGGGCAAGGGCGGACAAGGCCATCTCGGTTTGCCGGTGTTCAACACGATGCGCGACGCGGTACGCGCGACCGGCGCGCAGGCAACCGTGATTTATGTGCCGCCCGCGTTCGCGGCGGATTCCATCATCGAGGCGGCGGATGCGGGCATCGCGCTCATCGTCTGCATCACCGAAGGCATTCCTGTGCTGGATATGCTCAATGTCAAAGCCGCGCTCAAGGCGTGCGGCGCGAAACTGGTGGGGCCGAATTGTCCCGGCATCATCACGCCGGACGAATGCAAAATCGGCATCATGCCGGGCATCATCCACCGGCGCGGCAAGGTCGGCATCGTGTCGCGCTCGGGCACGCTGACGTATGAGGCGGTGCATCAAACCACGCAATCCGGCCTCGGCCAGACTACATGCGTCGGCATCGGCGGCGACCCGATCAAGGGACTGAATTTCATCGAGTGTCTGGCGATGTTCGAGGCCGATCCCGAAACCGAGGCCATCATCATGGTGGGCGAAATCGGCGGCACGGACGAGGAAGCGGCGGCGGAATTTATCCAGTCCGATGTGAAAAAGCCGGTCGCGGCCTACATCGCGGGACGCACCGCGCCGCAAGGCAAGCGCATGGGTCATGCGGGCGCGATCATCTCCGGCGGCAGCGGTCGCGCGGAAGACAAAATGAAGGCGCTGGAAAAGGCGGGCGTGGCGGTTGCCAGTTCTCCCGCCGGGCTGGGCGAGGCCGTACTCGCCGCGATGGACGCAAAAAAAACCAAGGCAAAGGGCTGATGACGATGAAAACCAATCTGCGATATTTTCTGCTGGCGATGGTCTTGCTGATGCCCTTGGGCGCGTCGGCGGAGGAGAGCGTGCCTTTCCTGCTGAACGCCGCCGCGCGCGGCGACACGGGCACGGTACGCGCCATTCTGGGCAGCGGCGGCAATGCCAACACCAAAGACAAGGACGGCGTGACCGCGCTTATGTACGCGGCGCGCAAAGGCAACACCGATGCGGCGCGCGCGCTTCTGGAAAAAGGCGCGGATGTGAACGCCAAGGATAACGACGGCTGGACGGCGCTGATGTACGCGACCAAAAAAGATTATGTCGAAACCGTGCGTCTGTTGCTGGAAAAAGGCGCGGATCCGAAAGCGCGCGACGCGGACGGATGGAGCGCGCTCGGTCTCGCGACTTCCTCCGGTTTCAACGATGTGGTGGCGCTGCTCATCAAGGCGGGCGTCAGCCCCAACGCGCGCAGCGACGACGGGCGCACCGTGCTCATGTATGCGGCCAAGAGCGGGCAGGTGACGGGCGTCAAAACCCTGCTCGACAACGGCGCGGATGTCGCCGCGCGTGATCGCAACAAACTCACCGTGCTCATGTACGCCGCGCGCGAAGGCAATGTTGATATTCTGAAAACCTTGCTGGACGCGGGCGCGAAGGTGGACGACAAGGACGACACCGGCTGGACGGCGCTCAGTTGGGCGGTCAAGAAAAATTATCCGCAAGCGGCGGAACTGCTGCTCGACCGCGGCGCGGACATCAACGTCAAGGACAGCAATGAGCAATCGCTGCTGCATATCGCGGTGGATGAAAGCGCGCGGGACATGGTCGCGCTGCTGATCGCGCGGCACATCAACGTGAAGGCGAAGGACACCTACGGCCTGACCGCGCTGGTCTATGCGATGAAAAACGGCAAGCCGGAAATCGTGAAGATGATCAAGGATGCGGGCGGTGGTTATTAAGTGAAACTCGCAATCGCGCAACTCAATTTCACCGTCGGCGATCTGGACGGCAACGCCGCAAAAATCATCGCCGCATGTCATCGGGCGCAAGCCGAAGGCGCATCTTTGCTGGTTACGCCCGAGCTGGCGCTGACCGGCTATCCCCCCGAAGATTTGCTGTTGCGCGACGATTTTTGCGCGGCTGCCGAACGCGCGTTGCAATCGCTGGCCGCCGCATTGCCGCGCGGTTTCACTTTGCTGGTCGGCCATCCCGCGCGGGATGGCGCGCGTTTGCATAACAGCGCCTCCGTGTTGCGCGACGGGAAAATTCTGGCGACATATCACAAACAAAAACTGCCGAATCACAGCGTGTTCGATGAGGCGCGTTACTTCGTCCCCGGCGATGCCGCGCTGGTGTTCGAGCACGAAGGCATCAAGTTCGGCGCGCTCATCTGCGCCGATGTGTGGGAGCGCGAACCGGCCATGCGCGCGCGCGACGCGGGCGCGCAGGTTTTGCTCGCGCTCAACGCCTCACCGTATCATCTCGGTAAACAACCGACGCGCTACGAAGCCATGCGCGACCGCGTGTTCGACACCGGCCTGCCCGTTGTCTATGTCAATCTCGTCGGCGGTCAGGACGAGCTGGTGTTCGACGGCGCGTCGTTCGTGTTTGACGCGGAAGCCGCGCTGGTCGCGCAGATGGCGGCGTTCAGGGAAGGGCTGGGTGTGATTGGGTTCGAGGGCGATCAACCGCGCGGCGGCGATGTGGAAGCCGCGCCGGATTTGGAGGCGGCGGTGTATGAGGCGCTGTGTCTGGGCGTGCGCGACTACATCGCGAAAAATAATTTTCCGGGCGTGGTGCTGGGCGTGTCGGGCGGAATTGATTCCGCGTTGACGCTTGCGATCGCGGTGGATGCGTTGGGCGCGGAGCGCGTTCATGCGGTGATGATGCCGTCGCGTTTCACCGCGCAAATCAGCCGGACGGATGCTGCGCAATTGGCCGCGAATCTCGGCGTGCGCTACACGGAATTGCCGATTGAAAATGTGTTCGCAGCCTTCACCGATACGCTCGCGGATGAATTTTCGGGACTGCCCGCCGATCTTGCCGAGGAAAATCTGCAAGCCCGCATACGCGGCAATTTGCTCATGGCGCTCTCCAACAAATTCGGCTCCATCGTGCTCACCACCGGCAACAAAAGCGAAATGGGCGTGGGTTATTCCACCTTGTACGGCGACATGGCGGGCGGTTTCGCGGTGCTCAAGGATGTGCCGAAAACGCTGGTTTACCGCCTCGCGCATTACCGCAACGCGATTTCGTCCGTGATCCCCGAACGCATCATCACGCGCGCGCCATCGGCGGAGTTGCGCGACAACCAGACCGATCAGGATGCGCTGCCGCCGTATGAAATTCTGGACGCGATCATGGAAGCTTATGTCGAATACGACCGCAGCCCCGCCGAAATCATTTCACTGGGTTACAACGCCGACGACGTTCGGCGCGTGGTGGCGTTGATAGACCGCAGCGAATACAAACGGCGGCAAGCCCCGGTCGGCGTGCGTATCACGCATCGCGGATTCGGGCGAGACAGGCGTTATCCGATCACATCACATTTCAAAAGTTAAGGTGCGAACATGAAAAAAATCGAAGCCATCATCAAACCGTTCAAGCTGGACGAAGTGCGCGAGGCGCTGTCCGAGATCGGCGTGACCGGGCTGACCGTGACCGAAGTCAAAGGTTTCGGGCGGCAGAAAGGCCACACCGAACTTTATCGCGGCGCGGAATATGTGGTTGATTTTCTCCCCAAGATCAAGATCGAAGCCGTCATCGCCGACGCGCTGGTTGACGGCGCCATCGAAGGCATCGTCAAGGCCGCGCGCACCGGAAAAATCGGCGACGGCAAAATTTTCGTCACGCCGGTTGAGCAAGTCATCCGCATCCGCACCGGCGAATCGGGCGAAGAAGCCGTTTAGGACACATGAATCTTCCCGCGTGGTCGCAGGCCGCCGGTCTGCTGGTGCTGTCGAATATCTTTATGACGTTCGCGTGGTACGCCCATCTCAAAAATCTGCACGACAAACCGTGGTGGATCGCGGCGGTCGCAAGCTGGGGCATCGCGCTGTTCGAGTATCTGCTGCAAGTTCCCGGCAATCGCATCGGCTACACCGCGCTTTCGCTGCCGCAACTCAAGATCATGCAGGAAGTCATCACCCTCGCCGTGTTCATCCCGTTCGCGGTGTTCTACATGCACGAGCCGGTCAAGCTGAATTATCTGTGGGCGGGATTGTGTTTGATGGGCGCGGTGTATTTCATGTTCAAGGCGGGGTGATTCGCTTCACTCTGCGGGACTACTGCGAATGGTCACCGCATTTGATTCCCTTTTCCTCCGCGAGAATTTCGCGCAGCCCTTGTTCGATCATGGCGCTCAGCGTCATGTTATTGGTCGCAGCATAATGCTGCGCCTGGGCGAACAGGGGATCGGGAAGTTCGATGGTGATTTTTATGCGGGCATCCATATTGGCGGGCTTTTGTTTGCAATCCAATCAGTTTTTCAAATCCCCAACCACCGCGCGCCCTGATAAAACACGAAGCTCACCATCCACGCCAGCAACA
Source organism: Methylobacillus sp. (assembly GCA_031285185.1). Classification (GTDB taxonomy): domain Bacteria; phylum Pseudomonadota; class Gammaproteobacteria; order Burkholderiales; family Methylophilaceae; genus MM2. Next base: position 21,146 of record JAITWS010000014.1, read on the forward strand.
GCGACCAGCCGATGGAGAGCCACATGAAGGCGCGGCTGCGGGATTCGGTTTTGAGCGTGGCGATGGTGGCGAGGCAGGGGGTGTAGATGAGCGTGAACAGCATGAAGCTCACGCCTTTCACCCAGTCGAGTTGCGCGGCCATGAGGTGTGTGAGCGCTTCGCCTTGCTGACCGTAGATGACGGCGAGCGATCCCACCACGACTTCCTTGGCGACGAAGCCGAAGATCAGCGCGATGGACAAATGCTCGTCTATGCCGATGGGCGTGAGCACGGGCGAGAGGAAGCGGCCTATCATGCCCGCGTAAGTGTCGAGGCTGCTTTGCGCGTCGCCGGGGTAATGCGTGAGCGCCCACACCAGCACCACGCCCGCGATGATGAATTTGGAAGCGCGATGGAGAAAATGTCCGACTTCCTGCCAGCCGCGCAGCAGTATCTGGCGCGGCGTGGGGAAGCGATAGGGCGGCAGTTCAAGGATGAACGGCTCATTGCTTTTGAAACGCCGCTTGAACAAAAGCGCGCTCAGAAAGGTGATGGCGAAGCTCATGAGATACATGCCGAACAGCACCACGGGCGCTTGTCGCGGCGGGAACAGCACCGCCGTCATAAAGAGAAACACCTGCAAACGCGCCGAGCACAGCGAGAACGGAATGACCAGCATGGTCAACAGGCGCGAGGCGCGGTTACGCATCACGCGCGTGCCCATGAGCGCGGGCACATTGCAGCCGAAACCCATGAGCACCATGACGAAACCGCGTCCGTCCAAGCCGAGCCGCGCCATGAACGCATCCATGAGAAAGGCCGCGCGCGAGAGATAGCCGCTGTCTTCGACCATGGTCATCACAAGAAAAAACAAAATGATGAGCGGCACAAATGCCGCCACGGTTCCGACGCCGTTGTAAATGCCGTCGAGCAGCAAGCCGCCCAACCATTTCGGCCACGCGGCCATGAGCGGATCAAGCAGGGCGACGCGTCCCTGATCCAGCGTCCACGCGACCGCGTCCTGCAAAGGCGTGCCCAGCGTGAAGATCAACTGAAACAACAAAAACAGCGCGATGAAAAAAATCGGCAAGCCCAGCCACGGATGCAGCAGGATTTTGTCGAGCTTCGCCGTGAGCGCGTCGGTGAGCTGCGTCGGCATTTGCACCGTTTCCTTCACGATGCTTTCCATCTCGTGCTCGATTTTGGTCACGGTGTCGAGCCGCGCCTGCACATCCTCGGGCGGAATATGTCGTTCGGCGGCGCTCATGGTTTGCGCCGCCAGTTGCAGCGCCTGCGGAAAACCTTCGCCGTATTTCGCGCTCAAAGTCGTGACCGGCATCCCGAGCTGGCGCGACATCGCCTCCGTATCCACGCTGATGCCGTTGCGCCGCGCCTCATCCGCCATATTCAGCATGAGCATCATGGGCAAGCCCAGCGCGCGCACTTGCAGCGCGAGCGAAAGCTGCCGATCAATCTGCGTGGTGTTGAGCACCAGAATCACGAGATCAATTTCGTTGCGCGCGAGAAAATGGCGCACCACCTGTTCGTCATCAGAAAAACCGTGCAGATCGTAAATGCCGGGCAGATCAATGAGTTCGGCGATGTGGCCGCCCAGCAAAATTTTCGCGCTCATCAGATCAACGGTGATCCCCGGCCAGTTGCCCACGCGCGCGGACGCGCCGCTGATGCGATTGAACAAGGTGGATTTGCCCGTGTTGGGCATTCCCAGAAGCGCGATTTTTTTCATGCGGAAATTTTACGCGGGCTGCTGCGAAATCTGGATGCGATGCGCCTCGCTCGCGCGCATGATGACATCGGTCGTGCCGAGCCGCACATGCAAAGGCCCGCGAAAACGCGCGCGCCGCACCAACTCGATGCGCTTGCCGACGCGAAAACCCAAGGCATTCAGCCGCTGATGCAAAGCAGCCTCGGCGCTGATCGAACGTATCGTGGCGTGCTCGCCGGGTTTGAGACTATCCAGATTCCGGGTCAACATGATGTGATTGCAGACAAATAAGAATTGTTCTTATTTTATGGCACAGCCCCGCGGCAAGCAAGGGTTTTCGGCAAGAAACTTTGAAATGGATTTCCCGTCTTGACGGGTTTTCCCCCGTGCATTGGTAAAGTGACAGATTTCACAAGCCTCTCCATGTTTCTCGATTTCGTTTTTCTGCTTGGCGCATTGCTCGGGCTGTTCTATTGGCGCTGGCATAGCCGTCAAGTCCCGGCAGCCTTTGCCCGTCTCCCCAAAGCCTGTTATCCGCCCGTTGTTTCATTTCACACGCGTCGCAAACCCGAGTGATTGCGGCGTGAAATCATGCGGCTCAAGGCACATATGCCGCGTGCCTGGTGTCGCAAAATCGCGATTACATTTAATCGCCTTCATCCCGGTTGCCGCGTGGGCAAATCTTTTGTCGCGTTGTTAGTGCGTGAGCATCAACGGGAAATCGCGGAATTACGGCGCAGGATTCGTTCCGCCAAACCGCGTCTGGTAAAGGTGAATCACACTTGGGCAGTGGATTTGACGTTCTTCACCGATGCCAGACGCGATACGCACGCCGTCATCGGTATCCTCGACCACGGCAGCCGTAGGACATTGCGGCTAAAAGTGCTCACTCGCCGGTGCAGTTGGACGATGCTGGGACATTTGTGTCTCGCCATCGCCCGTTACGGCAAACCCCGCAAACTCCGCACGGATAACGAGGCCATCTTCAACAGTTGGGTGTTCAAAACGTTTCTAAGACAAGTCGGCATCCACCATCAAACCACTCAAACCCACGCGCCTTGGCAGAATGGGCGCATCGAACGTTTGTTCGGAACGCTCAAGCCATTGCTGCGCCAGCTTGTGATTCCCAACGGAAAAGCGTTGCAAACCGCGCTCAACGAATTTGGCGCGTTCTATAACTTCATCCAACCGCATCAGAATCTGAACGGGCTGACACCGGCGGAACACTTTGACGGACTCAGCCCAACCGATCTGAAGCAAATGCCGATTCGTCAGGTGTGGGAAGTTCATGCGTTGTGCGGGTTGTTGCGAGGGTACTGGATTAGAAGGTGAAGAAAGCGGGCGAGTCCAAAAACCACATCAAAAAACACTGTCCGCATCGGCAGGGGGTGAGCCTGTCTCAAAGCGGGGAAATGCTCAAAATTTAAGCAGGCAAGGAAAGGAGCGAAACAAAAAACTGAATGTTGCCCCGGATTAATTCGGGGTGAATGTCGAAAAAATGGGTGAAAAACTTACAGGGAAAGTGGTGTGGACAGTTGGACATGACAGCGATTTAAACCTTTCCCAAAACTACTCACTTAACATCAAGGTACATCGGCAATTGAAATTCATCACAAAAATTCTTATATGGCTCGATAAGTCTGTCCCAGTTTGGGTGCAGAACATTAGCGACAAATCGGCTCATACAGTAGTCATATCCAACACCAAGCATCTTTTCAATTTCTAAAAGATTTCCAGCCATAAATGCCGCATTATCGCCATTAGTGTATAGAAGAAAGCTTCCATCCTCTGGCCATATAAAGTTATGCCCCCAATATGGAACCCACTTATCGGTTACCTCAAACAACTCCGCGATATCCTCCAGTTCAAGATCAATCTTGTGCGTCGCGATTTTCACGGCCACATCAGTAGCAATTTCAATTGACTCATAGGGAGCTTTTGCACGCTCTACAGTCGCTCGATAGAGAGTTTTTATGCCTCTCTCCAAACTATATGCTCGTATAGACTTGGAGAGATTAATTTCTCCTTGCTCCAATAAAAGTCTTCGGAGATCGCCCTCCCACAGCGGGATAATTTTCCATTGACGCTTTCGCAGAAATGACCTGTCGTAAAACACAATGAAATCATCTGAATCAACCAATGCAAGCCTGTTGTCCAATACACCATAAACAGCAAAACATGAAGTCAAGAATTGGACACAATCACGCCACTCGATAAATTTATTAACAATAGTTTGTTTCATATCGAAATTAGAACCTAATTTTTGTCGACTCATAAGTGCCATTTGTTCTGAAAATTTGTACAGTAGGCACGCCCCCAGAAGTGCTAACAGGATAAAATGTTACTTGTGATCCATCAAGCAAGGTTGCAGTTTTAACACCATCCACCCGTGTAATAACAGTTTCCGAGATTTTAGGCAGAGCATTAAAAAACGCTTGAGCACCAACAGATCCCCCACTAGCTTGAAGATTTAGCGAGCTTGAGCCTTTATTAGTGATATTTGTAAAACCAGCGGTACTACTACGAAGTGCTGAATTTACAATCGCAATACTTCTTGAGCTTGCCGAGCCGGAAGCAACATCAAGTGCCGTTTCCCCTAAGGCCGCCCCTACCGGCGTTCTAGGCAAAGCAAGAGAGGTAACAATGTCACTGATCGCAGAGGCAATTATGGTTGGGGCATCGCATGACGATCCTCCTGAAACAGCTTGGCATCCAAGGTAAACCACCGAAGCCAAGGCGCTGTTAT
>JAITWS010000020.1 GCA_031285185.1 Methylobacillus sp.
ACGCGAGTTGTTGGAACGCACCGGCTATGCCTCGTTTGAACAATGCCAGCGCGAGATGGATCACTGGCGGCACGATTACAACGAAATACGTCCTCATCAAGCGCTGGATCAGCATCCCCTGCTGTCGCGCTATCAGGCCAGTGCCCGCGCCTATCCCGAGCAACTGCCACCGCTGGAGTACGACGAGGGCGACCGGGTACTCAAAGTCAAAAAGAAGGGACAGATTGACCTGGGCGGAAGAATTATCTTTGTCAGTGAAGGACTTGCCGGTCAACACGTCGCCATCCGCTCCGCTGAACGCGATGGCGTGTTCAATATCGTGTTTATCTATAAAACCATCTGTCAGGTAGACTTTAATGCCAAGGAGAATTTGAGCTAACCTGTTACCCATGTCTCCCGACATTGTGTTACCTATGTGTCCCGGCAGAACACCGTAGCGAAGCCCACCGCAAATAACGCAGAAACCAAACCCACCATTCATTCCATTTTGCGAGAAAAAATGGTGGATTTTGTGATTTATCGGAGGGTAATGGTGGGCTTCGCCTACGGCTTAACCCACCCTACGCCGCCCGACTTAGATTGTGCGCGAATAACGCGGTTTGTTTTCGGCGGCGGGTTGGCGCAGATAGCCGTCGAAGGCCATGGCGATGTTGCGTAGAAACACGCGCCCCGCTTCGGTGACGTGTATGGTTTCCGCGCCCAGTCGCACGAGGCCGTCGGCTTGCATGTCCTCGAGATCGTGGAGCGCGTCGGCGAAGTGGGTGTCGAAGTTGATGTTCCATTCACGTCCGAAAGCGGCTTTGTCGAGTTCGAGATCGCACATGATGTGGGTGATCGCTTCGCGCCGCAGCCTGTCTTCAGGCGCGATATGCAGGCCGCGCTCGGTCGGCAGTTGGTTGGCTTCCACCTTGCGGCGATAGTCGGAAAGCACTTTTTCGTTTTGCGCGTACACATCGTCCGTTTGCGAAATCGCCGACGCGCCGAAGGCGAGAATGTCGCAGTTTTTGTGGGTGGTGTAGCCCTGAAAATTGCGGTACAGCGTTTTGGATTTTTGCGCCTTCACCAACTCGTCATCGGGACGCGCGAAATGATCCATGCCGATGTAAACATAACCCGCGTCGGTGAGTTTTTCCAGCGTGAGTTTTTGCAGCGCGAGGCGCTGTTCCAGTTGCGGCAGCGTTTCTTCCGCGATGAGCTTCTGGTGTTTTTTCATCCACGGCACATGGGCGTAATTGAACACCGCGAAACGATCCGGCGCCATTTCAATCACCTTGTCCAGCGTGCGCGCGAACGTGTCCACGGTCTGATGCGGCAGACCGACCATGAGATCGAAATTGATGCTTTCAAAACCTTCTTCGCGTATCCAGTCATACACTTCGCGGATGAGCGCCTCGGGTTGCACGCGATTGACCGCAACCTGCACCTGATTTTCCAAATCCTGCACGCCGAGACTGACGCGATTGAAACCGCTTTGCCGCAACGCGCGCAAATGCTCGCGCGTCAACTCGCGCGGATCCATCTCGCAACCGATCTCGGCATCGGGCGCGATGGTGAAGCGGTTGGCGAGATGATCGTAAAGCCGACGCATATCATCCGGCTGCAAATAAGTCGGCGTGCCGCCGCCCCAATGCAACTGGCGCACCTTGCGATGCGGATCGGTCAACGACGCGACGCGATCAATCTCGCGGAACAAAACTTCAAGATAAGCCGCGGCCTTGCTGTAATCCTTGGTCGCAATCATGTTGCAGCCGCAGTAATAGCAAAGCGTGTCGCAAAACGGGATGTGCGCGTACAACGAAATGTCGCGCCCCCTGCCCTGCGAAGCGCGCAACGCCTCCTCCCACTGCGCGGAGCCGAAACTTTCATGAAAATACGGCGCGGTGGGATACGAGGTATAGCGCGGGCCGGCCTTGCAGTATTTGTGCAGCAGAGTGGTCGAAAATTCCATGGGGGAATTATAGCACCTCGAAAGCTCCACTCTCCTCGCGGGAGAGCGCTTCCCGTTCGTCCTGAGAATGTCGAAGTAGCTCACCCCAACCTGTTCCATTCGCAGGGGCGGCATCCCGTTGCCTCTGCGAATGCCAATGTTGAAATGTTGGGCAGCAGGAATCAACTGAATGTAATCAAATTGCCAGCGTCCTCATAAAAAGGGCTGGCTGCTATCTGCCGCGTATTTCTGTCATAATCGTTCGGGCAAAAACCGGGAGAGATCATGCTGGCTCAAATGTTGCGTACCAAACCGATTGCGGCGTCCAATACGGATAGCGGGCTGAAGAAGTGTCTGAGCGCGTTTGATCTCACGCTGTTGGGCATAGGCTGCGCGGTGGGCGCGGGGATTTTCGTGCTGACGGGTCATGCGGCGGCATTGCAATCGGGGCCGGCGGTGATGCTTTCTTTTGTGTTCGCGGGAACTGCATCGGCATTTGCCGCGCTATCTTACGCGGAGCTGGCCGCATCGGTGGGCGGTGCGGGCAGTGCTTACAGCTACAGTTATGTGGCGTTCGGCGAATTTTTCGCGTGGATCATCGGCTGGATATTGTTGCTGGAATACGGCGTCGGCGCGTCGGCGGTGGCGAGTGCCTGGACGGGCTATTTTCTGCACATTTTGACCAATTTCAACATTCATTTGCCGGAGGTCTGGACGAAAGCGCCAAGTCAGGACGGCTACATCAATCTTCCGGCGTTTGTGATTATCTGGCTGCTGACTTTGCTGCTCATTGTCGGCGTCAAGGAAAGTACGCGTTTCAACGCCGTCATGGTGGCCGTCAAACTGAGCGTGATCGCCATTTTCATCGGGATCGCGGCGTTGCATCTCAATACCGACAACTGGCATCCGTTCATGCCCTTCGGCTGGTATGAAGTGCTGCCGGACGGCAAAACCATAGGTGTGCTCGCGGGCGCTTCGGTGGTGTTTTTTGCCTATTTCGGATTCGACGCTGTTTCCACCGCGGGCGAGGAGACGAAAAATCCGCAGCGCGATCTGCCCATCGGTTTGCTGGCTTCGCTGACCGTCTGCACCATCATTTATATTTTGACCTCCGGCCTGTTGACGGGCATCGTGCCTTATCAGGAACTCAATGTTTCCTACCCGGTCGCTTACGGTTTGGCGAAAATCGGCTATGCGTGGTCATCCACCTTTGTGGCGTCCGGCGCGTTGGCGGGGCTGACCACGGTGTTGCTGGTGCTGCTTTACGGCCTCACGCGCATTTTGTTCACGATCAGCCGCGACGGATTGATCTCGCCGTTCTTTTCCAAAGTCAATCCCGACCGCCAAACCCCGGCGCGCATCATCCTCATGTGCGGCTTCGTGATTTCGCTCGTGGCCGGATTTTTCCCGCTCGGCGAACTCGCCGAAACCGTCAACATCGGCACGCTCGCGAGCTTTGTCATGGTATGCGTGGGCGTCATCGCGCTGCGTATCCGCCAACCCAACCTGCATCGCCCCTTCCGCAACCCCTGGCATCCGCTCATCCCCGTGCTGGGCATACTCTCCTGCTCCGCGCTCATGGCCTTCCTCCCCGCCGTCACCTGGCTGCGCTTCTCCGTCTGGGTCGCTGCGGGGATCGTGATTTATTTCGCTTATTCGATACGGCACAGCAAGTTGCGGCAGAGGAATTAGGCAATAAAAAAGCCGGTCAATCCGACCGGCTTTTCAGTTGCAATTTGCCTGTGGCAAATTACATGGACAGCACCCACTCGACGAGTTTCTTGATGTCTTCGTCCTTCACTTGCGGGCTGTTCGCGGACATCGGGATCGGACCCCACACGCCGCTGCCACCCTTCTTGACCTTCTCGATCAGTTTGGCTTCGGCATCCTTCTGTCCCTTGTATTTGGCGGCCACGTCCTTGTAGGCGGGGCCGATGACCTTTTTGTCCACGCTGTGGCAGGCCATGCAACCGCTCTTCTGGGCGAGAGCCGATTCATCAGCCGCGCTGGCTTGGCCGACCATCATCAGGAAACCGGCGGCCAGAGCCGTCATCATCAGTGCTTTCATGTTTACTCCTTCAGTTTTAATTTGTGAAAAAACCCGTCGGGCGACTGCCCGAATACATCAAAACCAGATCAAGCGTCAATCAAGGCAACACATCATAAACGCGTTTTGCCGACATTGCCAAGAGACAGCCATATAACGTTCGCGTTTTTCATCCGTTGACACGCGCTTACATCGCCGAAACACCGTATTCCACGCGCATTTCGTGTATCCCGCCCGGGGCGAGGGTGACGGCGTTGTGGGCGGCGTTGGCGGATTCCACGCATAGCATGTGCGGCCATTCTTCGGCCACGTCACTCATCGCGGCGGCTTTTTCGCGCCACGGCGTCCAGACGACGGTGCTGGCGCTGCCGGATTTGGCGATGCGGATTTGGCGGCGCAGCGCGGGGTCTTCGATCACGCATTCGGTTTCGGTATCCACATAAATTTTGTCCACTTCGCCGCTGAAGGTGACCGCGCCCTGCTGTTTTCCTTGCGCGAAATTAGCGGCCTTGTCGAGATAAACGCAATCTTCCAGCCCCAGCACGCGCGCGGCAGCCACGTCGCCCACCTGAAAATAAGTGTGCAGCGCCTCGGTGATTTGGCACGGCTGATCGCCGGTGTTGGTGGTTGTGAGCGTCATCCGCAGCGTTTCGCCGATGACGAGTTCCAGCGTCAGTTGCGCGGAATACGGCCATTGCTGATGCAGTTCCACGCTCGGCAGCAACCGCATCAAGAGGCGTGTCGCGCCGTTTTCCGCCAAGCCCGATTCCATCACTTCCCACGATTGCTTGCGCGCGCAACCGTGCATGAAGGGCGAATCCGGCAACAGCGGGTTCGCGCCGAACCACGGCCAGCAAACCGGCGCGCCGCTGTGTGGCGGTTTGCCCGCGACGAGCTGCGCCTTGGGCGAATACCAGATCACCGGCAGCGAAGTCGTGCGCGGTCGCCATTGCAGCAAATGCGCGCCGAGCAGACTCAGCCTGGCCGAGGCGAGCGGATTTTCTATTTCGGCCACGATCAGGCCGCCGGGATCGCGGCTGAATTTGAGCGATTGCCCGAGCGCATGGCGGGCGTTGAGTTGTTCGAGTTCAGTGTTCATTTTCGTCAAAGCAAAGTGGGGGGATTCAAGGTTTGAGAACCATGAGACCGGAAATGGCGATCATGGCGGTAAAAGCAATGCAGCCCAGCGTCATCCAATAACGGCGCAGCCGCCAGTAGCGCTCGGGCAGGGGTTGATGATCGGCGACAGCCTGCCGCGCGAGTTTCAGCATTTCGACTTGCTGCCAGACCACGGGCAGCCAACATGCGCCGACCAAAATATAAAGCGCGACCGCCCACGCCACCCAGCCCTGCGTGAGCGGCCAACCCGCGAGGCTGACCATCCACAAGCCGGTGATCGGCTGGATGAACGCGGTCGGCGTGGTGAATATCCAGTCGGCCAGCACCACGCGCTCCATCACCAGCGCGATGCTGCGCGTGTCGCCGCTCCGATCGGTCGTCCATTTGTAAAACGCCGTGCCGAAGCCCGTGCCGAACATGAGGATGGCGCTGAGGATGTGTAGCCATTTGAGCAGCAGATATTCCATCAACCGTGTATCTGCCGGATATCCAGCCCGGTCAGCGCATTCATGTATTCCTCCAGCGACACCAGCCCCATGCACGGCATCGCGCCGCGTTCGGTCAATTCGCCGCGCGCGAGTTTGCGCGCCAGCGCGATGGCCGCGCCGCAGGGAATGTGCGGGCCGTGATGCTGGCGTGCGACGAGATGCCAGCGACGAATCAGCTTTTGTCCATCCTGCCCGATGCCGCCCAGCTCCACGTGCATCGCCGATGTTCTAGTTCCGAACGGTTCCAGTTTGCGACTGAGCCAGTGCAACGATTTGGCGTAGCGCGCCATGTTTTCAACAATGCGCCAGCGCACCAGCCAGGAACACGCCCAGGTGGCGAGATGCGCGAACGGAACACCCAGCCCCGCGTGGAAATTGACGGTTTTGACGCCGGGGTAACGTTGCGGAAAAAGCGCGAGATCGGGCACGTTGCAATAGCCGAGCCAGCGCCGCCCGACGGGCGCGGGATAACGTCGGCTGTGCAAATCCTGCCAGCCGAAAATGCCTTTCCAGTAACCGTTTTCAAAATGGCTGAAGGTTTTGCCGCAATAACCGAGCACGGCGCGCACGGTGGCGAGTCCCGGCGTTTTGGAGCCGGAGACGATGCCGAGTTGTATCGTGTCGAGCCGCGAAAATTCCGGCTGCAAAAAATCCACGACCGCCGATGAAAGCGCCGGAACCGAGCTTGCGCCGCTTACCACGAGCACATCGGCCTTGCTCGCCGTCGCGTTCAGCCGCCCGATGTTGGCGACGAAATCGCGCCCGTCGGAAAGATCAATGTAATGGCTGCCCGCCGCGATGCACGCGAGCGCGACGCGATAATCCTGTCCCTGAAACGGGCCGGCGGTGTGAATCACAATGTTGACCTGCAAGGCGCGCAATTGCTGCGACAACGCCGTCACTTCGGCATTGAGCGCGATGCCCTGCTCGCCCATCAGCCCGAGTTCGAGCGCGAAATTGCGCGCCTTGGTTTCGTCGCGCCCGGCGATAATCAGCCGCACATCCGCGTCCTGCGCGAGCGCGCGGCTGATGGTCGCGCCGAAGTTCCCGTATCCGCCCAGTATCAGTATTGTATGCACGGCAGTGGGTCGCGTTTATTTGTGCCGCTCGACTTGCGTCACGTCGCGCACCGCGCCTTTGGCCGCCGAAGTCGTCATCGCGGCATAGGCGCGCAATGCCGCCGATACCGGGCGCTGGCGGTTGGCGGGTTTCCACGCTTGCGCGCCTTGGGCTTCCATTTTGTCGCGCCGCGTTTGCAGTTCTTGCGCGGATACGGCGAGATGAATGCGGCGATTCGGAATATCAATCTCGATGGTGTCGCCCTCTTCCACCAAACCGATCGCGCCGCCTTCCGCTGCCTCGGGCGAAGCGTGGCCGATGGAAAGCCCCGAGGTTCCGCCGGAAAAACGTCCGTCGGTCAGCAAGGCGCACACCTTGCCCAGACCTTTGGATTTGAGATAGCTCGTCGGATACAGCATTTCCTGCATTCCGGGACCGCCACGCGGACCTTCGTAGCGGATCACCACCACATCGCCCGCGACAATTTTGTCGGCGAGTATGGCGGCCACCGCCGCGTCCTGACTTTCAAAAATGCGCGCGCGTCCGGTGAATTTGAGAATGCTTTCATCCACACCCGCGGTTTTGACGATGCAACCGTCCTCCGCAATGTTGCCGCGCAACACGGCCAATCCGCCGTCCTGCGAATAGGCGTGCGCCTGATCGCGTATGCAGCCATCGGCGCGGTTGTCGTCCAGTTCGGGATAACGCATGGATTGGCTGAACGCAATTGTGGTGGCGATGCCGCCCGGCGCGGCGCGGTAAAAATCGCGCACCGCGTCGTCTTTCGTGCGCTGAATATCCCACTGTTCCAGCGCCTCGCCCATGTCGCGCGTATGCACGGTGGGCACGTCGCGCCGCACCAATCCGGCGCGATCAAGCTCGCCCAGAATCGCCATCACGCCGCCCGCGCGATGCACATCTTCCATGTGATATTTCTGCGTCGCGGGGGCGACTTTGGAAAGGCAAGGTACGTGGCGCGAAATCGCGTCAATGTCGGCCATCGTGAAATCCACGCCCGCCTCGTGCGCCGCCGCCAAAAGATGCAGCACGGTATTGGTCGAACCGCCCATCGCCACATCCAGACTCATCGCATTTGTGAACGCGTCGAATGTGGCGATGCTGCGTGGCAGCACGGAACTATCGTCCTGTTCATAATGCCGTCGGGCGAGTTCGACAATCAACCGCCCCGCGCGCAAAAACAGTTGCTTGCGATCCGCGTGCGTCGCAAGCAGCGAACCGTTGCCCGGCAGCGAAAGGCCGAGCGCCTCGGTGAGGCAATTCATCGAATTGGCGGTGAACATGCCGGAACAGGAGCCGCAGGTCGGACACGCGGAACGCTCGATCGCCGCGACATCGGCATCGGCCACGCGACTGTCGGCGGCTTCGACCATGGAATCCACCAAATCCAGTTTGCGCGTTTCGCCGTTCCAGTTGATCTTGCCCGCTTCCATCGGCCCACCGGAGACGAACACCGTGGGGATGTTAAGACGCAGCGCCGCCATCAACATGCCCGGCGTGATTTTGTCGCAGTTGGAAATGCACACCAGCGCGTCGGCGCAATGCGCGTTGACCATGTATTCCACACTATCGGCGATGAGATCGCGGCTGGGCAGCGAATACAACATGCCGCCGTGTCCCATCGCGATGCCGTCGTCTATCGCGATGGTGTCGAATTCCTTGGCGACGCCGCCCGCTTTTTCGATCTCGCGCGCGACGAGCTGACCAAGGTCTTTGAGATGCACATGTCCCGGCACAAACTGCGTGAACGAGTTGGCGATCGCGATGATGGGCTTGTCGAAATCCTCATCCTTCATCCCGGTGGCGCGCCACAAGGCGCGCGCCCCGGCCATATTGCGGCCATGGGTGGTGGTGCGGGAACGGTATTGGGGCATGGTGTCAGCCTTGGAAAACGGTTAAGCTCGCAATTTTACATTAATTCAAACGCCTGATTCCATGCTCATCCACCCGCAATTCGACCCCATCGCGATCCACATCGGCGCGTTCAGCGTCGGCTCCTACACCATCGGCCCGTTCGGCATCCACTGGTATGGGCTGATGTATGTGCTCGGCTTTGTGCTTTTTCTGTGGCTGGGCAAGCGGCGTTTGCGCGCGCGCAATCGCGACGGCTGGCCGCCGGAGATGATGGACGATCTGCTGTTTTACGGCGTGCTCGGCGTGATTCTGGGCGGGCGTCTGGGGCAGGTGTTGTTTTACGAACCGGCTTATTATTTCGATCAACCGCTCGAAATTTTGAAAGTGTGGAAAGGCGGCATGTCGTTCCACGGCGGCTTTATCGGCGTGATGCTGGCGATGGCATTGTTCGCGCGGGAATACAAATTTTCATGGCTGCAACTTATGGACTTTATCGCGCCGCTCGTGCCGCTCGGCCTCGGCGCGGGACGCATCGGCAACTTCATCAACGGCGAATTGTGGGGACGCCCGACCGATGTGCCGTGGGCGATGATTTTCCCGCAAGCGGACATGACACCGCGCCACCCCTCGCCGCTCTACGAATTTGCGCTCGAAGGCGTGGTGCTGTTTCTCATCCTGTGGATTTATTCCGCCAAACCGCGTCCGACCGGCGCGGTCTCCGGCCTGTTTCTGATCGGCTACGGCAGCTTCCGTTTTCTGGTTGAATTCACGCGCAACCCGGACGACGGAATCTTCGGCCTGATGACTTACGGCATCAGCATGGGACAATGGCTCAGTCTGCCCATGGTCGCCATCGGCATCTGGATGCTGCAACATGCGTTGCGGCGGAAATTCGACTGATTTTTTCGGAGCCAAAATCATGCTGGAAATCTGGGAACTGCTGAGTTACATCGTCACCGTGATCGGCCTGCCGCTCGCCATCGCGGTGTTTCTCTATCAACAGCGCAAGGAACGCGAAAACGAGGAAGAGGAAGTCTATCAACTGCTCTCCGACAACTATCAGGATTTTCTCAAGGTCGCGCTCGAAAACCCCGATCTGCGCCTGTTTTCCAGCACCGAAACCACCACGCTGGATGCCGACCAAAAGGAACGCCAGTTGATTATTTTCGCGATGCTCACCTCGCTGTTTGAGCGCGCCTATCTGCTGCTGTTCGAGGACGACATGGCCGACAAACAGGCGCGTCGCTGGAACTCGTGGGAAGACTACATTCTGGAATGGTGCCACCGTCCCGCCTTCCGCGCCAACCTGCCGCGCCTGCTCAACGGCGAAGACCCGGAGTTCGCGCGGTATATCGAAAAACTGCTGGCGACGCGGCTGGCCGGATGAGCGAGCGCCGGATGAAATCACTGCCACAACGCCTGATCGCGGCTTTGGAAAAAGCCATGCACGGACACGATGCCGGAGCGTTTCTGAACCCCGGCGCAAGCGAGGAAAAACTCGCGCGGCTGGAGCGGGAAATGGGTGCTTCATTGCCGCCGGAGTTTCTGGATTTTTACCGCCAACATGACGGCCAACCGGAAAGCGAAGGCTGGTTCGGCATCATAGGCGGAGAACGTCTTTTGAGCGTGGATGAAATGCTCCGCTGGCGCGACGAGTTCGCGGAATTTCTGGACAACGATTTCTTCAATGACGATGCGAAATGCGAAACCCGCAACGACCCCGGCATCCGCGATGTCTATTGGTCGGCCTTGTGGCTGCCGCTCACCGCATCCGACCGCGTGTGCGACGTGCTTGACCTCGATCCGACACCGCAAGGTCGGCGCGGACAGATTTTCGAATTTGGTATGCAAGGCGGCGAAAACACGCTCAAAGCCAACTCGTTTTCCGAATGGCTGGAAATGTACATCACACAGTTGGAAAACGGGGAATATGTGTATGCCCCGGAATATCAAAATCTCGTTTCCGCCGAAACCCTGGCCGCGGATGCCGAATACGAACGGCAACGTACCACCGGAACCGGCATTTTCTCGCCCGAAGCAATCAGGAAGCGGGAAGAAGCGCAAGCGCGCATGGATGAATTGGCGCAACAAGCGATGGCACTCATGCCACCTGTTCTGCGCGATTTGCTGCAAGCCCAACAAGACAGGCTCAAGGAAAAACGTCCCCTCGACCAGGCGGAAATGGAACGCTGGCAGCAAGAGTTGATGAACATCGTTGCTGCCGAAGATTTTTTCGCGGAACCGGAACAACAAAAAGCCGC
>JAITWS010000058.1 GCA_031285185.1 Methylobacillus sp.
CCCTACCTCTCTCCCACAAGGGGCGAGGGGGCGCGCATGTTGCCGTCATTGCGAGCGCAGCGAAGCAATCCAGTGTTTTCCGCTCACCCCACAGGCAGAGGCTGGATTGACCCGGCGCAAAGCGCCGTACCATTGTTTAACCCCCTCACCCCCACCCCCTTCGACAAGCTCAGGACAGGCCTCTCCCACAAGGGAAGAGGGGAATTTTGCAATCCCCCTCTCCCACAAAAAGCAAGAACATCTCTGCCCACCCCAAAAAAAGAGCGCGCCATCTTTCGACACCGCGCTCATAAGGCAAGCCGACAAGGGGAACTACAATCGGCCGGCTTGAGATTGCATTGTTTGAGATTGCATCAAATGCAGCCTTACTCCACCCGCACCCGCGTCTCCTCGCGCACGGTATAACTCACCTCCACCCGGCGGTTCGCCGCACGTCCCTCCCGGGTCGCGTTGGACTCCGCCGGCTGGGTATCGGCAAAACCCGCGGACGAAATCCTCTCCGCCGCAATTCCCCGTCCCACCAGCCACGCCTTCACCGCCTCCGCCCGCTGACCTGACAACGCCTCATTCCACGCACGGCTCCCCGTGCTATCGGTATGCCCCGCCACAGACAGATTAATCTCGGGATGCGCCATCGCCGCCTGCAACACCGCGCTCAACCGATCCTCCGCCCCCGGCAACAATTTGGCCGAATCTGTCGCAAAATTCGCCCCATCAATCCGCACCGGCTTCTCGGTCAAAACCGTCTTCCACGCAGGTTCCGGCACAGGCACAGGCGCCTCCACCACAGGCGGCGCCACCGCGCACCCGGCATCGCTCAGCTCATAATCCCCCTTGGTCGGATCAGTCACATCCTCCTTCTTCCCCAGCCAGCCATGCGACTTCACCGCATACGCCGCCCCGCCGCGCGTACCGCTCTCCTGGAAGAAATACTCCCGCGTCTCCGGGTTAAAGGACAACTCCGCATACTCCCCCGTCGTCCCATCCACCGCCCCATAATGCCGCACCCCATTCCCGCCATCCTTCAACGGCAACGTCCGCTCGATCAGACCCTCCTGCGTATGCAACCGCACAAACGCCTGCTTCTGATCCCCGCTGATCTCCACATAATCCAGCATGGCATTACACCAAAGCGGCACAAACCCCTCCCCGGACAACGCCTGCGGTGCCTGCAACGCCCAAACCTCACCTTCCCCACCTGCGAGGAACGCAATCAAACCGCCCAGCACCGCCACCCCCGCCACTGCGCCCACGTCACTGCCCCCGCCGCCATCTCCACCACCCCCGCCCGTCGCCACCGAGCCATTGCCCGGCAAACTCCTCCCGCAGACAAAATCATTGCGACACAGAGTCAACGTCCCGTTATTGGTCGTACTGTTACTGGCGGGAACCCCCAGATCATGACTGCCACTGGTATCAAAGCCATAAATCGAAGTCGCGGCATTCGAAGTGTTAACCACACTGCCATTACCAAAGACCAACCCCACGGCAAAGGCCGAGGCATTGCCAAAGACCGTGAGATCACCGCCGTCGGTGGTTTCGGTCGTGCCGTTGAATACTACGCCGGTGTTGGTTTTAGAGAGGCCGGTGATGGCGGTTGTGGAGCCTGTGCCGTTGGTTGTGACGACGGAACCGGAGGGCATATTGACCCCCACGCCGCTACCGTTGGAATTGCCTGTCAGCGTGACCGTGCCACCAGTTTCTGCGGTGATGTTGGCGGTGGTGACCGTACCGTTGTAAGGTGAGGTGAGATTGATGAAAGTAGTTTGGAGATCAATCCCCGTTCCGGCTTGCGAATTACCAGCGATGCTGATCGTGCCGTTGTTTGTTGCGGTCGTCTCGCCATCGGTCGTAGCGCCAGTGGTGGCATCAACACGTTGCCCCATCGAGACACCCGCACCCGAAGTCGAATTGCCGATCACGTTGACCGATGAACCGCCACCATCCGACGACATATTGTTGCGGAGATTCACCCCCGTATTGGTGGTCGAGGTGCCATTGATGTTGAGTGTGCCGTTATCCGATATGGTCAGAGGATTTCCAGACGTGGCTGTTTCGACCCCCACTCCATTAGTAGATGTGCCGGTGACCGTGACGCTGCCGTTACCGGACACATTAGTGCTGACGAAACCGGCCGCGCCACCAAGTAATGCACCTGTTCCGTTGGTGGACGTGCCGGTAATCGTGACGACGCCATTGTCGGAAACATTGAATCCCCCGGTTGACGTACCTGTGCTTTCGACAGATCTGCCGACAACTACGATCGTACCGTTGCCGGATACATCAACGTCATGGTTGATGCCGACACCCACCAAGCCACCTTCGCCGGTGAAGGTGGCCGTGGCATCGTCGGTCACGATGAAATTGGAGCTGGTGACTAACTTGACGACACCAGCGTCGTCACGCGATGTGCCGTTGAGCGTCAGATTGGCATGGCCTGACAGCGTGGTATTGCTGATGGTCACCGCGCGACCGGTATTCGACTCACCGATGACCATCAGCTTGCTGTTATCGGACATAAAGAGCGTGCCGTTCATATTTACGCCTACCGCGACAGCCACGTTTGTCCCGGTATTTGTCGTGCCGATGATTGTCACATCGTTGTCGCCATTCAGAGTGAGCGTCGAACTCGAAATGAAGCTCACGCCAGCTCCGGCATTCGAGTGACCCGTGATCGTGCCCGTACCGATGTTCGTGATATTGCCATTGATCAAAACCCCATTAACGATGCCGCCGGAGAGCGTGGTGACATTGCCCGACATCGTTAGCTTGCCGCCGTTGAGATCTATCGTGCTGGTTGCACATTGCGTTACAGCACCATTGCCGAAGTGTTCCGCATCCGCCGTCAAATTCAGATTAAGCTTGCCCGCGCCGACTTCGGCGATGTTGCCGTTGAGCGTGATAGTGGCCGCCGCCTCCAAGGTCAGCGTCGCCGTGCCGGTGGTATTGATGTCGGCTCCGACGGATTGCGTGATGTTGCCAGCTCCTGCTTGGGAACTCGCGGTCGTGATGAGCACGTTGGTGCTCGTGTTTAGCGTATCGGAAATCGTCTGATTGGTGATGGTGGCCGTGGCCGCCGTCCCCGCAAATGCTCCGCCCGTGAATGTACCGCCGGTGGGTGCGCCGCTGACACCGCCAGAGATGGTGATGTTGGTCGGGTCTATGAGCCACAAACCAGATTTTCCATTCGGCGCTGCTGCGGAAATGGTACCGTCAACGGAAAGCACTGCGCCGGAAGATTCTATGAAACCGCCATCGCCGTTTGCGGAACCGGCATCAATCTTCACGCCGGAATCAATTTGCGTGTAGTCGGCGAACGTGACTTCATTGATAAGGTTCGATGCGGAGGAACCCGGCACCTTGTTCAAGTTATCCCCGCCGATAATCGCCAGCCCACCGCTCGCATCGCCGGAAACGTTTACGGTTGCGTCATCAAACAAGCCAACGCGGTTGCCGGAAAGAACGACTGCTCCGCCTTTTCCATTTTGATTCGATGCGTCGAGATCACCCGTCACAACGACATCACCAGTAATTCCCGCATCGGCTACGATGGTTCCAGCCTTCACAACGCCGGAAAGATTAATCACGGTGTCGAGGAGCGTGTCTTTACCTTGAGCAGTCAGCAACACAGAGCCGTCATTTCCAGCAACGATTCTGCCGCTGTTTTCCACGAGTGCATTGGCGGTGGAATTGGTTAGCGTAACCGAAATGCCTTGCCCGTTGTCCAGCGCCACGGTGGCGCTATCTCCGGCTGCCAGCACCATTTGCTTTGCGCTGATGCTGCCGGAGTTTCTTACTTGGTCACCAATGAGAGTTATATAACCCGCCGCCGTAATGGAGCCATCGTTAATAATTCCTGCATTGCCTCCCGTGGAAGCTAGATCAAACGCATTCCCCGCCATAAACTGATTCACGTCAACATTCTTCGTCGTCACTAAAAGAGAATTAACGTTAATCGTCGCGCCATTCCCAAAGAGCACGCCGTTGGCATTCTGTATCCACACCTGCCCATTGGCGAGCAGGGCACCCTGAATGTTGGAAGGCACTCCACCCACCACACGATTCAACGTAATAGAGTTACTGTTCGGCTGAACAAACTGAACCGTATTTCCGGTTCCGATATTAAATGTTTGCCAATTAATCGCGCCGCGTTGTGAACTTTGCGTAATGGTTAAAGAATTATCCGTCGGCGAACCGATGGAAATTTGACCGCCCACGACGACACCGCCAGTAGGTAACGATTGAGCAGAAACAGAAAGAGGTTGGGCAAGAAGAAGCGAAAGAGCGAGAACAGTAAGGGGAGAAACAACCGCGGAAAAAGAGGGTAAAAACGCGTCTAAGTCATTGATATTTAAGGGAATTGCGGGGGGGGGCAAACACCTGCCGAACCGGGATTTTTGCCTTCATTTTTGGCGTTTTCCCCGACGGCGACGAGTGCGCCCAAGCGCTTGCTGAAAATCTTTTTAAACCGAAGTTTGTTCATGGTAATACCCCTTTGACTAAGAAATGAAATGAAAGATTGAAGTGTTCGATAGCCATTATTATTTTGAGGGGATTATACAAAAAGAAGGCATATTTGTACATTATTATCCGAATATTGTTGATTCGGTTTAGGCAAGCACTGGATTGCTTCGCTCCGCTCGCAATGACGGGGTTCCGGTTTAATGGCATTTCCCACCCTCACCCCAACTCCTTCGACAGCCTCAGGACAGGCCTCTCCCACCCGCAAGCGGGAGAGGGAGAACTTCCACAGCCCTCGTGAGTGGAGAGGGAGAACTTCCTGCAATCCCCGCCTTCGCGGGGAGGAGAGGGAGAACAGCAAACAGCCCCTCGCCCCTTGTGGGAGAGGGGTGGGGGAGAGGGGTTCATAAAAACCCGTTCGTCCTGAGCTTGTCGAAGGAGGTGAACAACTTCCGGTCAAATGTCCGTCCATCCTTCGACTAGCTCAGGACGAACGGAGCCTTTCCAGTTTTGTAGGTTGGGGTGAGCGCACTTGCGAACCCCAACGTTTCCCCTGTTTCCAACTTGGTCATGTTGGGGTTCGTAAACTCACCCCATCCTACGAGGTCCCGCCTTAGTGGGGAGGAGCGGGAGAACAGCGCGGTGATCTGGTTTTGCAGTGCCCTCGCCCCTCGTGGGAGAGGGGTGGGGGAGAGGGGGTCATAAAAACCCGTTCGTCCTGAGCCTGTCGAAGGATGAACAACTTCCGGTCAAGCGTCCGTCCATCCTTCGACTGGCTCAGGACGAACGGAGTATTTATTTCTGTTCGGGCGGGTTTGAAACCCGCCCCTACACCTCGTTGCTTCATCAAATGGGAATTAAACCCCCTCGTCATTGCGAGGCGCGGGGCGTCGTGGCAATCCAGACCCCCGCCTTCGCTGGGGGTGAACGGATAATAAAACTGGATTGCTTCGCTGCGCTCGCAATGACGGCATCTAGGTTCGTCGCTACGAAAAAGTGAAGCTAAAATCTGCCGGTTCTTTTGTTCAAATAACGTCATTTAACCCTCACCCTCACCCCAGCCCTCCCACGAGTGGGAGAGGGAGAACAGCGCCATTTCCTCTCCCGTGATCTCCGCCTTCGCGGGGAGAAGAGGGAGAGCAGCAAAACGCTTCTCGCCTCTTGTGGAAGAGGGAGAGCAACAAAAATTTCAGCGCCCCTGCTTTTTTCGTGATTTGCATTCCACGTGGTCGCGATGCTGGGCTAAAATGATGCGCTCCATATTAACGGGTGGCGCGGGTATGTCCGGCGGCAAAATCAGTGTGACGGCGACGGCGCGTTTGCACATGGGGTTTTTTGATCTGCATGGCGGGTTGGGGCGGCGTTTTGGCGGTATCGGGTTGGCGTTGGCGGAGCCGGTGACGCGCTTGAGTGTGCGGCGCGCGGCGGATTTCAGCGTGACGGGTTCGGGCGGGGCGCGGGCGGCGGAGGTTGCGCGGACGTTTATGGCGCGGGTCGGATTGGAGCAGCCGGTGGCGATGGAAATTGATGCGTGCATTCCCGAGCACGCGGGACTCGGTTCGGGGACGCAGATGGCGTTGGCGGTCGGGTGGGCGTTGGCGCGGTTGTTTGATTTGAACATGAGCGCGCGCGAGGTTGCGGCGGTGGTGGGGCGCGGCGCGCGTTCCGGCATCGGCATTGGCGCGTTTGAGCAGGGCGGTTTGCTGGTGGATGGCGGGCGCGCTTCGGAAACAACGCTTCCGCCGATTGTGGCGCGGTTGGATTTTCCCGAGGATTGGCGCATTCTGTTGTTGTTCGACAATTCCGGCGCGGGGGTGCATGGCAAGCAGGAGATTGAAGCCTTTCGCGCGTTGCCGGAGTTTTCCGCCGAGACTGCGGCGGCGTTGTGCCGGCGGGTTTTGATGCAGGCGTTGCCTGCGGTGGCCGAGCGGGATTTGGCGGCGTTCGGCGCGGCGATTTATGAAATTCAATGTCGCATCGGGGATTATTTCGCATCGGCGCAAGGCGGCGAGCGGTTCACGAGCGCGACCGTGGGCGGTTTGCTCGAATGGTTGCGCGGGCAGGGCGTCGGTTGCGTGGGGCAAAGTTCCTGGGGGCCGACCGGGTTTGCGATTGTTGAAAATGAATCCGAGGCGCAGCGGTTGTTGCGTGCGTTGCAAGAAAAATGCGCGGGATTGGGGCAGATGAGTTTTATGATTTGCGGCGCGCGGAATCGGGGCGTGACGTTTTAATTTTCCTTCCCGCAGAGGGTGGGGATTACAGCAAGTTCGATACAATTTTCAGGATAGAGGCAAATGGAAAAACCATACATTCTTCATTTCATCACACCGGCAAAAAACGCCAGCCCGTTTGACGTGAACATGGCTTATGACGCCGGTTACAACGCTATCGCCACTTATACCGACGTGCAGCCCAACGAGGTGACCGGGCTGGTGCAGGATGCGATTTTTTCGCGCGGGCCGCAGGGCGTGAAGCGCACCGGCATGTTGATCGGCGGGCGCACCATAGACCTTGCGATGGATATGCTGGATGCAGCGAAAAAAGCGATGGTTCCGCCGTTTGAAATTTCCGTGTTTGCCGATCCGTCCGGCGCGTTTACCACCGCAGCCGCGATGATGGCCTTGGTGGAGCGTCAATTGAAACGCAGTTTCGGCGGCGATTTGGGCGGGCGCAAAGTCAGCATTTTGGGCGCGACGGGGCCGGTGGCCGGATGCGCCGCCGTGATCGCCGCGAAAAACGGCGCGACGGTGGAACTGGTCGCGCATCGTTCCGTGGCGGATGTGCAGGAAAAAGCGGATACCTACAATCAGCGTTACGGAACCGACATCGGTTATGTGGACGGCATCAGCGATGCGGCGCGGAAAGCGGTCGCGCAGAATACCGATGTCGTGCTGTGCGCCGCCGCCGCCGGTGTGCGCGTGATCTCGCTGGAGCAAATGGCCGCTTCAAAAACGTTGAAAGTGGTGGCCGATGTCAACGCCGTGCCGCCGACCGGCGCGGAAGGTGTGGATGTGATGGCCGACGGCAAACCGATTGCCGGAACCGCCGCATTCGGCCTGGGCGCGTTGGCGATAGGCAACGTCAAATACAAAGTGCAGCAAGGTCTTTTCCGCAAGATGCTGGAAACGGAAAAGCCGGTGTATCTGGATTTTCTCTCCGCGTTTGAAATGGCGCGCAAGGATTTTGTCTAGGACATTTTCTGCTGAAGTGATTGCATTGAACCCCCACCCTCACCCCAACCCTCTCCCGCAAGCGGGAGAGGGAGAACAGCAACAGCCCCGTTCCCGTCAGGGAGGAGAGGATCAGCCCACTTTGATCGTCGCTGCCGCCAGCGCCCGCGCTTTTGTCCGGGCGGCTGCGGCTTCCGGTCGGCGCGTGATCGCGGCGGATGTGTTTTCGGATGCGGATACGCGCGCCGTCGCCGCCGATACGTTGCGCCTGGCGTATGCCGATGGCGGATTTCGCGCGGAAGATGTGCGCGCGCAAATTTTTCCTTTGCTGGCGCAGGGCGCGGAACTGGTTTACGGCAGCGGTTTTGAAACGCAGCCGGAGTTGCTGGAAGAACTCGATCAGCGCGGCAAAGTGTGGGGCAACGGCGCCGATAAAATACGCCTGCTCAAATCGCCCGACACGTTTTTCGCGCTGCTTTCCTCGCTGAAAATTCCTTTCCCCGAATGGCGACGGACATCGCCGGAAAACCTCGAAAACTGGTTGTGCAAGCGCATCGGCGGCTCGGGCGGAACACATGTTTTTCCCGTGTCATGTTGCGTCGGTTCGGCGTGTTATTTCCAGAAAAAAGCAGCGGGCGAGCCGGTGTCTTTGCTGTTTCTCGCGGATGGAAAAAATGTGACGGCGGTGGGATATAACCGTCAGTTACTTGCCCCGTCGGATGCGATGCTGTATCGCTACGGCGGCGCGGTCAGCGGAATTGAACTTGCGCCACAGACGCGCGACGGAATGCTGAAGGCGGCGGCGGAGATCGCGTGGCTGGCCGGTTTGCGCGGTCTCAACAGTCTGGATTGCATGGTGGACGAACACGGTTTTCATGTGCTGGAAATCAACCCGCGTTTGAGCGCGACCTTCGCGCTTTATGATGCGGCGAATGCGGGCGCGGTTTTGTTCGAGGCGCACATGCAGGCGTGCGCGGGCGCGTTGCCGCAAGCCTTGTCGCCCGAGTCGGCGCAAGCGCATTTGATATACTATGCGCCTTCCGATTTCACGGTTCCGCCGACGCTGGCGTGGCCGGATTGGGTGGCGGATGTGCCGCAACCCGGAACTGTTTGCAAGGCGGAAGAACCTTTGTGCACCGTCATGGCTGCGGCGGATGACACGGATGCGGCGTTGGCGCTGGCGCAAGCGCGTGTGGCGGAGCTGACAAACATATTCCGTTCGTCCTGAGTCGGTCGAAGGATGAACGATCACATTGCATTAGCTGTTGTTCCCGCCCTTCGACAAGCGCAGGGCGAACGGGATAAATCATTCAATCAAACACTGGAAAAATCATGAGCGAGAGCAAACTCGATACGACAAATTGGCCGAGCGTCAACGCGCTGACCGCGCCGCTGGTGGCCGATCTGCTGGCGAACGCGAAAGCCTTGCGTCTCGGCGTGGAGCGTCATGCTTCCGGCGCGACCATCGTGGATGCGGGGATCAAGGTTCCCGGCGGGCTGGAAGCCGGACGGCTGATTACCGAAATCTGCATGGGCGGCCTGGGACGTGTGTCTTTGCAATCCAATCCGGTTTTTCCGCATTGGCCGTGGCAATTGTCCGTGCATTCCTGCAATCCGGTATTGGCCTGTCTCGGCAGTCAGTATGCGGGTTGGAGTCTGGCGCATGAAAAATTTTTCTCGCTCGGTTCCGGGCCGGGGCGCGCGTTGGCGGGACGTGAAGAGCTTTACAAGGAATTGAATTACCGCGATCAGGCGACATCCGCCGCGCTCGTGCTTGAAAGCGATAAAGCGCCGCCGCCGGAAGTGATCGAAAAAGTCGCGCGCGATACCGGGCTTGTCGCCGACAAGCTGACCTTCATTCTCACGCCGACACGCAGTTTGGCGGGCGCGGTGCAGATCGTGGGGCGTGTGCTGGAAGTGGCGATGCACAAAATCCACGCGCTGCATTTCCCGCTCGAAAATGTGGTGGACGGCATCGCGGGCGCGCCGCTGCCGCCGCCTTCGCCGGATTTCCTCACCGGCATGGGGCGCACCAATGACGCGATTTTGTTTGGCGGACACGCGCATGTGTTCGTGACGGGCAGCGACGAGGACGCGCGAAAACTCGCGCAGGATTTGCCGAGCAGCGCGTCGCGCGATTATGGCCATCCGTTCGCGGAAGTGTTCAAGAGCGTCAACATGGATTTCTACAAGATAGATCCCATGCTGTTCAGCCCCGCCGCCGTGACCGTCACCGCGGTCGAATCCGGCCACAGCTTCACCGGCGGCAAGTTGAACGCGGAACTGCTCGATCAGTCGTTCGGTTACAAAGCGTAAGTGAACCGCATCCCCGTCTTTACGGACGATCCCGGCTGGCATGGCAAGCGTCTGCAAGCCGCTTTTGCCGCGCGCGGGCGGGAAGCGGTGTTTGTTTCCCTCCGGGAATGTTTTTTCGATCTCGCGCAGGGCGGCGTCGGTGTTCGCATTCCCGGTTTTGAAGATGCGCTTCCGCCGGGCGTGTTCGTGCGCGGCGTGCCGGGCGGAACCTTGCAACAGGTCATCGCGCGGCTGGATGTGCTTCATGCGCTGAAGATGCTCGGCGTGGTGGTTTATAACGACGGCAGGGCGGTCGAGCGCACCGTTGACAAGGCGATGACCAGTTTTCTGCTGCATCACCATCGCATCCCCACGCCGCCCACCTGGGTGTGCGAATCGCGCGAACATGCGCGGCAGGTGATCGCGCGCGAGACGGCGGCGGGACACGCGCTCGTCATCAAACCTTTGTTCGGCTCGCAAGGGCAGGGCGTGCGCCTGCTGGATGCGAATGTCATTCCGGTTCCCATGGAACAGCATGTGGACGGCGTTTATTATCTCCAGCATTACATTGATAGCGGCGAGGGCGCGTGGCACGATCATCGCGTGTTCATCATCGCGGGCAAGGCGGTCGGCGCGATGGTGCGGCATGGCAGCCATTGGGTGAACAATGTCGCGCAGGGCGGGCGCTGCGAATATCTGCCGCCCGAGGGCGAAGTCGCGGAGATCGCGCTGGCGGCGGCGCGCGCGGTGGAGATTGATTATTGCGGCGTGGATGTGATTCGTGATCGCGCGGACGGCTTGCATGTGCTGGAAGTCAACAGCATCCCCGCGTGGAAAGGTTTGCAGAGCGTGGTTGAGTCGGACATCGCGCAGGCGCTGGTGGATGATTTTCTGGGCAGGGTGGCGGCGGCATGACGGCGCTTTCCGGGCAATTGGCCGCCGCGTTCAAAAACGCCTGTCTCGCCGAGCTGGAGGCGCTCAAGCCCGGCAATGTGCATATTTTCGCGGACGGGCACGGCATGGTCGTGCAGGATTTCATACGCAGCGCGGACGCGGCTTCGGCGGAAATCGCGCGTCCGCATCTGAGCGTTGGCGCGCGTATTTTAAATTCCGTCGAGGCAACCTGGCAGGCGGTCTGTTGCAACACCAATCTCGGCATCGTGCTGCTATGCGCGCCGTTGATACACGCGGCGCTGGAACGCGAAACGCGGGAATCTTTCGCGGAAAGTCTGGAGCGTGTGTTGCGCGGGCTGACGGTGGAAGATGCCGTGCTTGCGTATGCGGCCATTGCGCGCGCAGCGCCCGCAGGCTTGGGCGAGAGCGCGCGGCATGATGTGCGCGCGCAACCGCACGTCACCTTGCTCGAAGCGATGGCGGAAGCCACGCCCCGTGACCGCATCGCGGCGCAATATGTCAGCCGCTATGCGGATGTTCATCGAGGCGCTCGGGTTTATGAGGCGGCTTGCCGGAAATGGGGCTGGACGGGTTGGGCGACAACGGCGGTTTATCTGGAATTTCTCACCTCTTTCGCGGATACCCATTTGGTTCGCAAATTCGGCATGGCGACGGCGGAGGAGGTCAGGGAGGAGGCGACGCGCCACCGCGATGCGCTGCTCGCGCTGGAAAATCCCAAACAATATCAACGGCCTTTGCTCGATTTTGACCATGCGCTCAAAGCGCGTGGGTGCAACCCCGGAACCAGTGCCGATCTGACCGTTGCCAGCCTTTTGATGACGGAACTGGAAAAAAGGGGATGACGGTTTTCATTTGATCGTAGTAATATCCCAGTTCCACGAAATTCAACAACAAATTTTTGCTTTAGTTTGAACATTTACAGAATCAAGGAGAAGCCCATGGCAAATTTGCTCGAACAATTAAAGGCGATGACCACCATCGTCGCCGACACCGGTGATGTGGAAGCGATCAAGAGCGTCAAGCCGGTTGACGCGACCACCAACCCGTCCCTGCTGCTCAAGGCCAGCACGTTGCCGCAATACGCGCACCTGATCGAAGAGTCCATCGCCTACGCCAAGGCGCAGGGTGGCAGCAAGGCGGCGCAAATCGAAAACGCGGCGGATAAACTGGCCGTTCTGATCGGCATCGAAATTTCCAAGGTCGTGCCGGGTCGCATCTCCACCGAAGTGGACGCGCGTCTGTCGTTCAATATTGACAAGATGGTCGCCAAGGGTCGCAAACTTATCAAGCTGTACGAAGACGCGGGCGTCAAGCGCGACCGCGTGCTCATCAAGCTGGCTTCCACCTGGGAAGGTGTCAAGGCCGGTGAAATTCTCGAAAAGGAAGGCATCAACTGCAACCTGACCCTGCTGTTCGGTTTCGGTCAGGCGCGTGCGTGCGCGGAAGCGGGCGTGTTCCTGATTTCCCCGTTCGTAGGCCGCATCCTCGACTGGTTCAAGGCCAAAAATCCCGGCACGGAATACACGCAGGAAACCGATCCGGGCGTGGTCTCCGTCCGCGCGATTTATGCGTATTACAAGGAACACGGTTACAAGACCGTGGTCATGGGCGCATCCTTCCGCAACACCGGCGAACTCATCGCGCTGGCCGGTTGTGACCGTCTGACCGTATCGCCGAATCTGTTGCAGGAACTGGCCGCAACCGAAGGCACACTGGCGCAGGCGCTCAAGAGCAGCGGCGCGACCAAGACCCCGCCCGCGAAGATGACGGAAGAGGAATTCCGCTTCGCGCTGAACGAGGATGCGATGGCGACCGAAAAACTCGCCGAAGGCATTCGCGGCTTCGTCGCGGATCAAAACAAACTGGAAAAGGCGCTCGCGGAAAAACTGTAAGCCGTTTTCGGAGGAGGCCAATCGGGAATATGCCGGTTGGCCTTTGAACTTTTTTCCGGCACAATCGCAAATCGTGTTGGAAAAATTTCCGGAAATTATTTATCCTGAAACCTTTGCGGAGGAAATACCATGGCAAAACCACTCATTCAGGTGGCTCTGGATTCACTGGACTACGAACAGACATTGGCGCTCGCCCGTCAGGCGGGACCTTATGTGGACATCATCGAAATCGGCACGCCTTGCCTCAAGGTCAACGGTCTCGCGCTGGTGAAAGCGATCAAGGCCGCCCACCCGGACAAGCTGTTGTTCGTTGACCTGAAAACAATGGATGCCGGGTACTACGAAGCGGAACCCTTCTTCAAGGCTGGCGCCGATATCACCACCGTTCTCGGAACGGCCGATCTCGGCACCATCAAGGGAGTGGTTGACGTGGCCAATGCCTATGGCAAACAGGCTCAAGTTGACCTTATCAACGTTCAGGACAAGGCCGCGCGCGCCAGGGAAGCCGCAAAGCTCGGCGCGCACATCATCGGCATTCATACCGGCATAGATCAGCAACTCGCGGGTCAAACCCCGTTTGCCGATCTCGCCGCGATGGTGGCTCTCGGCCTGAACGTCAAGATTTCCGTGGCAGGCGGCATCAAGCAAGCCACGGTTCAGCAAGTCGTCAAGGCAGGTCCGGATATCGTTGTGATCGGAGGCGCGATCACGGGTTCTCCCGCAGCCGAATTGGCCGCCCGCGAAATTCGCGAGCTGGTCGAATCGGCCGCCTAAGCCTCATGGATTTGTTTCATCAACCTGCAACACAAGCATAACTTTATCAACTAGAGGAAATTAATCATGGCAAAACCCTTAGTTCAAATGGCACTCGACTCCCTGGATTTCGACGCAACCGTGGCGCTGGCAGAAAAGGTCGCCCCGCACGTTGACATTCTGGAAATCGGTACCCCCTGCATCAAGCACAACGGCATCAACCTGCTGAAGACCCTGCGTTCCAAGTTCCCCAACAACCTGATTCTGGTTGACCTGAAGACCATGGACGCCGGTTACTACGAAGCCGAGCCGTTCTTCAAGGCCGGCGCTGACATCACCACCGTGTTGGGCACTGCCGACATCGGCACCATCAAGGGTGTGGTTGACGTGGCCAATGCCTATGGCAAGAAGGCTCAGGTTGACCTCATCAACGTGGCCGACAAGGCACAGCGCACCAAGGAAGTGGCCGCCCTCGGCGCCCACATCATCGGTGTGCACACCGGCCTGGATCAGCAAGCTGCGGGTCAAACCCCGTTTGCCGACCTCGGTCTGGTGGCCGGTCTCGGCCTCAACGTGCAGATCTCCGTTGCCGGCGGCATCAAGCCCGCAACCGTTCAGCAAGTTGTGAAGGCCGGTGCCAACATCATCGTGGCTGGCGCTGCCATCTACGGTGCTGCTGATCCGGCTGCCGCCGCCGCCGAAATCACCAATCTGGCACGCACTGCCTGATTGTCGGCGTAGCAAACACATCCACCATTTCGGTTCAAATCCTTGATCCGATCTGGTGGATTTTCTTTTTTCAGATACAGACTACGTTAGGGTGAATATCATGCATCAGGATCTGGTTCTCAGTAAAATCGCCAGCGTTCTTCAGGCCACCGATGAAGGTCTGGTTGACAAGATTGTCGGCGCCGTTGACCAAGCCAACCGTATTTTCATTACCGGCGCCGGTCGTTCCGGTCTCGTTTCCCGCTTCTTCGCGATGCGCCTCATGCACAGCGGCTACAAGGTTTACATGGTCGGCGAAATCGTCACTCCCAGCATACAGGCGGGCGATCTGTTCCTCGTGATCTCCGGCTCCGGCGGCACCGAAACACTCATGCCGCTGGTCAAAAAAGCCAAATCCCAGGGCGCGAAAGTGGCCGTGATTTCCATGAAGAGCAAATCCCCGATGGCCGAATTGGCCGATCTGGTTTGCGCGATCGGCAGCGGCAACGAACAAAGCTTCGGCGTCGTCAAGGGGATGCCCATGGGCACGGTGTTCGAACTTTCCACGCTGGTATTCCTTGAATCCATCGTGTCCAAAATCGTGCACGACAAGGGGCTGACCGAAGAAGGGATGCGCGCCTTGCACGCCAACCTCGAATAAAAAGACAAACGGTTTGTCCAAATCAAGACCCGGGTCGCGCGCGATCCGGGTCTTTTTTTCGTGCGGATTAAATCCAGAACGTCTTTGCGCGTCCCGTTCTTTGGCGTATATTGTCAGTTTGCTGTATGCGTTTTTCAGGAGGCACACATGGACAAGGTTACTGCGTTTGCAAACAAGGATAATGCCAGTCGGTTGGCGACTGCGAAGTCTGACACGCAGGCCAGTTCGTACTCGGCGCGCGCCAACGCGAGCCGCCTCAGCCTCGCCAGCGGCGATTCCACTGCGACACCCTATTCCGGGCGCGTCAATGCGAGCCGTCTGACCACCGTCAAAACCGATGCTTTCGTGCGTAACGCCAGCCTGTTCAGTCGCCTCGGCGGCGAGCGTGTGGTGTCATCCATCGTGCGCGGTTTTTACGGCAAGGCGCTCGTTGACCCGCGCATCAAAAAATACTTCGATCTCGACACCGCGCAGGAAATGGAAGCGCAAATCCAGTCGCAGATCGCGTTTCTTTCGGCAGCGCTGGGCGGCCCGGTGTTCGAGGGCATGGATATGCGGAAGGCGCGGGAACATCTGGCCACGCTCGGACTCAACGCCACGCATTTCGACGCCGTGGCCGAACACCTGGGCGCGGTGTTGCGCGGACAGAACACGCCGCCGCCGCTGATGGACGAAATGGAACAGTTTTGCGCGGGCTTGCGCGCTAATGTTTTGGACTAGTTTTGAACCAGATTTGAGTTGGATCAAATAATTCAGGATAAAGCGCACCTTTTTATTTTTGTCCGCGTATAATGCGCGGACATTAGCCGCTTGAAGTTGAAGATTTGATTTTGGAAGGGCTGAAAGCCGAGTGCGGGGAACTCGGTTTTCTGTTGTTTATTTCAATTTGTACCAATGTTTTTTGGCTCGGCATGACACACCCCAATGTGTGCCTCACAAATCTAAGGAGACAATAATGGCAGTAATTGACCGCGTTCTGGTAGGCGAGGCTCTCGTCATTGACAACCGTCCTGACGGCAGCGGGCTTGACCTGCTGAACGTCGCGCATATTGACCTCATCATGGGGCCGCGCGGCTCCGCTGCGGAAGAGGCTTTTTGCCGCACCCTGACCGATCAGAAGCAAGGTGTGAACGGCCTGTTGGCCGTGGTCGCGCCCAATCTGATGGCGAAACCCGCGACTGTGATGTTCAACAAGGTGACGATCAAAAACGGCAAACAAGCCGTGCAAATGTTCGGTCCCGCGCAACGCGGCGTGGCCATGGCCGTCATGGATTGCGTCGCCGACGGCACGATCCCGCTGGAAGAAGCCGACGATATTTTCATCTGCGTGGGCGTGTTCATAGACCACAAGGCCGACATAGACGAACGCATCCAGGAATGGAACTATCAGGCAACCAAGCAAGCAATCAAAAACGCAGTTGCGCGCGAACCCAAGGCCGCCGAAGTAGTGAAAAAATACAAAGAATCCGTGCACCCGTTCGCGGCGAAAAACTAAAGATGCGCGACCGCGCTCCCGAATCGGGGGCGCAGTCGTCCGCGCCACACTGAAAAGACCGGCAGGATTGAGCAATGTCTATTCTGGATAAAATTTTGGGGCTGTTCGGCGGCGGCAAAGCCGATGCGTCGTCGTCTTCCGGCTCGTCCGCATCTGCGGCGAGAAAACCCGGCAGCCGCGTTATTGATCGCGTGTTGGTGGGCGAGGCGCTGGTCATAGATCAACGCCCCGACGGCAGCGGGCTGGATTTGCTGAACGTCGCCCACATTGATCTCGTCATGGGACCGCGCAACTCCGCCGCGGAACGTGCCTTTACCCGCGCCGTGACCAATCAGAAACAAGGCGTGAACGGTCTGCTGGCTGTGGTCGCGCCCAACATGATGACCAAACCCGCAACCGTGATGTTCAACAAGGTCACGATCAAAAACGGCAAACAAGCCGTGCAAATGTTCGGCCCCGCGCAGCGCGGCGTTGCGATGGCCGTCATGGATTGCGTCGCCGACGGCACAATTCCCGCCGACGAGACGGACGATATCTTCATCTGCGTGGGCGTGTTCATAGACCACAAAGCCGACATAGACGAACGCATCCAGGACTGGAACTACCGCGCCACCAAACAAGCCATCAAAAGCGCCGTGGCCGGCGAACCCAAAGCCGCCGACGTGGTACGCAAATACAAAGACCCGGCCAATTCGCATCCATTTCAGGCAGGTTGAAACCCGTCACGAAAAACCCGGCTTGACCGGGTTTTTTTACGCCATGCGTTCTTGATGATTTTCTTGCCGCCATACTCAATTTGCGTATAATTCGAGCGATGGACGCTGTCTTTATTGAGATGCCTGCCTTTTCTCGTTACCGGGATCATTACCTGGATGACGATGGTCTTCGTGCCCTGCAAGAAAACATGCTGAAAAATCCAGATGCTGGTGACATGATTGAAGGTACAGGTGGTCTGCGAAAATTACGACACGGCGATCCGCGCCGTGAAAAAGGCAAGCGCGGTGGGTTGCGGGTGATTTACTATTGGTGGAATGGCGGTTCGCAATTCTGGTTGTTTACCTTGTACGACAAAGATGAATTGGATGATTTGAGTTCCCATGAGAAAAAGAAACTCAAGGGGATGCTGAAAGCGGAACTGGAGGCCGCATTATGAAAAAACGGAACCTTTTTGAAGAGATCGCCGAAGGCTTTGAAGCCTTGGCTGCCGCCCGCGCAGGCAAGATCACGCTACGCACGCATGTGGTAAAAATGCCCCCGCCGCCCGAGGTGAGCGCGGACGAGCTGCTGGCTTTGCGCGAGCGTTTGCACCTGTCACGCGCGGTATTCGCGCGCCATCTTCGTACCAATCCGCGCACATTGGAAAACTGGGAGCAGGGACGCGCCAAACCCAACGCGCAAGCGGCGCTGCTGATTCGTATGGTGGATAAATTTCCTGATACGGTAGAGCGATTGGCGGCGGTGTAGAGCGGTTTTCAAACCCGCTTTCACATCTGTTTCAAATGGATGATAACCCGGCCTGGCCGGGTTTTATGCCATCAACCGCGCGATCTCTGAAGCTGAAATCCGCCCATCGTGCAAACTGCTGGCGACGAGTGCGCCGGTGATGCCCAGGGTTTTGAGTTGTTGCAGATCGTCCGCGTCGCGTATGCCGCCCGCCGCGTAAATTTTGGTTTGGGGCGCGTGGCGCAGCAGGCGCGTCAGCGTTTCCACATCCGCGCCTTCGTAACTTCCAACTTTACTCAGCGTCATGCAGATCACGTTTTCCGGCCAGCAGTTCGGCTCAAGCAGCGCGGTCGCTCCGATGAAACCATCCCGACCAAAATCCAGCGAAAGAACGGGAGCCAACTCTTCCATCAAGCGATGATATTGCCGCAGCGTTTCCAGCGATTCGCTGCCGATCACGCAGCGGATATTTTCCATGTCGCGGTATTCCCATTGCTCCGGCGCGCGTATGCCGCTGTCCACCCAGAATGTGATTTGCGGATGCTGTTGCGCGAGACCGCATACGATGCGGGCGTGGCTGCCTCTTCCTTGTATCGCGTCGAGATCGGCGATGTAGAGCGTTTTGAATGGGTATAATTCGAGCAGGGCATCGGTGATGTCGGCGGGATCGCTTCCCGCGCGCAGCGATGTTTGAATCGGCAGATAATGACTGCGTTCCCCGCGTTGCGCGCGCGCGACCTGGCCTTGCAAAAGATCAATAACCGGAATGATTTCCACGTGAAAATTTTCGTCTGCGAATTTGTGACTGGCGGGGGATTATACCGCGAGCCGTTGCCGCCTTCGCTCGCGCAAGAAGGCGCGTTGATGTTGAACGCCGTGGCGGGCGGTTTGTCGCGTTTGCCTGAAATAAAAATCAGCACGACGCATGACGCGCGTCTGGTTCCGTCGCATGAATGCGCGTCCGTGAAAATTTCTCCCGAATGCGATGTCTGGGCGATCTGGGAAAAACACATGCAGGAAGCCGATGCCGTATGGCCGATCGCGCCGGAAAGCGGCGGCATTCTCGCGCGCATGTGCGAACTCGCCATGCGCCACGGTGCGCGCTTGCTCGCCAGTCATCCTGACACAATCAAAATCGCCGCGAGCAAATCCGCCACTTGCGAACTACTGGCGCGCGCGGGCATTCCCGTTGTCGCAACGTTCGCATCAGACAATCTTGCCGCGCTCGGCGACGGCGCGTGCGTGCTCAAACCGGATGATGGCGTGGGCGGCGAGGGCAGCCGGATTTTTGGAAATAAACAGGCGTTGACGGATTGGCTGAAGCAA
>JAITWS010000065.1 GCA_031285185.1 Methylobacillus sp.
GC
Organism: Methylobacillus sp.; assembly: GCA_031285185.1. Classification (GTDB taxonomy): domain Bacteria; phylum Pseudomonadota; class Gammaproteobacteria; order Burkholderiales; family Methylophilaceae; genus MM2. The sequence goes on from JAITWS010000065.1 coordinate 3, forward strand.
GAGTTTGGCGATGATGTTCATGCCCTCACCCCAGCCCTCCCCCGCAAGCGGAAGAACACCTGCGGTGTCCCCCTGCCCCGGTTCCTTGCCTTGCGTTTTGGTTTGTTCGCCGACGGCGATGAGCATACCGAGGCGTTTGCTGAAGATGCGTTTAAAACGGTTTGCGTTCATGGTAACTCCCTTTCGATCAATGGTTGCAGGTTCATTCGGTGGACTTAGTGCGGTGGACGATTTGTTGTATCGTGCGGAAAACCGAAACTAAGTAATCCTTAGTATAACCAAAAAAGCAAAACTAAGGAATCTTTAGTAAAAAGGAGGGTGAGAATACTAAGAACACCTTAGCCCGCCCGTAAAGAGATACTAAGAACATCTTAGCCTTTGAGGAGAAGGCTGAATGAATGTGATTGCGAAGCGTCTCAAGGAGGCGCGCGCGCAAGCCGGGCTATCGCAGGCAGGGTTGGGAGTTCTGGCGGGGATGGATGAGATGTCCGTGAGCGCGCGAATGAACCAATACGAGCGGGGCAAGCATGTTCCCGATTTTGGAACCGTGAGCAGAATCGCAGCCGCTTTGAAGGTTCCGACGACTTATTTTTATGCCGAGGCGGATGAAGAGGCGGATTTGCTGGTGAAATTTCATCGTTTGACCAAGGCGCAGCGCGCCAGGGTTTTGGCGTTTATTAATGCTTTGGGGTAAGGGGTAAGGGTTGTTATTCGGTTGCTACCTTCACTACAACCTGCCTCGCATCGCCCATCTTTCGACAAGCTTAGAACGATCGGAGCATTTATCTCCGCCCCTCACACCTCGTTGCTTCTCCAAAAGGGAATTAAACCCGTCGTCATTGCGAGGCGTGTAGCGCCGTGGCAATCCAGCAGCTTTCTGGATTGCTTCGCTGCGCTCGCAATGACGGGATATCAAAATATCGTTTATTCACGCGAGGCGGCGAACGTTTTATTTGCTCCCTGCCGCGTTATCCGCTAGAATGCACAGCTTTTCAGGCGCGTAGCTCAGCTGGTTAGAGCACCACCTTGACATGGTGGGGGTCGTTGGTTCGAGTCCAATCGCGCCTACCAATGCCCAACAAAAGCCGCTTGCGGCTTTTGTTATTTTTACGGGATTCATAATGCCAGTTGTCCGTTTGCCGGATGGTTCCGAGCGCAAATTCGATGCGCCGGTGACCGTGCTTGATGTGGCGCAGAATATCGGCGCGGGTTTGGCACGGGCGGCGTTGGCGGGCAAGGTCAACGGCAGGCTGGTTGATACTTCCCATCTCATTTCCGAAGATGCCGAGCTTTCCATCATCACCGAGCGCGATGCGGACGGGCTGGATTTGATTCGTCATTCCACCGCGCATTTGCTGGCTTATGCGGTGAAGGAGTTGTTTCCCGAGGCGCAGGTGACGATAGGGCCGGTGATCGAAAACGGCTTTTACTATGATTTTTCGTACAAGCGCCCGTTTACGCCGGAAGACCTCGAGGCGATTGAAAAGCGCATGGCGGAACTGGCCAAACGCGATATTCCGGTGACGCGCAAGGTGTTGCCGCGCGACGAGGCGGTGGCGTATTTCAAATCGCTGGGCGAGCATTACAAGGCCGAGATCATCGCGAGCATTCCGCAGGGCGAAGACGTTTCGCTTTATAGCGAGGGCGATTTCACCGATCTGTGCCGCGGCCCGCATGTGCCTTCGACCGGCAAGCTCAAGGCGTTCAAGCTGATGAAGGTCGCGGGCGCTTATTGGCGCGGCGATTCCAATAACGAGATGCTGCAACGCATTTACGGAACCGCGTGGGCGAAGAAGGAAGATCTGGACGCGTATCTGTTCATGCTGGAAGAGGCTGAAAAGCGCGATCATCGCCGGTTGGGCAAGCAGCTCGATTTGTTTCACATGCAGGACGAAGCGCCCGGCATGGTGTTCTGGCATCCCAAGGGCTGGACGTTGTGGCAGGAAGTCGAGCAATACATGCGCGCCAAATTCCGCGATCACGGTTATCAGGAAGTGCGTACTCCGCTGGTGATGGATCGCGTGTTGTGGGAACGTTCCGGCCACTGGGAAAATTACCGCGAGAACATGTTTACCACGGCTTCCGAGAACCGCGATTACGCGGTGAAGCCGATGAATTGCCCCGGCCACGTACAGATTTTCAACAGCGGTTTGCACAGCTACCGCGATCTGCCTTTGCGCCTTGCGGAATTTGGCGCGTGTCACCGCAATGAGCCGTCCGGCGCCTTGCACGGGCTGATGCGCGTGCGCGGATTCACGCAGGATGACGCGCATATTTTCTGCACCGAAGATCAGGTGCGCTCCGAAGTGGCGGCTTTCATCGTCATGCTGCAAGAGGTTTACGCGGATTTCGGCTTTAACGATGTGCTGGTGAAACTTTCCACCCGCCCCGCGAAGCGCGTCGGCTCCGACGAAAGCTGGGACAAGGCGGAAACCGCGCTGGCCGCCGCGCTGACCGAAAACGGCTTGAAGTACGATCTGCAACCGGGCGAGGGCGCGTTTTACGGTCCCAAGATTGAATTTACGCTCAAGGATTCGCTGGGGCGGCTGTGGCAATGCGGCACGATACAGCTCGATTTCAATTTGCCGGTGCGTCTCGGCGCGGAATATGTGGCCGATGACAACTCGCGCAAGCCGCCTGTGATGCTGCATCGCGCCATTGTCGGCTCGATGGAACGCTTCCTCGGCATACTCATCGAAAACCATGCGGGCGCGATGCCGCTTTGGTTGTCGCCGGTGCAGGCGGTGGCGATGAATATCACCGACGCGCAAGCGCCTTATGTCGAATCTGTGGTCGCCGAACTCGTGAAAAACGGTTTGCGCGTGCAGGCGGACTTGAGGAATGAGAAAATAAACTTTAAAATACGCGAACATAGCTTGCAGAAAACGCCGTACCTGCTGGTCGCGGGCGAGCGTGAAATGCAAAGCGGACAAGTGGCCGTGCGTACCCGAAAAGGCGAGGACTTGGGTTCCATGCCGTTGCAGACGTTGATAACGCGTTTGCGCGACGAGGTTTCCAGCCGGGGTGGCGCGGCCTGATTATTTTTTGATTTGGAGTATTTGATATCGCTCAGGAAAAGGAAACGCGGATCAACGGGGACATCACGGCGTCCCAGATTCGCTTGATCGGGGTGGATGGCGAGCAGCTCGGCATCGTGAGTTTGAAGCAGGCGCTCTCCCTCGCGGAAGAGGCGGACATTGATCTCGTGGAGATCGCGCCGCAGGCAGCGCCGCCGGTGTGCCGTCTGATGGATTACGGCAAGTTCAAATATCATGAGAGCAAAAAGCAGCACGAAGCCCGGCTGAAGCAAAAACAGGTTCAGATCAAGGAAGTGAAGTTCCGCCCCGGCACGGATGAAGGCGATTATCAGGTCAAGCTGCGTAATCTGACCCGCTTTTTGCAGGACGGTGACAAGGCCAAGGTGACCTTGCGTTTTCGCGGTCGGGAAATCACCCATCAGGAGCTTGGCCTGGCGCTGTTGAAGCGCATTGAAGCCGATTTGCAGGAACACGCGGTGGTCGAGCAATTCCCCAAGATGGAAGGCCGCCAGATGATTATGATGCTGGGTCCGCATAAAAAGACCAAATGATTTCGCAGTAACAGAAGTTGTAGCAACCCCCGAAGCGACGCGGCTCAAGGCATGCCCGATCGCTTCTTAATCAATCTCGCAAAGGAGAACGAAATGCCCAAAATGAAGACCAAGAGCGGCGCCAAAAAGCGCTTCAAGTTCCTGGGAAACGGCAAGGTCAAGCGTACCCACTCGCACCTGCGCCACATCCTCACCAAGAAGACCACCAAGCAGAAACGCAAACTGCGCGGCACGGCCATCATTTCCGCAACCGACATCCAGCGCGTGCGCGCCATGATGCCGACTCAATAAGGAGATAAAAAATGCCAAGAGTCAAACGTGGTGTAATCGCCCGGGCGCGTCACAAAAAGGTTCTGGACGCGGCCAAGGGTTATCGTGGTCGTCGCAAAAACGTTTACCGCATCGCCAAACAGGCGGTGATGAAGGCGGGGCAATATGCCTACCGCGACCGTCGTCAACGCAAGCGCCAGTTCCGCGCGCTGTGGATCGCCCGTATCAACGCGGGTGCCCGCGAGTGCGGCCTGACATACAGCCGTTTCATGAACGGCCTCAAAAAGTCGGCGGTCGAAGTGGATCGCAAGGTGCTGGCTGATCTGGCCGTATTCGACAAACCGGCATTCGCCAAGTTTGCCGAAGTGGCGAAAACCGGCCTCGGCGCTGCTTGACGGGTAGCGAAAGAAAAGGAGGCTGACCGGCCTCCTTTTTTCTTTTCGGCGCAGCCGTCAAACGAAAACAATGCAAAACAAATAATGCAAAACCCGGAACACATACTCACCGATGCCCAGCGCGATTTCGCCGCGTGCGCGACGATTGCGGAGCTGGAGCAAGCCAAGGCGAAATACCTCGGCAAAAGCGGCGTGTTGACCGAGTTGCTCAAAGGCTTGGGCAAACTTTCCGCCGAGGAACGTCCGGCGGCGGGCGCGGCGATCAACGTGGTCAAGCAAGGTGTGGAGCAGGCGCTGCAAAACCGTCGTGACGCGATTTTGCAAGCCGGACAAGCGCAAAAACTCGCAAGCGAAACGCTGGATGTGACATTGCCGGGACGCGGCAAAGGGCAGGGCGGTTTGCATCCGGTGACGCGCACGCTGGCGCGCATCGAGCAACTGTTCCACTCCATCGGTTTTGAAGTGGCCGAGGGGCCGGAAATCGAAACCGATTTCTACAATTTCACCGCGCTCAACATTCCCGAAGACCATCCCGCGCGCGCGATGCACGACACTTTTTATGTGGACGAGCAGCATGTGCTGCGTACCCACACTTCGCCGATACAGGTGCGCTACATGCAGGCGCACGTTGCCAAACACAAGGCATCGGATGTCATGCCGGATGTGCGTATCATCGCGCCCGGCCGCGTTTATCGCGTGGATTCCGACGCGACGCATTCGCCCATGTTTCATCAGGTGGAAGGTCTGTGGATCGGCGAGGCCGTGAGCTTCGCCGACCTCAAGGGCGTGATCGCGGATTTCCTCAAAAACTTTTTCGAGACGGACGATTTGCAAGTGCGTTTCCGCCCGTCGTTTTTCCCCTTTACCGAGCCGTCCGCCGAGATTGATCTCGCCTTCACGCGCGGCGCGCGCCAGGGCAAATGGCTGGAAGTCGCGGGCTGCGGCATGGTGCATCCCAATGTGCTTGGACATGTCGGCATAGACAGCGAAAAATACATCGGCTTCGCCTTCGGCTTCGGTGTCGAGCGCCTCGCAATGCTGCGCTACGGCGTGAACGATCTGCGCCTGTTTTTTGAAAACGATCTGCGCTTCCTCAAACAATTCGCGTGACGAACTCAACGATATGAAATTTTCCGAACAGTGGCTGCGTAGCATGGCGAACCCTCCGCTTTCCAGCGAAGAGTTGTCGCATTTGCTCACGATGGCGGGGCTGGAAGTCGAGGAACTCGATCCGGTCGCGCCCGCGTTCGATCATGTGGTGATCGCCGAAATCGTCGCGGCGGAAAAACATCCCGACGCGGATCGCCTGCAAGTGTTGCGCGTGAACATCGGCGCGGGCGAACCGCTGCAAATCGTATGCGGCGCGTCGAACGCGCGGGTCGGCCTCAAAGCACCGTGCGCGCTGGTGGGCGCGACATTGCCCGGTTTTGAAATCAAACGCGCCAAGGTGCGCGGCGTGGAATCGTTCGGCATGATGTGTTCCGCAAAGGAACTCGGACTTGCCGAAGAAAGCAACGGCTTGCTCGAACTCCCGGCGGACGCGCCCGTGGGACGCGACATTCGCGACTGGCTCAATCTCGACGATCATCTGTTCACGCTCAAGCTCACACCCAATCGTTGCGATTGCCTCAGCATTCAAGGTATCGCGCGCGAAGTGGCCGCGCTGACCGGAACGCCGATGACGGCTCCGCGCATCACGCCCGTCGTGGCGGCGCATGAGGAAAAGAAAATCGCGCGCGTGGCCGATGCAGGCGCATGTCCGCGCTACACCGGGCGCATCGTGCGCGGCGTCAATGCGCGCGCGACCACGCCGGAGTGGATGAAGCAGCGGCTGGAACGCAGCGGCGTGCGGTGCATTTCCGCGATTGTGGATGTGACCAACTATGTGTTGCTGGAACTCGGTCAGCCCATGCACGCGTTTGATCTCGACAAACTGCGCGGCGACATTCAGGTACGCATGGCGCAGCCCGCCGAAAAACTGGAACTGCTGAATCAGCAAACCGTGGAATTGCAAACCGACGATCTCGTGATCGCCGACGACAGCGGCGCGATTGCGCTGGCCGGCATCATGGGCGGCGCGGCGACGGCGGTGTCGGATGCGACCGCGAATATTTTTCTCGAAAGCGCGTTTTTCAGCCCGGCGGCCATCGTCGGCAAAGCACGGCGCTTGAATTTTTCCACCGAATCATCCTACCGCTTCGAACGCGGTGTGGATTTCGCCGCGACCGCGCAAGCGCTGGAACGCGCGACGCAGTTGCTGCTCGAAATTTGCGACGGCGCTGCCGGAGCGATGAGCGAAACATCGGCGGCGTTGCCATCGCGTCCGGCGGTGCGTTTGCGCCCGGAGCGCGTGCGGCGCGTGCTCGGCATCGCGCTTTCGCAAACCGAACTTGCGGATTTGCTGCAACGTCTGGGAATGCCGCTCGCGCGGCAGGGCGATGAATTTCTCGTGACGCCGCCTTCCTGGCGTTTCGATATTGAAATCGAAGAAGATCTGATCGAGGAAATCGCGCGTCTTTACGGTTATGAAAACATTCCGCCCGTGCCGCCGCTTGC